>JAKJCA010000038.1 GCA_022706685.1 Bacillota bacterium
AGCCGCCTCGGTTTCCGCCGGCTGCTGACGTACGGGAGCCTCGAAGGTATGCGGGCCTTCCGGAACGGTCGATTTGAGTTCGACGTCCGCGTAGCACTTCATCCCGGTACCGGAGGGCAGCAGTTTGCCGATGATGACATTCTCCTTCAGACCCAGAAGGGGGTCCGTCTTGCCCTTGATGGCGGCGTCGGTGAGCACCCTCGTCGTCTCCTGGAACGAAGCGGCGGAGAGGAAAGAGTCCGTCGCAAGCGAGGCCTTGGTGATGCCGAGAAGCACCGGTTCGCAAACCGCCGGTAAAAACTCTACTCCTTCTTCTTCGGCCTCTTTGCGCGCCCTCTCGAGTTCATCTTCAAGGTCCGTTTTTTCGATAAGGCTGCCAGAAAGAAGCGTCGTGGTGCCCGGTTCAACCACTTTGAGTTTTTTCATCATCTGGCGGATAATGACCTCGATGTGCTTGTCGTTGATATCGACGCCCTGAATACGGTAGGTCCTCTGCACCTCGCGGATGAGGTAATTGTGCACCGCTTCTACTCCGAGAATCGCAAGAATGTCATGCGGATTTCTCGAGCCTTCGGTCAGGGTGTCGCCTTTTTTGACAACATCCCCTTCTTCGACTTTGACACGGAAGCCGTAAGGAATCATATAACTTCTGGAGTCGTTGTTTTCCTCGTCGGTGACGACGACATGCTTGCTCTTTTTGATCTCGTCAAAGGAAACGACGCCGCCGATTTCGGTCATGATGGCCAGTGTCTTGGGTTTGCGCGCCTCGAAAAGCTCCTCGACCCTCGGCAGACCCTGGGTGATGTCGGAAACGTCTGTTTTGGTACCGCCTGTCTGGAAGGTTCTCATTGTCAGCTGCGTGCCGGGCTCGCCGATGGACTGGGCCGCAATAATGCCGACCGCCTCGCCGACGGTGACAGGATCGCCGGTCGCCAGGTTGGAGCCGTAGCATTTAATACAGACCCCGTGTTTGGCGCGGCAGGTCAGCAGGGAGCGGATTTCGACGGTGGGCGAACCCGCTTGCTCTGCGCCTTCGGGATTATCTTTGGCAAAACGTCGGGTGGCGTAATCGGCCACTTTTTTAGCGTCGTCTTCGTTCATCATGACATCTTTGGGGTGGATGACTTCGCCTGTTTCCGCGTCGACCAGGTCGTTGACCAGGTAGCGGCCGATGAGACGGTCGCGCAGGGAGACGATGATGCGGTTGCCGTCCCTGAGGTCATAGACTTTGATGCCTGTGCCGCAGCCGCAGTCCTCCTCGCGGATGATGACTTCCTGCGACACGTCGACCAGACGTCTGGTCAGGTAACCGGAGTCAGCCGTTCTCAAAGCCGTGTCGGCGAGGCCTTTTCTCGCTCCGCGCGAGGAGATGAAGTACTCGAGGATGTTTAAGCCCTCGCGGTAGTTGGCGCGGATGGGCACTTCAATGGTTCTGCCTGCGGTGTTGGCGACAAGCCCGCGCATGCCGGCCAGCTGGCGCAGCTGGCTTTCGTTGCCGCGGGCGCCGGAGTCAAGCATCATGTTGATCGGGTTGTAGCGGTCAAAGTTTTCTTTCAGTTCCGCGGCGACCTTGCGGGTGCACTCGTCCCATGCTTTGAGGACGCTTTCAAAACGCTCCTCGTCGGTAATCAGGCCGCGGTTGAAGTTCCTGGTCACCTTGTCGATTTTTTCTTCCGTCTCCTTGATGAGTTCGGCCTTTTTATCGGGGATGGTCGCGTCGCAGACAGCCGCGGTGATGCCGCTTCTGGTGGAATATTTGAATCCTTGAGCCTTGATTTTATCGAGTACGGCCGAGGTGACTGCGGTACCGTGAATCCGGATGCAGCGGTCCACGATGTCCGCCAGTTTCTTTTTGTTGACGAGGAAATCGACTTCCAGCGCGAAATCGTTCGCGGGGTCGGAACGGTCGACAAAACCGAGGTCCTGCGGGATAGGCTCGTTGAAAATCACCTTGCCCAGCGTCGTCTCGATGATTTTGCTCTTTTCGGCGCCGTCGATGGTTTTGGTCATCCTGATATTGATGCGCGCGTGCAGCTGGAGGTCGCCCTCCTCATAAGCCATGACGGCCTCTTCGACGTTACGGAACACTTTGCCCTCGCCTTTTTCGCCGGGTTTGTCCATGGTCAGGTAATAAGAACCCAGAACCATATCCTGCGTCGGCACGGTTACGGGGCGGCCGTCGGAGGGTTTGAGCAGATTGTTCGCCGCGAGCATCAGGAAGCGCGCTTCGGACTGGGCCTCCGCGGAAAGGGGCACGTGGACAGCCATCTGGTCGCCGTCAAAGTCCGCGTTGAACGCGGTACAAACCAGCGGATGAAGTTTGATGGCCCTGCCCTCGACGAGCACGGGCTCGAAAGCCTGGATGCCCAGCCTGTGAAGCGTCGGCGCGCGGTTGAGCAGCACCGGGTGGTCCTTAATGACAACCTCGAGCGCGTCCCAAACTTTCGCGTTGGAACGCTCGACCATTTTTCTGGCGGTTTTCGCGTTGCCGGCGCTTTCCGTCTCGACAAGGCGCTTCATCACAAAGGGTTTGAACAGTTCGAGCGCCATTTCCTTGGGCAGGCCGCACTGGAACAGTTTCAATTCCGGGCCGACGACGATGACCGAACGGCCGGAATAGTCGACGCGCTTGCCCAAAAGGTTCTGCCTGAAACGGCCCTGTTTGCCCTTGAGCATATCCGAAAGGGATTTCAGCGCGCGGTTGCTGGAACCCGTGACCGGGCGGCCTCTTCGGCCGTTGTCAATCAGGGCGTCCACCGCCTCCTGGAGCATCCTCTTCTCGTTGCGGATAATGATTTCGGGGGCGCCGAGCTCGAGTAACTTGGAAAGCCTGTTGTTCCTGTTGATGACCCTGCGGTAGAGGTCGTTGAGGTCCGAAGTGGCAAAACGGCCGCCGTCGAGCTGGACCATCGGCCTGATTTCGGGAGGAATCACGGGGATGACGTCGAGGATCATCCATTCCGGCCTGTTGCCCGATTTTCTGAATGCCTCGACCACCTCCAGGCGTTTAAGGGCTTTCGCCTTCTTCTGGCTGGAGTTGCTCGCGAGGTCTTCGCGCAGTTCTTTTGCGAGGGCGTCGAGGTCAACGTCCATGAGCAGTTCCTTGATCGCTTCGGCGCCCATTTCGGCGCGGAAAGCATCCTGGTAGCGGATGGAGTATTCCTCATACTCTTTCTCGTCAAGGGTCTGCATTTTTTTCAGCGGCGTGTCGCCGGGATCGACGACAATGCGCATGGAGAAATAGAGCACCTTCTCGAGCACCCTGGGCGTCAGGTCAAGGATAAGGCCCATGCGCGAGGGAATCCCCTTAAAGTACCAGATATGCGATACGGGGGCGGCGAGCTCGATATGGCCCATTCTGTCGCGGCGGACTTTGGCACGGGTGACTTCGACCCCGCACTTTTCGCAGATTTTGCCTTTGTAACGGACTTTTTTATATTTGCCGCAGTGGCACTCCCAGTCTTTGGTCGGCCCGAAAATCTTCTCGCAGAACAGGCCGTCCCTTTCGGGCTTCAGGGTCCTGTAATTGATGGTTTCGGGTTTTTTCACTTCGCCGTGAGACCATTCTCTCATCTGATCGGGAGAGGCGAGGCCGATTCTGATTTTTTCGAACGTCATATTTTCCACTATTGTATGTGCCCCTTTTCTCTTTATTCGCCGGATGGCTGCCTGAAGGATACCGCCGATTGCTGCTGCAGGATTTCCTGTTTATTCATCGGTATCGGGCAGCTCGTCTTCCGGCAGTTCTTCTTCCTCTTCGCCGCCGTATGCCGGCTCTTCTTGATCTTCGAAATCCGTTACCTCTTCCTCTTCTGTCAAGTCATCGCCTGTTTCGTCGGCGATGATGCCGTCGAGGTCCTCATCGGTATCCTCGCCGTTTTCGGGATGAAGGAAAATGTCGTTTTCCTCTCCTTCGATCTCGAAACCGGCTGCGGTGGCGGCATCGTTGATGAGCTTGAAGTGGGACTCGAGTTTGCCCATGAAGCCGCTGTCCTCCATGTCAAAGTTCTGTTTTAGGTCGATTTCCTCATCGTTTTCATCGAGGACGGTCACATCAAGGCCGAGGGACTGAAGTTCCTTGACCAGAACCTTGAAAGACTCGGGAATGCCCGGTTTCGGGACATTCTTGCCTTTGACAATCGCTTTGAACGCCTCGACCCGGCCGATGACGTCGTCGGATTTCACGGTGAGGATTTCCTGCAGGGTGTAGGTGGCTCCGTAAGCCTCGAGGGCCCAGACCTCCATCTCTCCGAAACGCTGGCCGCCGAACTGCGCTTTGCCTCCCAGCGGCTGCTGCGTGACCAGAGAATACGGGCCTGTGGAACGCGCGTGGATCTTGTCATCGACAAGGTGGAGCAGCTTCAGGAAGTACATCACGCCGACCGTGACGGGGTTGTCGAATTTGAGGCCCGTCCTGCCGTCAATCAGTTCCATCTTGCCGTCTTCGCGCAAGCCGGCTTGACGAAGGTAATATTTGATGTCGTCTTCATGCGCTCCGTCGAATACGGGCGTCATAACGTGCAAGCCGAGTTCCCTGGCCGCAAAGCCGAGGTTGACCTCGAGCACCTGCCCGATGTTCATTCTTGAAGGGACGCCGAGAGGGTTGAGCACGATGTCGAGCGGAGTGCCGTCGGGCAGGAAAGGCATATCCTCCTGAGGCAGTATCCGCGATACGACGCCTTTATTGCCGTGACGGCCCGCCATCTTGTCGCCGACCGAAAGTTTGCGCTTTTGCGCGACATAGCAGCGGATAACCTTGTTGACACCGGGGGAGAGTTCCTCGCTGTTTTCGCGGGTGAACACCTCGACGTTGACCACAATACCGTATTCGCCGTGCGGTACGCGAAGCGAGGTGTCACGCACTTCTTTGGCCTTTTCACCGAAGATGGCGCGCAGAAGCCGCTCCTCCGCGGTCAGTTCCGTCTCGCCCTTCGGGGTCACCTTGCCGACAAGGATGTCGCCCGATGTCACTTCGGCTCCGATGCGGATGATGCCGCGGTCGTCAAGGTCGCGCAGCGCGTCGTCGCCGACATTGGGGATGTCGCGTGTGATTTCTTCGGCGCCTAATTTGGTATCCCTTGCCTCAACTTCGTACTCCTCGATATGAATGGAGGTGTACATATCGTCGCGCACAATCTTTTCGCTGATGAGAACGGCGTCCTCATAATTGTAGCCTTCCCAGGTCATGAAACCGACCAGCGCGTTTTTGCCCAGGCTGATCTCGCCCTGGTCCGTCGCGGGCCCGTCGGCGATGACCTCTTTGGCTTCGACATGCGTTCCGACGGTAACGACGGGCCGCTGGTTGATGCAGGTGCCCTGGTTGGATCGCATGAATTTAATCAGTTCATAGGTGTCGATATCGCCGGAGTCGGTCTTGATGTCGATGTAGTTCGCGTTGGCGCGCACCACGGTGCCTGCGTTTTTGGCGAGCACCACAACGCCGGAATCGACCGCTGCCTTATATTCGATGCCGGTCCCGACGATCGGGGCTTCGGGTTTCAGCAGCGGGACCGCCTGGCGCTGCATGTTGGAACCCATCAGCGCACGGTTGGCGTCGTCGTTTTCAAGGAAGGGGATCATCGCCGTCGCGACGGATACGACCATTTTGGGCGATATGTCCATGAACTGGGCTTTGGACGCGTCTACCTCAAGGAACTCGTCCCTGTAGCGCGCGATGACCTTCTGGTTTTTGAAGCGGTTGTTTTCGTCCAGCGGTTCGTTGGCCTGCGCGACGATGTATTCGTCCTCTTCGCTGGCTGTCATATAAACCACTTCATCCAGCACGCCCTTTTCGGGGTCCACCTTGCGGAAAGGCGCCATGATGA
Source organism: Bacillota bacterium (assembly GCA_022706685.1). Classification (GTDB taxonomy): domain Bacteria; phylum Bacillota; class Clostridia; order Oscillospirales; family Acutalibacteraceae; genus UBA1447. The sequence goes on from JAKJCA010000038.1 coordinate 5,826, forward strand.
AGCCGTATTCGTTGATTTTCGCGTAGGTCGCGAGATAAGATATCAGGCCGATGTTCGGGCCCTCGGGCGTTTCGATGGGGCACATGCGGCCGTAATGGCTGTAATGCACGTCGCGGACTTCGAAACCCGCCCTGTCGCGCGAGAGGCCTCCGGGGCCCAAGGCAGACAAGCGGCGCTTGTGCGTCAGCTCGGCCAGCGGATTGGTTTGGTCCATAAACTGCGACAGCGGCGAGGAGCCGAAAAACTCCTTGATGGCCATCAGCACGGGACGTATATTGATGAGCGACTGCGGGGTGACGGTGTCATGGTCGTCGCCGGTCTGCAGGGTCATCCTTTCACGGACCACCCGCTCCATTCTGGCAAAGCCGATGCGGAACTGGTTCTGGAGCAGTTCGCCGACCGAACGGATGCGGCGGTTGCCCAGATGGTCAATATCATCCAGGCTGCCGATTTTGTTGGCAAGGCAGTTGACATAGTTGATCGAGGCGAAAATATCGTCGACGATGATGTTTTTCGGAATCAGTTCGTCGCGGCGCGCGGTCATCTCGGCCAGCAGCGCCTGCTTGTCATCGCCGCACTTTTCGATAATGGACGTGAGTACGGAGTAACGGACCTTTTCGTTGATGCCCGCGTCTTTAAGTTCCTGCTCGGTCACGGTGTCGCCGAGCAGGGCTTGCGCCCTCACCATGCCGTTGGTGATGATTTTAACATTTTTGCCCGCGGCGCTGACAACGGTAACCGATTTGACGCCGGCGTTTTCAAGTTCGACCGCTTTTTCTTTATTGATAAGCTCGCCCTTCTCGGCAAGAACCTCGCCGGTCGTTTCGCTGACGACGGGTTCGGCCAGCCGGCACCCCGCAAGGCGGTTGGCCAGTTCGAGTTTCGTGTTGAACTTAAAGCGTCCAACGCGGGACAGGTCGTAACGGTGAGGGTCGAAAAACAGGTTTTTCAGCTGCGTTTCGGCCACGTCGAGCGTAATGGGTTCGCCGGGTTTGATTTTCTTAAAGACGTCCATCAGCGCTTCTTCGCTGTTTTTGGTCTCGTCCTTTTCAAGGGTCGCCTCGAGTTTTTCATCCTCGCCGAAAAAGTCCCGGATCTCGGCGTTGGTTCCCAGTCCCAGCGCGCGGATCAGGGTGGTGATGAAAATTTTACGGTTCTTGTCGATGCGGACATAGAAAATATTGTTGGAGTCGGTTTCGTATTCAAGCCAGGCGCCCCGGTTGGGGTTGATGGTGCTCGAATACAGTTCGGTACCGACTTTGTCGTGGGTCATGTCGAAATAAACGCCCGGGGAGCGCACGAGCTGGGAAACGATGACCCTCTCGGCGCCGTTGATGACAAAGGTGCCGCTCTCGGTCATAATCGGAAAGTCGCCGAGGAAAACCTCGGACTCTTTGATCTGTCCCGTTTCTTTGTTGAGCAGGCGTACCGTCACGCGCATAGGCGCGCAGTAGGTGGCGTCGCGCTCTTTGCATTCCCTGATGGAATACTTCGGTTTGTCATCGAGATGATAGCCGACAAAGCTCAGCTGCCAGTTGTTGCTGTAGTCGCTGATGTCGGAAATCTCATTGAAAACCTCCATGAGGCCGTGATCAAGGAACTGGCGGTAGGAGTCCTTCTGCACCTCGATGAGGTTGGGCATCTCCATGACTTCCTCAATCTTGCCGAAACTTGCCCGTTCGCGTCTTCCCTGCTTGACAGGGGTCTCTCTCAGCATGAACAACTTCACTCCGTTCGTAATTTTCACCCGGGCTTCATCAATAGCGGGCTATGGTGATTGGGGACCTTTTCCGCTTCGCGCGGCGTGCGCAAAGCCTTATACAATATATAATGGACGCGCCTGATAGGCGCACACTATCCATTATACATAGATTAGTATTATAATGTGCGCCTTAAGCATTGTCAATATATGTATCTAAAAAAATGGCGATTTTTGCAGCGGCGGATTGCAGCATCAACGGCTGCGGTTGCGGAACATGGTTCCGCAGGCCCTTCACTCCTCCACCATGTCGATTTCGACCGTATCGTTTCCGTTGCCGGCAGCCAGAGAAACCGCCGGCTGCATCACCACGACCCTGTCTTCACAGTCAAAACCCGTATCGCCGCCCGCCACGCGCACCGCAAGCACGCGCGCAAAAGGCAGGCGGATACGCCGCAGTGTGAATGTGCCGTAAAGCAAGCGGAGCACGGCGCGGGTGCCGCTGATTTCAAATGTGCCCCAACCGGTACCCAGGCACCAGAAACAGCGGAAATCGCCGCGGACCGCCGGCGAGAAACCGAGTTCTCCGGCGGTCATATCAAAAGTGAACCCGGAAAACGCCAGCAGGGCGGCATACGAAGCCATCGAACGCGCGTAGTTGCTGCCGCACTCGAATTCATTGAACGGATTCCTGCGGCGGCCGTCATAGCGGCCGCGTACGGCTTTAATCAGCCGCGTCCCCTGCGCGACCATGCCGTTGCGGATCATATGCGACGCCGCCTGGTACTCAAAGCCGTGCATCGTTTCTTCCGAATAGGGTACGGGAATGGCCGGCTTTTTCGTTAAGTCCGGCCATTCGCAGATGACCGTTCCCTGCTCGTCGTTGAGGCAATAGATCCTGCAGGGGTTGGCGTGGCTGCGCATATCCCGTTTGAAGTTGTATCGGTAGACGGCGCGCAGGGCTTTACGCACCCTTGTGCGGTCGAATATGTCACCCAGCCCGATGTTGTCCGCGTGCCATTGAGCGAGCACCTGGTCGATCGCCGAACCCTCGCCGATCTGGTATTTGATCTCTCCGCAGCCGCGGTAAGCTCCGGTATCCTCATAAGCGTCAAGCATAGAAAGGTCGCGAAGGTCGATTTTCTGGTAATAAAATGTCCCGTTGAACAGGTTATCCTCCACCCAGTTTCTGCCTTTTTCAAACAGCGCCTCATATTCTGCCGCCGTATCCCCTTCGCCGAGATAGCGGCCCATTTCCGCGGCGGCTTTCAGCGCCGCCAGATAGAAACCGGTCAGCCAGGAATTGGGGCCGAACAATTCCATATCGAGCGTGTGGTGCTGCCTGCCGTGCAGGACGCCGGTTTTCTCAGGATCCCAGCGGTCCGGGTTCGCCGGAGACCACGCGTATTGCATATTTCTTTTGACAAAAGGCCACATGCTTGCCAGCCAGGCCCTGTCGCCGCTGATTTTCCATTCGCGGTACACCTTGATGACCCCGCCGAAGTGCCCGTCCGCGCAAGGCCTGAAAGCGCTGCGCTGTCTGCCGGGCGGCAGCTGCAGGCGAAAGGACATTCCGCCGTTTTCGTTGATATTGTACCGGTAATCGAGTTCGCGCATGGAGCGCTCCAGCGCGGGGAAAAGGAAAGGCAGCGCGTAGGCATAGTTCCATACATGCGTGCAGGAGCCCTCGCAGCAGCCGGCGTCGCAGTGGCAGCCCTCAAAGCCGTAGAAGGAGCCGTCTTCCAGCCTCAGGCAGGTCGGCGTTTTCAGAATCGAAATGTTGGCGGACACGGCGTCGAGCACGCAGTCGGGCAGAGTGGATGAAAACAGCGCGTCCTTAAACATAAGCGTTTCGGCGCGCAGGCGGCCGAAATGCTTAAAACAGTAGGCGGCGGTATGCTCAGCGTCCTTAAAAACCGTCGCGTAATAATTGCGCCAGCCGTTCGCGGCGTTTGGATCGCCGTTTTTGCCTGCCGGATTCCAATAGTTGACGCAGTTGGGGAAACTCCATGCCAAAACAAAGCGAGCCTTCACCGAACCGCCCGGCGCCGCTTGCAGGCGGACACTCAGCGTCGAGGTGGCGTTGCCGCCTGCCGGCTCATCATATTCGCGTTCGGGCAGACTGCCCGGCGAGGCAAACTCGCGCCAGAAAGTGGACAAGCTGTCAAACCAGGACCCCTGCAGCCAGTGCGCCTGAACGGTCGCGCCGTTCGAGTCGGCCGCCGTGCACAGGTTGCCGTAATCCGGACTGCTGCGCGCGTTCCCCTCGTCGTCGAGGAACATATAGCAGACGCCGTTTTTGCGCGACACCGCGACAGGGGCCGTACCCCGCGGGTTGGTCAAACTGAATGCGGCGGTGTAGGTGATTTCGCTGCCGGTCGGATTGAAGAAAGCGATTTCAAAAAAAGCGGCCGGTATGCTCGAGTCCTTGTCGTTGAGCGGGATCAGCGGGCTGAAGGCCTCCAGCGCGACCTCTCCCGGAAAGCGCCTGTCCTGAAAATCAACCCGGGCAAACGGGTACGCCGCGGTGAAAGAACATCGCTCGAAATGCGGCAGGCCGGCCATGGTCGACCGGTTGACCCCAAAGCCGAAGCCCCCGAAACCGTCGGTATTCGCCGCGCCGGAATACGGCGCCATGAGATCTCCGTGAAGCACCCTGGCGTCAAGCACTTCGCCGCCCTTTTCCGCTTTGACGGCAAAATGGGTAAAACCGTTGACGGAGTTTTTGTTCGGCCTGTTGAAGATTTCAAAATCAACCAGCCGGCCGTTGCCGGCCAGGCCGACGCAGCCGGCGCCGATGCCTCCCAACGGAAAGGAAATCTCCCGCGAGAATTCGCCTTCATACCGGAATCCCTGTTTTGTTTTCATAACGCCCCCACCAATGCGTTTATAACCGGCAGCGTACCGCCGCCTGCTTCATGAAACAAAAACGGCGGACAGCAGAGCAGCCGATGCCGGCTGCCTGTTTGCCCGCCGCCTTTCCGCGGCGCGTTCAGTCAAGAAAATCTTTGAGTTTCTTGCTGCGGCTGGGATGCCTGAGTTTGCGCAGGGCTTTGGCCTCGATCTGCCTGATTCTCTCGCGTGTGACATGGAACACCGTCCCGACCTCTTCGAGCGTGTGGGACTGGCCGTCCTCCAGGCCGAAGCGTAGCGCGAGAACTTTCGCCTCCCTGGGCGTCAGCGTACCGAGCACTTCGGCAATCTGCTCTTTGAGCAGCAGCATCGAAGCGGCGTCGGCCGGAGCCGGCGTATCATCGTCGGGGATGAAATCGCCGAGATGGCTGTCCTCCTCTTCGCCGATGGGCGTCTCGAGCGATACGGGCTCCTGGGCGACGCGGTTGATTTCCCGCACCTTTTCGACGGTGATGCCGAGTTTGGCCGCGACCTCCTCCGCGGTGGGGTCCCGCCCGTTTTCGTGAAGCAGCTGGCTGTTGGTCTTTTTGACCTTGTTGATGGTCTCCACCATATGCACGGGAATGCGGATGGTGCGCGCCTGGTCGGCAATCGCCCGCGTGATGGCCTGGCGGATCCACCAGGTCGCGTAGGTTGAAAACTTGAAGCCCTTCGTATGGTCGAATTTGTCGACGGCCTTGATTAAGCCGAGGTTGCCCTCCTGAATCAGGTCGAGGAAATTCATGCCCCTGCCGACGTATCGTTTGGCGATACTGACGACGAGGCGCAGGTTGGCCTCCGCGAGCCGTTTTTTCGCCGCGGGGTCGTTTTCGGAGACCCGCATGGCAAGTTCAATCTCTTCTTCGGCGTTGAGCAGCGGAACGACGCCGATTTCTTTGAGATACATCTTGACGGGATCGTCGATGGCGGAGTTTTTGTCGATTGCCGCGATCTGGTCGACCGGTTTGCCCATGTCGAAATCGAGCGAGATGACGTCGGCGCCCAGTTCCCCGAAATCGTCAATGATGTCGATGTTCTGCTTTTCGCAAATTTCATACAATTCGTCGAGTTTTTCGACATCATAATCCATCTCGCCGAGCGCGGCATCGATCTCCTGCGTCGAGAGGCTGCCGTTGAGCCTGCCTTTTTCGAGAAGCATGTTGACGGGGTTCTTTTTTTCGTTGGGATCCACTTGCATTACTCCTTATCCGTATTTCGGCCCGTGCCGGACCGGTTGTTTCTGGCTTGTTCGAAAAAACGGGCGAATTCGCCGTCGCTCATTTGCGCGGGATCCGGCATCTCCCGCTTTGCCTTCTCTTCGCGTAGAACAGCGATGCAGTCGAGGCATTCCTCCATGCTTCCACGGATAGCGGCGCCCGCGGCGAGGATACCGGCGATGATACCCATTTGGGCGGGGGTAAACTCCGCGGCCAGCGCGGTCAGACTGATTTCTTTATCCACTGTGAGCCGTTCAAAAATCGCCGTGATGACTTTGCGGTTGAAATCGGTAATAAAGAGGTCGGGGGTCATCTCTCTTTTTAACTTGGGAAAATAATCCGGGTCGTTCAGCAGCACCGCAATGATACGTTCTTCGGCGTTCGCAGCCCGGCGGTTGAGCGCCTTGTCGGGATTGACGGGATTGCGCGCGGTGTCAAAGCGCTGGATTTTACGGAAGGCCTCGCCCGCCGATTTTTTGCGCCCCGCCTGCGCGAATACCCTGACCTTGTCCAGCAGCGACTGCGGCGAAACGGCGAATTCGGCGGCCAGTTTCTGCACATAGACCTCCCGTTCCAGTTCGCCCGGTACGGCGGCGAGGATCTGCGCCGCCTGCGTGAGGAAACCGAGCTTGCCGTCGGCGGTGGAGAGGTCGAACTGGGCGCGCTGTTCCTCCAGTTTGAATTCGATTTCGTTGCGGGCGTCTTCCAGGCTCCTGACAAAATAATCCGCGCCGTATTTCCTGATAATTTCGTCGGGGTCTTTGCCTCCGGCCAGTTGGAGTACTTTCACTTTCGCTCCGGTGTTGTTAAACAGCCGGAGCGCTTTGCGCGCGGCCTCGCGGCCGGCTTCATCCGAATCGTAGGCGAGAAAAATCTTGTCGGCATAACGGGTAATCAGCTGCACCTGGTCGTTGGTCAGCGCGGTACCCAGGCAGGCGACAGCGTTGGTGATACCCGCCTGGTGCAGGGCGATGACGTCCATATATCCCTCGGTGAGAATCAGCCTGCCGTCGTTGCCGTTTTTGGCGAAGTTCAGCGCGAATATACCCTGGCTCTTTTTATAGACCAGCGTATCCGAGGTGTTGATGTATTTCGGCTGTTCGTTGCCGAGCGTCCGCGCGCCGAACGCGATGACATTGCCGCGCAGGTCAATGATGGGAAACATCAGCCTGTTGTGGAAAAAATCATAATAGCTCGGCCTGTCCGGATCTCTAGGTTTTTTTCTGATGAGACTCGCTTCCAGCAGCAGCGTATCCGAAAAGCCGTTCGAGCGCAGGTACCGGTGCAGCGAATAGCCGTTTGCCGGCGAATAACCGAGTCCGAAGCGCTGAATCATTTTTTCGGAGATGCCGCGTTTTTCGAGGTAAGCGAGGGCCTCCTCTCCGCCGGGCCCGTTCAGGCAGTCATGGTAAAACCTCGCGGCGGTGCGGTTGGCTTCAAGGATCTCCTTGCGGCGTTTGGCCAGGGAATCGTCGAAACCGTCCTCCGGCATGGATAAGCCCGCTTTCTGCGCAAGGCTTCTGACGGCCTCGGCGAAATCGAGGTTCTCGATGCGCATGGTAAACGTAATGATTTCCCCGCCTGCGGTGCAGCCGAAGCAGTAGAACGACTGCGTGTCGGGGTAGACGGTGAACGAGGGTGTCTTTTCGCTGTGGAAAGGGCAAAGGCCCACGGAAGTCCTGCCCCTTTTACGCAGGTTGACATAAGGCGACACCACGCTCTCGATATCGAGGCGTGCCCGTAATTCTTCCAGAAGCTGTTCGCTGATGGCCAAGAGATGCACCTCTGCGCTTGTATGCCCTTTGTATGCGGAGCGCTGCGCCGAAAAACCGACGGCTCTAATACTCCCAGGATTTCGGAATGAAAAGCTTATTGAATGTCATCACCGCGTAGCGGTCTGTCATGCCCGCGATATAGTCGCAGGCGGCGCGCTCGGCGCCGTCGCTTGCCGCGATGCGGGCAAAACCGGGCGGCAATTCTTCGGGATGGTTCTTGAAAAAATCATACAGCCATTTGACCAGTTCCATCGCCTTGGGCTCCTGGTCTTTGCATTTGTCGTTTTTATAGACGCTGTCAAACATAAAGTCGTGCAGTTGGTCAAACGCCGCCTGGGTTCCCTGACCGAGGCGAATATCCTCGCCGCTGTTTTCGATGGCCGAAATCACCAGCGTGCTGATTCTTTGCGATTTGCTGTTTCCGAGTGCCGCGCGGATATCTTCGGGGATAGCCGTCTCGGATAAAACATCCGCATGGATCGCGTCGTCGATGTCATGGTTGATATAGGCGATTCTGTCGGCCAGCCGGACAATTCTGCCTTCGAGCGTTGCCGGCTGGGTGCCGCTGGTATGCCTTTCGATACCGTCGCGCACTTCCCTGGTCAGGTTGAGGCCTTCGCCGTCTTTCTCCAACACGTCAACCACGCGCAGGCTCTGTTCATAATGCCGGAAGCCGCCCGGAACAACGGCGTTGAGCGCCGCTTCGCCCGCGTGACCGAAAGGCGTGTGGCCCAGGTCGTGGCCGAGCGCGACCGCTTCCGCAAGGTCTTCGTTGAGGCGCAGCCCCCGCGCGATGGTTCTGGCGATTTGGGAAACTTCAAGCGTATGCGTCAGGCGTGTACGGTAATGGTCGCCTTCGGGAGAAAGAAAGACCTGCGTTTTGTGCTTGAGCCTGCGAAAAGCGTTGGAGTGGATGATCCTGTCACGGTCCCTTTGATAGACCGTCCTGACAGAACATTCCGGTTCGCTGCGCAGCCTACCCGCGCTCCGGCGGGAGTGAGCGGCCAGCGGCGAGAGGACCGCATCCTCGATATCCCAAGTCTGCTCCCTGACTGTTTTTACCACGGCGACGGCTCCTTCACGGCGATTGCTTTTGAATATATATACGCAAAAGAAGCGCTGTTTACTCTTTCAGCGCCGGTTTATTTTTGCGGCGCGAAAGATTCTTCCACACGGGCGAAGTCCGCCCGGCCGGCACCTATGCTTAGCACGGCGTTTTCAAAAACCTGCGTTTCGTCGGACCATACGCTTACACGCGCCGTGACAACGTCCGCGTAACGCACGTCGGTGACCGGCCAGCCGCTGTCGCGCGCCAGGGAGGCGATACGCTCAAAACAGGCGTAGTCGCACGAGAGTGTATAAACGGCGCACGCCTTCATGACAATGACGCCCGCGGCATCAAGAGCCGCCTTCGCGGCTTGTGCGTACGCGCGGGAAAGCCCCCCGGTACCAAGCAGCACGCCGCCGAAATAGCGGGTGACGACAACCGCGCAGTCGGTCATCCCCTCTTTGGCAAGGACTTCCAGCACCGGTTGGCCGGCAGTGCCCTGGGGTTCGCCGTCGTCCGAATATTTTTCATAAGGGCCGTCCATAAGCCGGAACGCGTAGACGTTGTGCCTGGCGTCCCTGTGCCGCTGCCGGACCCCTTCGATATAAGCGAACGCGCGTTCCCTGTCCGGTACAGGCGCGATGTGGCCGATGAAGCGGGAACGTTTCACGGTCAGTTCTGCTTGCGCTTGGCACGCCGCCGTTTTGAAATACATAACAAGTACCCTCCGCGAATGAGACGCCGGGTACCGGCTGAAAAAACAAACGGCGCCGGGCGCCGTTTGTTTTTGTTATTCGGAATCCTGCATGTTGAAACGTTTTTTGAACCTGTCGACCCGTCCGCCCGTGTCGACCAGCTTCTGTTTGCCCGTGAAAAACGGATGGCATTTCGAGCAGATGTCGACACGCATGTTCTGCTTGGTCGATGCTGTCTCTATGACTTCGCCGCAGGCGCAGCGAATGACCGTTTTTTCGTATTTGGGATGAATGGCCTCTTTCATGATAAACACCTCTCATTCAGTGCCGGGATAAAGCAGGCGTTATTTTATCACAACCGTGCGTGCAATGCAAGTATTTTATTCGTCGCTCTCCCCTGCCGCCAGTTCGACCTGCTCGCCGAGCCAAAAAGAGTATAAAAGAACCTCTTTGACCGGTAAAGCGAAACATTCGGCTGCCGCCCGGGCATAGATGGACAACTGCCCGCGATACCGTTCGCGCAGCAGTTCGGGTGTCACTCCCCTGTCGGTCTTATAATCCACAACGACCAGTTTGTCCCCTTCGGCGAACAGGCAGTCGATAACGCCTTGGACGACGACGTTTTCACCTGCGCAGACCGGCGAAAGTTGCGCATAGAGTTCGCGGGCGGGAACGGCGAGGGTAAACTTCTTTTCCGTCATGACCTGCGGCGAGGCAAAAATCCGGCCCGCAAGCGGGCTTGCGAAAAAGACGGCGATTTTTTCCAGGTCGAGCGCTTCGCGCTGGGCCCGGGTCAGATGGCCGGCGAGAACCAGCCTTTCGCTTTCCGCCTCGGGGTCCTGCCGAGCCAAGGCATAATCGGCGAACTGCATAAAGGCGTGCAGCGCGCTGCCCTGCTCAGCGGGGCTCAAGCCCTTCGGCGCGAGGAAGGAAGGCGCGCGAGAGGCGAAAAACACGCGGTCAACGCATCCTGCCGCCGCCTCGGAGGCGGCCCGTTTGGCCGGTATGGCGGCCAGTTCGGCATAGGGGTAAACGCTCGAAAGTTTCCGCCGGATACGCTCAAGCACGGCTTCATCCGGAGCGGGCCTCTCAACAGCCGGCTGTTCTTCCGCGGCGGGCACCGAAGCGGACGCCTCGACGATGGCCAGCGGCGACCGGTCCGGTATGGCCGCCGCTTCGCTTAAACTCGCCATCCGCCTGAGCGTCTGCGCGTTCGGATGGCTGACGGCGGCGGCCAGCAGCCAATCGGCGAAACTGTTCATTTTGCGTACCGCAAAGGGATGCAGAGGCGTTCCGCTGCCGAGGCCCGCGCAGAGTTTCGCCAGGCCGCCGCCGGGGTTTTCCCCGGAAATGACCGCAATGAACTTCTCGCGCGCTCTTGTCATGGCCACGTAAAGGATACGCATTTCCTCGGAAATGGAACGCTTGTAATTATCGAGCCCGCAGGCCTGATTAAAAACGGTGTCGTAAAGCGTAAACTGTTCGGCATCCCTGTAGGAAAGCCCAATACCGAGCGACGGATTGACCGCGACGGCCTGCGAAAGGTCCGTTTTGTTGAACTGTTTCGAGCAGTCGGCGAGGATACAGAACGGGAACTCGAGCCCTTTGCTTTTATGGATACTCATCACCGTCACCGCGTTGGCGGCTCCGCCGTGTTCGGAAGCCTCCGGCAGCGAAGCGTTTTCTTCCGCAAGGCGGTCCATTTGCCGAATGAAGCCGGCGGTCCCTATATGGCCCGCCTGTTCGTAGCGGTCCGCAAGTTCGATGAGCAGATAAAGGTTCGCCTTGCGCCTTTCCGGATGTCCCATCGCGCCGGCGATGGCCATGAAACCCGTAAAGTCGAGCAGCCGCCTGACGAGGCTGCCCGCGGTCATGGTCAAACTCAGCCGCCGCATGGCCGCGATGCTATCCAAAAAGCCGGCGAATTTCCTGTCTCCCTTTTCCGCTGCCGCTACGACACAGCGGTACAAAGCACACTCTTTGTCAAGCAGGCGCAGCCGCGCCAGGTCGTCGGGCGTAAAACCGAAAACGGGGGACAGCATCACACTCAACAGCGGAATGTCCTGCGAGGGATTGTCGATGACGCGCATCAGCGAGAGCATGAACACCGTCTCCCTCGCCTCAAAAAATCCGTCTGTCAGGTCCGAGGTTGCGGGCACCAGGCACCGGTCAAAGGTATCGATATAGACCGCGGCTTTGCTTTTCGGGCTTCTGATCAGCACACAGAAGTCGCTGAAACGCGCCGGCCTCGTCCCTGTTTTTGTGCAGACCTGCGCGCCGCCGTCCACCATGCTTTTAATCCAACGGGCGATGTAGGCCGCCTCATCGCCCGTTTTGTTATCCTTTGAGACGGTCAGCAAATGGATTTCGGCATCCGGTCCGTCGCCCGGAGGATAATCCGCCTCGGGGACCAGATACTCGTCTTCGGTATAATCGAGTTCGCCCGCGCCCGCGCTCATGAGCCGGCGGAAGAAAAAGTTGACCGCCCCGGTGATGCCGGGCCTGCTGCGGAAGTTGCCGCCCAGCAACACTTTGGCCGGGTATGAAACGCCGTCAAACTCCGGCAGGCTGTCGCGGCGGCTGAGAAAAATCTCCGGCATGGCCTGGCGGAAACGGTAAATGCTCTGCTTGACGTCGCCGACCATGAACAGGTTGTTCCTGTCCTTTGAAACCGCCTCGAAGAAATCATCCTGCGCTTTGTTGATGTCCTGGTATTCGTCGACGAGTATTTCCTCATAGCGAAGGGAAAGTTCCTCTGCCAGCGGTGTTTTGACATGATTCCCGAGGCCGTCTTCGGCGACAAGAAGATTCAGCGCGAGATGGTTGACATCCGAAAAATCCGCGGCGTTGGCCTCGTTTTTCAGCCGGGCGTATTCTTCGCCGAACAGCAGGGTCGCTTCGATGAGTTTTTGGGCGACCGGTTTCAGCCGCGCCGCATCCGCGGCGTGCGAAGCGCTGTCGACAAAAAAAGTCCCCGCAACGTTCTTCCGAAAGATCTCTTTCAGTTTTTCTCTCGCATTTTTGAGATATTCTTTCGCGCTGCCGTCGCAGTCCTTCGGCGTGTTTTTCATACGGCCGTAGTTTGCCGAGGCGACTGCGGCGGCAGCCTCATCCCAGCCGGAATCTTTCAGTATCGCCGACAGACTTTCATATATCAGGATATCGCCGTTGAATGTCTCGGCAAAGGGGCCTGCAAGGCCCGGGTAATCCGCGGCATATTCCGTCAGCGCGCGGGACGCGCCGATGAGGTACTCGAGCGCCTCGGCCGCCTGCGCCAGAAGAAACTGTCCGCATGCGGTTTTTTCCAGCGGGCCCGTTTCCTCATAGGGTTTGGCCAGGTCGAGCAGCCATTGGCGCGGGAAACGGTGGGACTGGGCCTGTTCGTACAAGTCGATGACGACTTTCAACAAGCGGGAATCGTCGTTGCTCTCGATAAGCAGTTCGGCGAGGTGCGCAATTTCGCCGCTGCCCTCCTGATGCAATCTGTCTATGACCGCGCGCGCCGCCTCGACGCGCATGATGTCTTTTTCGCTCTCGTCGAGCATCCTGAAATCCGGGTTAATATCCAACAGGTGAAAATGTTCCCTGACCAGTTTGCAGAAATAGCTGTCGATGGTGCAGATATCGGCGAAAGGTAAAAGCATCTGCTGGCGAAGCAGGTGCCCGTCGCCGGGATGCTGCGCCAGCAGGGCCGACAGTTGCCCGGCGATTTTTTCGCGTACCTGCGCCGCGGCCGCCCTGGTAAAGGTGACAATCAAAAGGCGGTCGATGTCGCAGCGTTTCTCGCCTTGCGTGATTCTGCGGATGACACGCTCGACGAGCACGGAGGTTTTGCCCGAGCCGGCCGCCGCCGAGACCAGCACGGTACCGCCGGTGGATTCAATCGCCCTGAGCTGCTGGTTCGTCCATTCCAACGGGTTCCACCTCCTTTTCTTCAAGCCGTCTCAACGCTTCCGCGTCGCTGAGGCGTTCTATCCTCCTGAACGATACGGTGGGGTCGGCGCCGCATACCGCCGCATAGTCGCAGCTTTTGCAGGGAGATTTTTCGTCTTCGCCGAACGCCGGCAGCGCCTCGATTTGCCCCTCCGCCAGCCGAGCGGCCATATCCGCCAGCAGAGCGTCGATTTTCCGATTCAATTTGCCCATTTGTTCGAGCGACGCGACAACGCCCGTTGAGTCCGTTTTTATAGGGACAAACCAGCCGCAGCCGCTGCGGTCCATGCCGCGGATGACGGTTTCGTTGTCGAGCACAAGACCCTTCATTTTCGCGCTGTTGAGTTTCTCCACCATGACTTTTTCAGGGGTGGCGCCGCGCTCCACTTTAGGCGCCGGCGCGTTGGCGTTGTAATAAAGGATACCCGCAGGAACCGTCTCGCCGTAGCGGGCCCGGCCGCCGCTTCGGATGGCAAAAAGATACAGCAGCAACTGCAGATTGATGCCGGCCAGCACATCGGAAAGGCGGAATTTCTTGACACCTGTTTTGTAATCAATGACCCTGATATACGTGATACCGTTTTTCACCATAGTGTCCACTCTGTCGACGAAACCTGTCAGCAGCAGTTCGCCGCCGCCGTCGAGCGCCACGCGGTAAGCGGGAATGCCGTCGGGGCTTCCGATGCCGAGTTCAAAATCCACGGGAATAAAATCGCTGTTTTGAAACTCCTGCGCCAAACGCTGCATGATTTCATCGAGCACGGGCGCGAGGCGGTTATATAAATAAGTCAGACGGTTAGGGTTGTCCGGGTCGCCGACCATTTTTCTCTCGAAATATTCTTTGAGCGCCCGCTTGATTTCGGCCTTCCTTTGCGCCGGCGTCAACCCGGCGATGCCGGCTCCGTATTTTTTCAGCAGCACCTCCAGCACAAAATGCAGAATCATTCCCTTTTGCATGGCGTCGAGTTCCGCTTTGCGGCGCGGCTGCGCTTTCAGGCCGTACCGGCAGAAATATTGAAACGGGCAGCGGTAGTATTTCTCCACCCTTGAAGCGGAAAGGACCATTTTTTTGCCGAAAAGCCGCTGCGCCGCCTGCCTGTCTTCCATGACAAACGGTTTTTTATCGCAGGCCCTTTCCAGCGCCTCAAGTTTCGGCGCGAACGATGCCTGCGAAGCAAAATATGCGCGCAGGGCGATGTAAGGTTCCTGCACTTTACGCATGTTGGCTGCATAGAATTCAAAGGCGGGTATTTCGGCTTCGATCATTTCCTCCGGATTATCGGGCAGCGAGTTACGCTCCCGCAACTTCGGGAAGAGCCGCCGCAGTTCCATCACGATTTCGGACGGCGCCAGCGCGGCGCCGGAAGCGTCTTTGGACAGATAGGAGACAAACAGTTTTTCCGAGGCGCTGCACAAAGAGATGTAGGCGAGAAAACGCTCGCGTATGACCCGGCTTTCACCGGTATCCGTCAGCAGACCCAGTTCGGAAAGCCTGTCCCTGTCGGCGTCGGTAAACATGCCCCGCGACACCGGAGACAGGGGAAAAACGCCTTCGTTGGCGCCGACCGCAAAAACCGCTTTTGGCGACTGCGTTCTGATTCTGTCCGCGCTGCCGACGATCACCTCATCGAGGCTTTGCGGGATGCTGCCCAGCGTCCTGGCGCCGAGCATCAGGTCCAGCAATTCTTTGAACCTCTTTGCGCCGACGGGTTTTTGAATCACAGCGGCTGCAATATCGAGCACATCCATCAGATCGTCCCAAAGCCGCTGCTGTTCACCGGCAAGGGAAGTCTCGCCCGCATCCTCCAGGTCGACCGCCAATTGTTTGAGGTTCTCGGCAACACTCAGCCGGGAAAGCAGATGAAATACAGCTCCTGCCGCCTGCCTGCCGTCCGCATCGGCGAGCGCGTTTTTCAGTTCAACGAGAGGAGCGACAACCTGCTCCCTGGCCGCGTTGAGAAGGGCGAGCGTTTCGCGGCCGGCAGCCGTTAATTCGCTGCCAAAACCGTCGGGATTCGACCGCCAGGGCTCAAGCCAGCGCGAAAAACCGATGCTCCACATCAGCACATAGTTTTCTAATGACGCGATGGCATCGGGGTGTATCCCCGTCAGACCGGTTTTCAACCAGCGCAGCACCGCATCGGTCCCGAAACCCTCCGCGGCAATCTGCACCGCGCAGCGGACAAACACGATGAGGGGCTGGCTGGAAACCGGCTGTCTGTTGTCCGCAAAGACGGGGATGCCGTATTTCCGGAACGCATCGACGAGGTGCTGTTCGTACACCTGTTTGGAACGTGCGATGACGGTGATGTCCCTGCAGCGCATGGCGCCTTCCCGCAGCATTTTTTTAATCTCGCGCGCGACATAATCGCACTCGTCCTGAATGCTTGACGCCTGCGTAAGAGTCACCGCGCCGGGCCGGGTTTCAAACACGCGCGCGGCAGGGTTGAAAAGGCCTGCTTCCAGCGCGGCGAGTTCGGCGACGTCATAACGCTGTAGCGTCAACGGGAAGTTGTTGTATTTATTGCCGGAAGAAAGCATCCAGGGTTTGGCGATTCTGACGTTGTTGCGGTTGGCAATTTCGGTCAATTTGAGAGCGGTCTGCCGGATATTGGCAAAAATCGACTGATCCACGGGCAAAGGATAAAGGATATCGGTGCACAAGGTGACGTAGACAACACTAGCGGAAACAAGAAGACGTTCGATCACCTGCAGTTCCTGGCCGGTAAAACCGCTGAAAGCGTCGAGAAAAATAACGGCGCCCCGAAAAAGAGGCTTTTCCAGCAGCAGGTCGCACAGCGCGGGCAGCAGACTGTCCTCATCACTCCCGCCTGCTGCCAGCCGGGCTTCGTATGCGCCCGCAACCAGAGAAAGGTCCCGCAGTTTGCGGCGGAGGGTGCCTTCATCTAACGACGAGGCCGTTTCGTCCAGTATCGCCGCCGATACCCCGTTTTTTTTCAGTTCCGAAACGGTATCGAGCATTTCCCTGATAAAAGAAGGGCTGAATGAATGTTTCGCGTAAATGTCCAGCCGCTCGCCGACATCCTCGAGCGCGAGGCTCATCAAGACGGCTTTGGCCGAATTGTCGAGGCGCACGGCGGGCGCCTTGCCTTCTTTCTCAAGGCAATTCTCCGCCAGTCGCGTAAAACTCAGCACTTCCGCGCGCGCCATGCGCGCCGGACCTAGTTTTTCCAAAAGGGCCCGCTCGCAGAAAAAGGTATACTGCTCCGGAACAATCAAAACGGCGCTGCCCGACTCCTCGCCGACATAGTCCGCGATGAGTTTGTGGGTATAAGCGGTTTTGCCCGAACCTGTACGGCCCGTGATAAAATGAAGCATAAGGTACCTTTCCCGAGGCTGAGAACCCGCAATGGCTGAATTGGCATTATTATACCATACCCTCACGCCGCTTGTCGCCATGGACGGCGTAAGCGTTCGGCCGCCAGCAGGTTCGCGAACGCATCGTCCGGTTTTGCCGCTTCTGTAATCGCCGCCCCCGCTCTTCGTTCAGCAAAAACAAGCTGGGCTGATTTCTGTAAGGTCTTTTTACTTTACATCAATTTTAACAGCAGGCGCCTTTGCCGACTTCAATCGGGCAGCCCGGTTCTTTGCCGCACGCGCGTCAGCGGCGGAAGCACAAGCTGTTTCTTGTTTACAGTAAATACGGAATATGGTATCTTTATGTGTATGAAATCTCTGCGCATATCCGACGCACGCCGCCGAAGCATCCGGGAGAAATACAGGATATGAAGAAAAACGACATCATTGAAGCCGCAGCCGCCGTCGTGCCGAGCGAAAGACAGCTGAAATGGCAGCGGCTGGAGTTCTACGCTTTCATGCATTTCGGCCTCAACACGTTCACCGGCGACGAATGGGGCTCCGGCTATGAATCGCCGGATTTGTTTAACCCCGAAAAGCTCAACGCCAGGCAATGGGTTTCTGTCGTGAAAGCCGCCAGCATGCGCGCGGTCATACTGACCGCGAAACACCACGACGGATTTTGCCTGTGGCCGAGCAAATATACCGATTATTCCGTCAAAAACAGCCCCTGGAAAAACGGCGAAGGCGACGTCGTCAGGGAAGTGTCGAACGCCTGCAGGGAGTTCGGCCTGAAGTTCGGCGTTTACCTTTCCCCCTGGGACAGGCACGAGCCGACCTACGGCACGGGAGAACCGTACAACCGCTTTTTCCGCAACCAGCTGGAAGAGTTGCTGACCGGTTACGGGGAGTTGTTCTGCGTCTGGTTCGACGGCGCCTGCGGGGAAGGTCCGAACGGGAAAAAACAGCAATACGATTGGGAAGCCGCCTATGCGCTTATTCGCGAGTTGCAGCCGGACGCGGTGATTTCCATTTGCGGCCCGGATGTGCGCTGGTGCGGCAACGAGGCCGGCGTCTGCAGAAAATCCGAGTGGAGCGTTGTCCCTTACTATTACTGCGACTATGAAAGGGCGCTCGCGGAAAAAACGCCCGTCGGCGGAAAAGTGCCCCGCAACATCCGCATGCAGGCGCTTGACCTGGGCAGCCGCAAAGCCATCCGGAATGCCGGCAAACTCATCTGGTATCCGGCCGAGGTCGATGTGTCCATCCGCAAAGGCTGGTTTCATAATCCAAAGGACGATTACTCTGTCAAGCCGCTGTCGAAACTGCTTGAAATCTACTATAATTCGGTCGGCGCCAACGCCTCTCTGCTGCTGAATGTGCCCCCGAACCGCGAGGGTCTCATCGGCAAAGCCGAGATCGAAATCCTCACCACGCTAGGCGCGCAGCTTGACATCGACTTCAACGAAAACCTGGCGGAAGGGTCCGTCATGACGGCGTCCTGCTGCCTTGACCAGGAACATTGCGCCCAGATGGCGCTCAGCGACAACCCCGACGAATACTGGCACTCCGGCATGGATCCCGAAAATGCCGAACTGACGATTGACCTGGGCGACGACTACGATATCAACAAAGTCGTGCTGCAGGAACACATCCGCACCGGCCAGCATATCGAGGAGTTTTCCCTGTTCGCCGAAATCGGCGGAAAATGGAAAAAGATCTTTGAAGGAACAATCATCGGTTATAAAAGAATCTGCCGTTTTGAAGAAATGAGAATGCAGTATATCAAACTGGTCATTAAAAAGACGCGCCGATTCGCAACCATATCGCGCTTCGAGGCTTATTGAACAAAGGCGCGGCGGGAGGTGTTCCCGGCTTGAAATTGCCGCATTTTGCCCTGGAAATCATCGAAAAGCTCGGCGAGG
>JAKJCA010000039.1 GCA_022706685.1 Bacillota bacterium
GCCGGTCGAGATATAGTAAATCCGGCCCAGTTCGCCCGACTGGACAATTTTTTTAATCATCTTGGTATTCTCGTCGAAACGGGGCTGAAAGCCGATGTCGAGAATTTTGCCGCTCTTCTTTTCCGCGCGCCGGATTTCGACCGCTTCTTCAAGCGTGACGCACATCGGCTTTTCGAGCATGACGTTTACGCCTTTGTTGAGCGCGTAAATTGCGCATTCGGCGTGCGTCGCATTGTAGGTGCAGATACTGACGGCGTCAAGTTCCTCGTTGTCGAGCAGTTCTTTGTGGCTGGGATAAAAACGGACGTTGTCCCTGTCAATGCACCGGTCGTCAAAAAACGCTTCGGCCTTGCCGGGAATCAGGTCCGCCGCCGCGACGACCTCGGCGTCAGGGCAGTACGAATACGCGATCATGTGCGCTTCGGCAATCCAACCCGTGCCGATAATGCCGACCTTGAGTTTTTTTTCAGTGTCAACGGGCGCTTGCTCTTCCTGCTGCTGTTTGTACCTGTCGAGAATGTTTTCCGCCATGGTGATACCCCTTTTCATTTTTTATGAGAACCGTGAAACGGCATTGCCTTGATGAAAGCCAAAAATCGCTCAAACTACAGCGCAAAACGAGCCGGGCAACCGCAATTCCTTCTTCTGGCCGAAAGATGCGAGCCGGTCTTCGGCCCGTTCGGGCGTCAGCGGCACGGCAACAATCCTGCCGGCTGTTTCTTTCATTGTTTCACCCCGGTCAAATCAAAAATACCTCAAGCCCAAAACCGGTCAAATTGTTCCAGTAGCCAGCGAAGGATGCGTACCAGCTCGATGGACGTCCAGCCGCGGATAAAGTTTGCGATCCGCGCCAAGGCCTCGCCCGCGGTTTCACGGTCGAATTCGCCCGCCGCACCATCGCCTTCATAGCAACCGATGTTGTGCGTTTCGCCGGCGGCGTTGCCGTACAAGTCGCGGCCGCCCATATCCTGCTCCGCCTGCGCGCCTGCGTCGATGCAAGGAGAGCAGGATTTCAGAACAAAACTGTTCTTATCCGTTTCATCTTTGCCCGCGAACTGCGGATTGGCATATATCGACCCGATGTCGCGCAGCGGTTTCGGGCAGTTGTAGTAACAGTTGTTGCCGAGCATTTCATATCCGCCGCTGCAGTTGACGGTGTGGCCGGATATCAGGACGAAAATATTGTTTACGATTACGGCGTCCTTGATTTCGCCGAGGTTGAAACTTTGCGCGTTGACAATTGTGTTGTTATAGAACTTCAATCCCTGCTCGCCTGAGTTGCCGCCGCCCTTGTTGACGCCCCGGTTGTCATTGACCGAAAGGCAGTAGCGTACCATATTGCCGTGCTGGCCGCTGTATGTCGGGCAATTGGTCATAAACTTCGTGTTGTCGTGCGAATAAATATACTGATAGGTGCAATGGTTCGACCGCGAGTCGAAGTCCACCGCCATACCGTCGCCGAAGTTCTTCTGGCCGGCGATTTCACAGTTTTCGAACACGGAATTCTCGCTGCCCCAGAACCACATCGCCGCCGTGCAGAAAGTCCTTTTTTCGGCGCCGCCCTGGCAGCAGTTGATAGCGGAGCAGTTGCGCACCACGGCGCCGTCGCAGATGCCCACAACCACCGCCTCGGCGTCAAGGCCGGTGAAAGAACAATCTTCAACGAGGATCCCCTCGTTATAGACCGGATCGATATCGCTTTCCAGTTCGCACCAGGGGTTTTGCTCGTCGTTCCATGAACCCCACAGGCTGATGCCGTTGCCGCAGTCGAAAAATTCGCAGCCGGATACCGTCAGACCGTTGACCGCAAAGCGCGAACGCGCGGGCAGCCCCTTGACCATGATGCCGGCCCGCGCTCCCGCCGCGCCGGCTGAAAGGTTGTCGCGCGAGGCGGCCGTGTAATTCTGCATATCGTGGAAAGTCAGGTTGCGAAGCGTGATACCGTCTGATTGAGCCGTAAGGGTATCAATCCATATACCGCCGCCGCCCGGCGCGGTTAACTCGATGCCATCAAGCGTCCAGTATGAAATATCGAACATTCTGATGAGGTCGACCGCAGCCGAAGATGTGATGAGCGGCTTGGGCCCTTCGCCGTAAGAGGCAAGCAAAATGGGTGCCTGCGGGGTTCCGCAGCCCTGCAGCGTTATGCCGCCGACAAACACGTCTCCGCTCCTGAGCAAAAGGCGTTCGCCCGGCGCATAGACGCGCGCGGCGGCTTTTTGCAGCGTGGCCCAGGCTTCGCCCTCGCTTGTGCCGCTGTTGAAGTCGCTGCCCGAGATAGAATCGACGTAGAAAGTGTCGGCGGGAACACCGGCCTCGGCCGGAAGAGCGCTATAGTTGAAAGCCAAAGCAATCACGAGCGCGACGGCGGTCCATTTCAAATATCGCTTCATAGCATACCTCCTGCGGCCCGTTTCCGCGTTTATCGGGCCGTCAGCTCCCTGCCGTCAAAATCAATGACTATTTCGGTGCCGGGCGCGGGATCCTCGCGGATAATCTTGCGGGCGGCGAGCGTTTCGACATGCGACTGGATAAAGCGTTTCAGCGGCCTCGCACCGTAGACCGGGTCGTAACCCGCCTCGATCAGATAAGCCTTCGCCGCCTCGGTGACGCGTATTTTCAACTGCCTGCCGGCCAGCCGCTTGCCGAGGTCGGCAAGCAGCAAATCGGTAATTTTATCGATATCCGCCCTTGTCAGGGGCTTGTAGAAAACGATTTCGTCCAGACGGTTGAGAAACTCAGGCCGGAAACTGCGGCGAAGCAGCGCCGAAACCTGCGCTTTTGCCTCCTCGCTGATTTCGCCGTTATCGCCGATGGAATCGAGTATAATTTCGGAGCCGAGGTTCGACGTCAGGATGATAATGGTGTTTTTGAAGTCGACGGTCCTGCCCTGGCTGTCGGTGATGCGTCCGTCGTCGAGCACCTGAAGCAGCACATTGAAAACGTCCGGATGCGCTTTTTCGACCTCATCGAACAGGATCACCGCGTAGGGTTTGCGCCTGACGGCTTCGGTCAGCTGTCCGCCTTCCTCATAGCCGACATAACCGGGCGGGGCGCCGATGAGGCGCGAAACGGAATATTTTTCCATGTATTCGCTCATATCGATGCGGATGATATTATGTTCGTCGTCGAACAGCGCTTCGGCCAGCGCTTTGGCCAGCTCCGTCTTGCCTACGCCCGTAGGTCCCAGGAAAAGAAAAGAACCGATAGGCCGCTTGGGGTCCTGAATGCCCGCTCTGGAGCGGAGAATCGCGTCGGCGACCTTTGAGACCGCCTCGTCCTGGCCGATCACCCTGCGGTGAAGAATTTCGTCGAGGTGCAGGAGTTTTTCGCGCTCCCCTTCCATAAGCCGCGATACGGGGATGCCTGTCCAACGAGCGACGATTTTGGCGATTTCCTCCTCGGTGACCTTGTCGCGCAAGATGGTGTTCCTGCCGTTTGTTTCCGCCTGTTCCTCGGCGAGCGCCAGTTCTTTCTGCAGCTGAGGCAGCCTGCCGTGTTTGAGCTCTGCGAGCTTCTCGAGATTATACTCGTTTTGCGCTTTTTCGATTTGCGCGTTGACTTTTTCGATTTCTTCGCGGATTTTCTGCCCTTTGCCGATGGAGTTCTTCTCGTTTTCCCACTTCGCCTTGAGCGCGGCGAAATCTGTTCTCAGGTCGGAAAGCTCCTGCTGAATCTGCGCCAGGTTCTCGAGGGATAGTTTATCTGTTTCTTTTTTCAGCGCTGCCTCCTCGATTTCAAGCTGCATGATTTTATGCGAGATTTCGTCAAGTTCGGCGGGCAGCGAATCGATTTCGTTTTTTATGGAAGCGCAGGCTTCGTCGACAAGGTCGATGGCTTTGTCGGGCAGAAAACGGTCGGATATGTAGCGGTTTGAAAGCACGGCGGCCGCAATCAGGGCGCCGTCTTGTATCTTCACGCCGTGAAAGACCTCGTAACGTTCCTTGAGACCCCGAAGGATGGAAATCGTATCCTCCACCGAGGGTTCGTTAATCAGTACCGGCTGGAATCGCCGCTCGAGCGCCGCATCCTTCTCAATATACTGCCGGTATTCGTTGAGCGTCGTTGCGCCGATACAATGCAGTTCCCCGCGCGCAAGCATCGGTTTCAGGAGGTTGCCCGCGTCCATGGCGCCTTCCGCTTTGCCTGCGCCGACGATCGTGTGCAGTTCGTCGATAAAAAGAATGATGCGCCCTTCGCTTGCCTGCACTTCGCCGAGCACGGCTTTGAGGCGTTCCTCAAACTCTCCGCGGAATTTCGCTCCCGCGATGATGGCGCCCATATCAAGCGAAAAGATAATTTTATCCTTCAACATATCCGGCACGTCGTTTTTGACGATGCGAAGGGCCAGCCCTTCCGCGACCGCGGTTTTGCCGACGCCGGGTTCGCCGATCAGGCAGGGGTTGTTCTTGGTCTTTCGCGAAAGGATGCGGATGACGTTGCGGATTTCCTCATCCCGCCCGATGACGGGGTCAAGTTTTTGCGTACGCGCGAGCTCCGTTAGATCCTTACCGTATTTTTTCAAAACGTCGTAAGTATCCTCCGGATTGTCCGAGGTGACGCTGCGGTTGCCCCTGACGTTTTTCAGCGCCGCAAGAAAACCTTCTTTCGTGATACGGTATGTGCCGAGAATCTCCTTGACGGAGGTATCCGGCTTCGAGAGGATGCCCAGCATGATATGCTCGACGGAAACATACTCGTCGCGCATTTTTGCCGCCTGCTTTTCGGCGTCGACAAGCGCGTTGTCGACATCTCGCGAAACATAAATGCCCTGCGCCGAAGAGGACCCGCGCACCTTGGGAATGCGGCTGACAGCGGCTTCGAGGGAGGCCTCCAGGTCCTGAACCGGTACTCCCATATTCCTGACCAGTTCGCCGATCAGCCCGTTTTCCTGCTGCAGCAGGGCAAGCAAAAGATGGGCCTGTTCGAGCTGCTGGTTGCCGTTTTCAACAACAAGGCTTTGTGCGGTCTGCACCGCTTCGATGCTCTTTTGCGTGAGTTTTTGCGTGTTCACGGGTGCGTCCCTCCATCGATTGTTTTGCAATCATTATAGTATCATCCCGGCCGTGAAGTTTCAACGCCATTGTATTGTACGGCGGCTTGGCATACAATAAACTATAAAGAATATATCGCGGCGTTTACGGGAAAGGAAGGGTTGACGGATATGAACACAGAACGTCTCGACAATCTGCTGGACCAATCGGGGTATCCCGCGCTGGATTTGGCGGTATGGCGGGAAGGCCGTCCGGTTTACCGGCGCACGGCGGGTTTCAAGGACCGCCGCAAGACCGTGCCGATGCCGAAAGACTGCATGTTCAAACTGTATTCCGCCTCGAAAGTCATCACCAACACGGCTGTGATGCAGTTGATTGAAAGCGGCAAAATCGGACCGGACGACGAGTTGGGAAAGTATCTTCCTGCCTTTGCGGAAATGAAGGTAAAAGACGGGAATACCGTACGGCCGGCAAAAAACAAAATTACGATACGGCTGCTGCAATGCATGTCAGCCGGCCTGAACTATGAGTTCACCGCTGCGTTGGGCGGCGTGCTTGTACGCACGCAGGGCAAAGCCACGACGCGCGAGCTTGTCGATGCGGTCGCCTCGAGCCCGCTCGACTATGAGCCGGGCACGCACTTTAAATACAGTCTGGCCCACGATGTGCTCGGAGCTGTTATTGAAGTGGTGAGCGGAATGCGTTTTGGCGAATATCTACAGCGCAATATATACGAACCGCTGGGCATGAAAGACACCACATTCAGGCCCACCAAGGCGCAGCGGGCCCGCCTGACACAGCAGTATCAGACCATCGTGCGCAAAGGGCGCGAAATATTCCTCCCGGTGCCGATGAGGCACCCGCTCGTCGATTGCTCCAAAAACCTGGAAGGCGGAGGCGGCGGCATCTATTCGACAGCGGACGACTACATCCTTTTTGCCGACGCGCTGTGCAACGAGGGCCTCGGCAGCAACGGCGCGCGTATTCTGCAGCCGGAATCGGTGCGCCTGATGAAGCAAAACCAGCTCGACGAAGCGCGCCTGGCCGATTTCGCGCAGTTGAACAAGCGCGGTTACGGCTACGGCCTCGGCGTGCGCACCATGATGGACCCCTCCGGCGCCGGCGCGCGCAGCCCCGTGGGCGAATTCGGCTGGGACGGCGCCGCGGGCGCCTACGTGCTTATCGATACGACGAACCGTCTCGCCTGTTTCTTGGGGATGCAGGTCTTCGGCAATGACCGCGCGTACAGGCAGTTCCACCCTGCGGTGCGCGATACCGTCTATGAAACGCTGGGCCTTTGACACAGCGTATTAACGCAACTTCAGCAAAACGGCAAACCAGTTCGAATCTGTTATGAGCCGTAGGACACCGTCCGAAATGTTGTAATCAGGATGAAATGAAACGCCTCTTTCAATATCGAAAAAGGTGATTATATCCGGTTTATTTTTTGCCAGGAAGCTCACCTCAAAAGTGTTTCGGGCTTTTTGAAGGCCGACACGCCCCTTGCCGGCGTACCGTTTTAAAAAATCCGGGCGGGCGCCGACGATCAGCATTTTCCCCGGCAGTCGGGCGGCGTTGAGAAATACGCCCTCATCTTCACAGACGGGTTTAGACGAACAAACTTCGCCTTTGGCAAGCACGTCGTTGAATTGAGGCAGGAATTCGTGCCAACGGCTGAAAAAACTGCCGGCATTCCCGGTAAACGAAAAACAGCCGTCCGGCATCAGCATCAGCGACTCCATGACCTGGCCGCCGTTGATTCTCGGCATATAGAACTCGGGGAACATCACGCGGAATACTGAACTGTCCTGCGTTTGGCAGTGCAGACAGCGTTTGACAAAATTTGCGTCAAGCGCGGTGTTGAACCAAAGGCGGTTGTAATCGGCGGGCGCCTCGGTCGCCAGCAGCGCGTCCGGGTTGACCGCGCGCACCGCAGACGCCACTTTTGACAAGAGCGTCTGCATCCACGCGTTGCAGTCGAACGGCGAGCGGTGTTTGTGCGCCGGATTGTAGCAAGGCCAGAAATAAAAGGAAAAGGAATCCAGCCGGATGCCGTCCGCTCCGGTTTCACGCATCAGCCGGGCGCACATGGCGGCGAGATGGTCCTGCCAGCCCTCGCTGCCGCAACACATATGCGCAAAGTTCTGCCCCGTGTAGGGGCCGTCGTTCGTGCCGTCCGGATTGGCGATCAGCCAATCGCGCGCCTCGGGCTTTTCCGTGAACAGTTCGCTTTCTCCCGGCACGATAAGGCCTTCGACATACAGCGTCACCCGTTTGCCGAGCGCGTGCACTTTTTCAATGCCCGTTTTCAGCGCTTCGGCGCCGCCGAGATCCGCCCGAACGATATTCCAACCGTCGGTATGCCGGCGGTTGGAGCCGTAGATATACATCCTGTCGCCATAATCTTTTGCGGACAATTCGCTGAAAAAGGCGTATTCGGTCAGATGCGGATGTCCGCCCGCGAAATGGCGGTCCATCTCGAGAAAGGAATCGAGCGGCTCTGAGAGGTTGGGCCCTTCATAGTTGGGTTTGCCCCTTTTTTCAAACCAGGCGCCGGCGAAGGACTGCGTTTTGCCCAGCCAGGACGGAACTTTCGGCAGCGGGAAGGCATGGCGCATCCACGCGGCGTAGGACTTTGCCGTTTGATGCCAGGAGCCCCGGTACAACAGGATGACTGTATCGTCCACTACCAGCGTTTCGCCCGGAGCGATTGTCTTTTCTGGGAAACGGCGGACTTCCACCGCCGGTTTTTTATAGCGGATGTCTTTGGGTCCGAAGGTCCCGTCCTCGAAATAGAAGCCCAGGCAGGCATCCTTTTCAAAAAAGCAGCCCAGCTGCGCGCTGTTCCGGCCGCCGTTGCCGTATGCTCCGCCTTCGAATCCCCAGATTTTGCAGACGCTGCCCGCCTGGTTCATCGCGAGCATGCGGGCGTCTTTGCCAAGCGTTATGCCGCCGATAAGCGGAAAAACCGGCAAGACGCTCAGCGTTTCTGCGCCTGCGTTTCGCAGCGACAAGCGCCAGCGCGAAGTGATGCCGTCGAGTTCAACGCGCAGCCGCGCGGTGAGCGTTTCGCTAAGAAGGTATAAAATCTCCAAGCCGCCGTCGAAAGGCTCGAATACGGGGCGCGCGGGCAGCAGAATCCTGTCGGCAAAATCTGCCGGTTCCCCGGGCACCGTATTGTCTAAAAACGCAAAGGGTTTTGAAAATCCTTCATAAATCGCGAACGGCGAACGCCGGTGCGGTCCGGGGCTGAGGAATTCCTTGCCAGCGGTTTTTGAGAAGAGGCCGGCGAGAGTGCCCGCAGTATTGCTGAAACGAATGGCCAGGTGTTTGTTTTCAACGGCGACTGTATTTTTCATCATCCCAACCCGCCTTATCCCTGTATTTCCGCTGTGATTTATATTATACTCTGTTTCAAGAACAGCGGCAGTTTATTTCTCCGCTGCCGTTCATAATTTATCAAATCGAGGGAACGCTCTGTGCAAACAGCCGTTGTAAAAGCGCTATCGGTTATATTGTCCATACTGGTCTTGCTGCCTCGTCTGCCTTCCGCACTGACGCTGGCGCTGCTGCGGTCATACAACGACTCGGCCGCACAGTCGGCTCGCGTCGGCGCTATACGAAACGGCCGTATTGATCAAGCCGACGAGCAGCGTTTCGCCGCATTCGATTTAACGGATGAAACGGTGCGTTATAACGAGGTGCGAACCATCGCCACACACAACAGTTATAAAAAAGCGATGCCGCAGGGGCTTTACGATTTTTCGAAGATTATTTGGGGCGAGCAGAAATTCAAAAGCACCATGTACGAGCATGACACGCTCAGCGCACAACTCGGCAACGGCATCAGAAGTTTCGAGCTGGATATTCGCTGGCAGGTCAACGGCTTTAAAATCTACCACAACGGCCTGCCCGACAACGGCAGCACCTGCCCGGACTGGAAACTCGCGCTCGAGGAACTGCGCTTGTGGTCCGACGCCAACCCCGGGCACGTCCCGATTACGGTGCTGGTCGAAATCAAGCGTGACAATCCCGCCCGAAATCCGCTTTACGCCGACATGGACGAGGAAAAGTTCCGTCAGCTGGATCAAACGGTCGCGGATATCGTCGGCGCCGAAAAAGCCGTTACGCCTGCGGATCTCATGGGCCGCTGGCCGACGCTCGGCGCGATGGCGCAAAACGGCGGTTGGCCGTCGCTGGCTCAATTAAAAGGTAAAATCATCTTTCTTCTGCATCCGGATTCCGTCTACACCCGCCTTTATATCGGAATGGACCCTTCGCTGAAAACGCAGTGGTTCGTACCCGCTTTCGGAGCGGGCGAAACAGCGGTTTATCCCGACGATGCGGCGTTCCTGATTGCGAACAACCCGGATATCGGTCTTGTCCGCCCGCTTGTGGCCCGCGGTTGCATCGTACGCGTCTTTATGGATTACGACCGTGTGTATAACGCGTCAATGAAGGAGGCGGCGCTGGCGAGCGGAGCGCAGATATTGACGACAGACCTTGAAAAGGGCGTCGTCCTGCCCAGGAGCGATTATGTTGCGGAGTTTCCGGGCGGTTATACGGTCGCGCGAAACCTTCCCGCGCAATAAAGGCAGCCCCGACGCGGCATGCGGCGGGGCTGTTTCACTTTAAGGAACGAATGATGAGGATTATTCTTCGACGGGGCGGAAAGTATAAGCTTTTCGGATCGTTTTCTTAACATCCCAGGTACAGGACAGCCCCTCCGGAAAGCGGACGAGCATGCCGGGCAGGATGCGCGTCTCTTCCCCGCCGGCGGTCACGGTGACGTCGCCTTCAAAAACATAGGCCGTTTCCTGCGTCGAATAATACCAGTCGAACACCATCGGTTCGCACTCCCAGGTGCTCCAGGAATCGACGCCGAGCTTTTTCGCTTCGTCGGGGGTAATTTGTTTTGTAGTGATTTTATCCA
Source organism: Bacillota bacterium (assembly GCA_022706685.1). GTDB lineage: Bacteria > Bacillota > Clostridia > Oscillospirales > Acutalibacteraceae > UBA1447. The sequence goes on from JAKJCA010000039.1 coordinate 9,928, forward strand.
CGGGATTATTCGCCCTTTCCAACTTCATCTTTGTCTGAATGCTTTACCGATTTTATCATCGCGCGCCGGAGTTTTCAAGTTCGCGCGCCGCGTGCCGGATTGCGGAACATTTTAATTTTCCTGTTCAGGACAACCGCTTGATGCCGAAGGAGGCCTATTCGATGAATGACGGTGCCGTTACGCTGAAAAAAGTGTTTTCCGATTTTACGCAATGCCGCGAATCGCCGGCTTACGCTCAAGGCCGGGATCCCGGCTGTTACACACGTCGGGGCGAGGGGTATCTTCTCGACAAAGCGCTTGTATGCAAGGGTGGCGTATTTTCGGTCATCGCGCGATACCGCGACACCGTCGTCAGCCAGGGCGCGCTGCAGTACGTCGCGCGCGCAGCCGGCGGCGAAGAGGAACCGGCCAACGCGGCGCTGACCGCCGGGTTTACGTTGTGTGGGACGGGGCGAACACGGCATACGGTTTTCATCATCGAAAACCCCGTATGCGGACATAACCGGCTATTCGGCGCCGACCTTGTCATCACCGGCATTCCAACGCTGCTGTCGGTCGAGATGGTTGCCGGCCGGTGCGAAGAGGCCATTGACCTGGCAAGAAAAGAGCGGCCGAGCCCCAAGGAATGCCAACCCGCTTTTGAACTGGAGCGGCCGATGCAGCTGGTGTCGACGGCGGACGTCTCGTCCATCGCGTTCGAAGACCTTGAAAAGACACTTGAGCGCATGCGGGAAGCCTGCCCCTATATCCGCGTTTTGGGTTTTAACGGCGTCGAAAGTTATGTCAGATGGAACACGGTTGAATACGAAAAAGGACGGTACGACTGGGGTTACTACGACGCCATCATCGCGTGCGCGGCCGAATACGGCCTGAAATGGTTCCCGCTGGTCATCGGCGGCTCGGCGTATGCGCTGCCCGAATGGTACCGCGAAAGCGAAGGCTTCACCGGTTTCAAATGCCTGGAACACGGTATCGCCAATAATGTGCCTACTATTTTCAACGACCATCAGACACCCTTTATCATCGATTATCTGCACGCTTTCGGCGAGCACTACAAAAGCCATGACGATGTGTTCGGCTGCCGGCTGGGCCCCTCGGGCAATTACGGCGAATCGCAATACCCGGCAAGCGGGAACTGCGGCTACAAAGGCGTCAAGGAGCACATGCACCTCGGCTGGTGGGCGGCGGACGAAGCCGCGGCGCCGCGCTTTCGCGCGTGGCTGCAAAACAAATACAAAGACGCGCATGCGCTCTCGGAAGCCTGGCAGGAGGAAATAGCGTCCTGGGAGGACGTATTGCCGTTTCTGCCTCCCTCCAGCCTTACAAAACGCAAGCGGAAAGATTTTGTCGACTGGTATATGGACGAAATGAGTCTTTGGTGCGAAAAATGGGCACTTTGGATGCGCGAGGCGATGACGGACAAAGACATTTACCAGTCCTCGGGCGGCTGGGGTTTCGGCGAGTGCGGCACGGACTTCACCGACCAGACGCGCAGCATGGCCAAAATCGGCGGCGGAATCCGTGCGACCAATGAGGATGAAAGTTACGAATTGAACTTTGCCATCACGCGGATGCTCTCGTCCGCGGCCCGTTTTTACCGGGTCCCGTTCGGCTCTGAGCCCGCCGGCTTCTGCACTGCCCGAGGTATCCTCGCCAGGCTATATAACATCATCGTCAACAACGGGGAGCATTTTTTCATGTATCGCGGCAACCTGCAATGCTGCGATACCTCTTGCGAAAAGTGGACCCGCTACGCTCCCCTGCTCGACCGGCGCGCCGAGCCGGTCATCGATGTCGCGGTTTTTTACCCGGATACGATGGTCAAAACAGACGACAGCGTGATACGGTATCTCGACGGCTCGGCCTTTTTCTCCCAGGTGTTCGCGCTGAGGCGGCATCTGGATTTTGACTATTGCTCCGAGCGCATGGTGCTTGAAGGTGCGCTTGGGCGGTATAAGACCCTTGTTTTTCTCTCCCGCAACCATGACGGCGACTTTACCGAGCAGGCGGTGCTTGAGAAAATCGACGCCTGGGTGCGCGGGGGCGGCACGGCCATCTACCCGTTCATACGCAGCAACGCCCGCGCCGGCATCGCGAGCGTCGAAGGCGACGGCAGCGTATTCAAGCGGTGGCGTTCGGGCGATACCGGCAAGGGCAAAGTAACCATCGTTGACGCGCTGCGCGAACCGCTGGACCTCTATATCGGCGACATTGTTTCGCTGCTCAAGCAGCAGGAAGATTTCAACCCTGCGACAAAGAGGATGCTGCACGCGAAATGCCCGCCGCGCGTCTACCGCAGCGTGCTCGAAAACGGCCTGCTCGTTTTTTACAACGACGGCGACATCCCGGCCCGTGTCGAACTCGGCGACGGCAGGACGCTCGAAATGGAGCCGCTTTCCATCGCAACGGCAAAAATATAAATAGAGCAAACGTTCAACAACCTGCCGGGTGCTTCTGCCCGGCAGGCTGCGCTTGCCATAAACGCGGCGGTTATTGCGCGCTTTTCGCGCTATTCAATATTTACGGATAGTACCGAATGCTCCCCAGCACAACCAGGACCAGCAAATCGAGCGCGACGGCGGCAATCAGGAACGCCAGCGCGAAGGGGAAATGCCGCTTCCTCGTCAGGAAGAACAGCAACAGGCTCAGCCCCGCGAACAGCAGGAAGCCCGCGCCCGCTATGGCAATGAACTCCACCGAATACTCGAGCGCCTCGTACACCGCCGACGCGGAAAAGAAATAGACCGCGCCGGAGAATAAGCCGAGCAACATACCGCCGATGGCGGCAAAAGCCTTTTTCATGAAACGCCCCCTTAACGAGGGTTCAGCGCTATGTTACCTCTATGCGTCTGCTTTTTCGATAAACAGCAGTGCGGCTGACGACGGTTCAGCCAGACAGATATCAATCCCCGCCTTGAGCTGCGCGCCCGTCACCGCGGCGAGCGAATTGGCCCCGTCGATATCGTTGAGGTTGTAAACAACCGCGTCATCGACACCGCGCAGGCAAACCCGGTATGTATTATCGACATTCCCGCTCTGCCGGAACACCTGCAGCACGCCGGAATCATCCGCCGCGTCGAAGTACATCCACGCCGTCCAGCCGCTGTCGTCGGTGTGGGAATGATAGGGCGTCAGGGCATAAAAATCGTTGTAATAATAACGCTTGATCTGCTCCCATTCCGACAGCGCTTGACGCAGCGCGTCAAAGTCGAGGTCCGGGTTCCTGCTCCAGGCGCCGCCATAGGCGTTGATGGGCAGAAAACTTACCCGTGACAGATAGACGGAATCCGCCTTGCTCGACTTGGAGAAGGGCGCGAGCATATTGGTGCCGTTGCAGGGTATCCATTGCATATAAGTCGTCGTCACGGACAGCCGGGTTTCCGCTGTATAGCGGTCGGCGTCGCTGCGCAGGAAGGGCACGGCGCGTTTCATCGTCTCCAGGTCGTTCCTTCTGCCGCCGGAAGCGCAGCTGTCGATGACCGTACTCCTGCCCGTTGCCGCACAGTAGGCGATGATTCTATCCCAAAGTTCCAGATGCCCGCAGACATATTTATTCTCGGTAATGCCGCATCTGAAAGGCCCTTCTTTCAAATCGGCCGAGCGCCAATCGTCAGCAGGTTCGGTGTTGAAATCCTCCCGGTAGAGGTCGATGCCGGTCTGCTCGAACACCCGTATAATTTTGTTATAGGTCCACTCGAGGCATTCGGGGTTACCGAGGTTGGAGATGTTCTCGCCGATTCGCCACTCACTTTTGTAACCGTAGTTTTCGCAGAACTCGCCGAAATTCTCGACGCCGATGCGTTCGGGCTCGAACCAGAGCAGCGTTTTGGTGCCGTGCTGCGTCTGGGTTTGCGTCATCTCAAGGAAAGTGCCTTCGGGCCATTTGTCCGGGTCGAGCGTCAGGGTGCCTGTCCTGTACCATTTGTCCCAGATGGACTGGCCGTATTCATCAAGATACCAGCCGGCGTCATACCATTGGTAATCGAAGTGCAGGTTTTCGGCGAGCACCTTTTCGTAACTGGCGCGCCAGGATGAATGTTCGAACCCAACGCTGCCATCGCTGCTCGGGTTTGGGCTGTCGGTGCTCAGGTGGTAGCAGGTCTGCGGCTGAAGGGGCTCGGTTGAACCGGCCGTTTCGGAAGGCATGATGCAGTCGATATACCATTGACGCCACAGGTTCGACGCCATATCCCTGTCGCGCTCGAAGTAACGCAGGAAGGCCATCAGCGGGGTCCGCACCGTTTCGCCGGGTTTCAGGTAGGTACACAGGCTGTTGGTACCCGACGCGATGACACGCGTAGTGCCCTTGTGGTCGTAGGTAAACGACGCTTTCCAGGTGCCCGGCCAGCCGATAGCGATCATTGCGCCGCCGCTGTCTGTCTCAAGGTTGAAATACGGAAAGTTCTTGTCGGTCGCCCTGCCGGTATTTGAAACAAACCTGCGCGGGCAAAGCGTCACATCGTACTCGTAGGGCTCATACCAACCATTGCCGTCCCCGGCGATGCCCGAGAGCACGGGGTTGCTGCCGGCCAGTGTGATATCGGCCGAGCGGACCTGTGAGAGTACCGCGGTGTTGGCGTCGCCCGCATTGGTGAAATACAGCGTCCATTCATAGGCGTTGTAAGCGGTATAAAGAGCGGCTTCGACGGTGACCTTGAGTTTGTTGTCGGGGTGCATCAGGGTGATAACCGTATTCGTTTTGTTTTCATCCGCTACCGTTTTGCGCCCGGTCTCGGTGAAACCGGCAAGGCCTTTGTGCAGCGTTTTGCCGTACCGGAAACTGACCGGCAGCAGGGCCAGGTCATCGATGTAACCGTGGTATTCGTTGGTCGTTGCCATACGCGCTTGCTCCTCCTCATAATCTTCGGGCGGTTGATAGAACGGTTGGCCGGTCATCAAGGCAATCAGCAGGGCAAGCAGTGAGGAAAGGAATGTTTTCAGCATGATTTACCGCATCCTTGTTTTCATATTCCTGCGGGTGTGAAACAACAGGCACATTTGCTTTCAACGGCTTAAATACTGAACCAGGGAGATTGCCGCCATCGGTGTTGGTATTATTTCACCGCATCTTTATCGGTTTGCCTGAAACGGTGGCAAGCGGTTGCCAGTGAAAAACCGTATTTTCGCGGCCTTTCGACAACTTCTTTACCGCTTTATTTGCGACCGCAACGAACAGCAGGCCCAGGCAGAAGCCCGCGGTGTTGATAATCACATCATCGATATCGCAGTGACCGTTTTTGAACAACAGTTGAGACAGTTCGACAGCCGAACTGAGGCCAATGCAAAAAAGGAGCAGGAAAACCGTTTTGACCGACGGCTTGATGACCCGGGCGAAAAGGCCTATCGGCGCGAAGATGTACAGGTTGCCCCAAAAGACCATAAAGTTTTCGTAAGAGCGGTACTTGAAATACTCGGCGATGATTCGAAAAGGCACAAAGTTCGCCGCGGTGATATGGGAACCGGCCGGCCGTATCAGCACAAAACTGTAAAAAAGAAAGATTGCGTAGTAGACCAGAAAGCCCCTGCCCGCGATATTCAAAAAGCGGTCAAAGCCGGGCATCAAGCCCGGCGAACCTTTTTTGAGTGAAATAATGACGGTCGCCGTATAGACAAAAGCGACGGAAAGCCAGACCAGGGCGACTGTCAGCGGTTTGTCATAATAAAACATATAGATAAAACCCGAGCCGCTGCTGAGCGATTTATTGCGCGCTATCTGCAGGAGCGCCTGGTCAACCACCGCGGCGCCGACCATCCCCGCCAGGAACAAGTTCATCGCCGGGGCCATGCGTCCTATCCCGTCTTTGAATACCAGCGACAGCAGCGCCACTACGGCCGCGAGCACAAGGGGTGAAATGACCTGGAGGGCAACTTTGCCAATGTTCATGAAGGACGGAAGCACGCAGCCCGTCAGTAAAGCCGCAAGACACAGGCTCAGCGCAATATGGGCGGCTCTCTTGCCGAGAGATGATTTTTCGGGCATATCATATTCTCCGGTTGCACAGTTTTTTGTGACGCCGGCAGAGCATATTGGCATCCCGCGCTAAAAGGCATGGAGTCAGCTTTTTCATGGCAAGCGCCGCTGTATCCGTTTAATGGACATTCGCGGCGCCGCCGTAAAGCGTTAGTATTCGATTTTGACCGGCAATCCCGTCTCCATCGATTCGTTGCAGGCCATGGTGAAGATCAGCGATTTTAAGGCGTCTTCATAGGGCGAGCGTATTTTCGAGGCGTCGCCGCTGACCACCGCTTCGACAAATGTGCGGTCGCAGGGAATGCCCGCGTCGCCCTCCTGCTTATAGGTTGTCACGCCCGAGGATTTGCCCAGCCCGCCGTCGCCCTTGACGACAAAACCCTCGACGTCGATGCGGTCCGCTTTCGCTTTTTCAAACACTTCAAACGAGGAGATGATTTTATGCACCGCGCGTTTGTCCCTGGCGCTGAAGGTGATTTTGCTGTCGAAACTGGCGCCTTCGGTCGCGTAGCAGCCCGTCGAGAGCACCCCAAGCGCGCCGTTCCTGAAACGGATGGCCGTTACCGAGACGTCATCGGTGTCGTAATCCTCCATCTCGACCCAGCCGCGCGCGCCGAGCGTGAAGACGAGTTCCGGTTCGTCGAACAGATAACGAATGATATCGAACTGGTGGATGGTGCATTCGACAATCATTCCGCCGGAGCGCTTTTTATCCCGCCACCATTCGACCTCGGGTACGCCGCCGACCCTGGATGCCTCAACGAGGACGATTTCGTTCTCGTTCATAAAATCAAACGATGGCTCGACCACGGTACCGTAGCGGCACTGGAAACCGACCGCGGTAATCAAGGCCTTCTCCTTGACTTTCGCCGCGATGTCTTTGGAGAAATCGATATCGAGGGAAACCGGCTTTTCGACAAAAAAGTGTATTCCCCTCCGGATGGTCTCATATTCGATTTCGCCGTGGCAATACGGCGGCACACAGATGAACACCATATCCGGATTGACTTCGTCATACATTTGCTTAAAGTCGGTGTAGGCCTTGCCCGCGCCGGCTTTGTCGCAGAAACTTTGCGCCCGTTCTGGAATCAGGTCGCAAAAACCGGCCAGCTCGATGATGTCGGTGAATTGAACAAGATGCTCCAAATGGTAGTTGCCGATGCCTCCGCATCCGATCATCGCGCATTTTTTCATTTCAACGCCTCCGTTATGATATATTGATAATTTGACTGAGTTGCTCGGCTACCATAGCATAAAAGGCTTCATACGATTGGTCCGGGTCTGATTTGCCCACCTCCGCCGTCAGGTAACCGTCAAAACCGGCATTTCTTAAGGCGGGAACGACTTTTCGCCAGTCGACGCTGCCGGCGAGGAGGTCAACCCATTCGCCGCCGGAATTCGCGCCGGAACGCCGTTTGAAATCCTTGACGTGAACGAGGCCGATGTTTTCCCCGAGAATCTCGATCCAGTTTTCAGGTTCGGAGAAGGCCACCACGTTGCCGACGTCGAAATAAGCGCCGATATACGGACAACCGAGCCGTTCTATAAAAGCAACCATGTCAAACGGCGAGGTGAAAAAGCGGTTCCAAACGTTCTCCATGCCGACGAAAATACCCATCTGCTCGATGTCTCCGAGCAACCCGCGGTAAGTCGCCAGAGAGTTTTCCCAAGCGATTTTCAGCGACACGCTTTCGCTCAGCCCGCTCGGCACGGAAAGAATCCCCGGCGCTCCGAGCGCCGAGGCAAGTTCAATCTGACGCAGCAGGATATCCTGCGCCCGTTTGCGGTCTTCCGGTTCGGGGCTGCCTGTCAGCCCGCCGTACAGCGAACAGGAAATGCTGACGACAGGCAGGCCATAACGCTCAGTCAGCGCCGCGATGCGGGCGATTTCCTCCGGAGTAGTATTCATCGTCAATGAGTGCGCGCCGGCGCCCTCTCTGTCAAGATTGAGTTCGATGCCGTCAAAGCCGGCTTCCTTCACGGCGGCAAACATCGTCTCAAACCCTGCCGAAGATTCCACCGACCAGGCGTTAATTGATTTTTTCATCGCATGACCTGCTTTTTTTGTAATAATCGGGTTCGGTATAGATTCGGCAAGGCGCTCACATCAGCAGCAGAAGGCTCCCCGCCATGACGATCATCCCAGCGATCAGGCCGTAAACCGAAAGATGGTGTTCTCCGAATTCCTGCGCGGTCGGCAGCAGTTCGTCGAGCGAAATAAAAACCATAATACCGGCGATGGCAGCGTAAAGAACCCCGAACAGCGTATCGCTGAGAAACGGGCGCAAAACAAGAAAAGCGATCACGGCGCCGACCGGTTCCGCAAGGCCGGACAGCAATGAAAAGGCAAAGGCCTTTTTCTTGCTGCCGGTCGAACAATAAATCGGCATAGCGACGGAAATGCCCTCCGGCACATTGTGTATGGCGATCGCTATGGCAATAACAAGACCTGTGGATGGTTTCTGAAAGGATGCGACAAAAGTCGCCATGCCTTCCGGGAAATTATGGATACCGATAATGACGGCCGTCATGATCCCGGTCCGCAGTAGTTTCCTATTGCCTTTGATATCGCAGTAATCGTTGCAATTCTCGATTTTATGTGATTCATGAGGGTTTTCGTAGGAAGGCACGAGTCTGTCGATGACGGCGATGGACAGCATGCCCGCAAAAAAGGCCACAAGGGTCAGCAGATAACCTTGCGACTCGCCGAAAACGCCGCCGAGCATCTTTTTAGCTTCGAAAAGAAACTCCGCGAAACTGACGAATATCATCACGCCCGCCGAAAAGCCGAGCGCCACGGCGAGCAGTTTCGCGTTTGTTCGGTTAAAAACCAAAACAAAGAGGCCGCCGATTCCGGTAGACAAACCGGCAAATACGGTGAGCCCCAAAGCAAGCAGAACGGTGGTTTTTTCAGCCAAAATAAAACGCCCTTTCCGCGATTCCGCACAAAAGCGCAAGCGCCTTTGCGGCAACGACCGCCCGGCGGGAAACTACGCGTTGAAATTGTATTTAGTATAGCACAATGTTTTATGAACGGGCAACGACGAAGAGGATGGCTTTGTGTTCATTATAATGAAACGCCTATTGTTGCTGATGCCGGTTTTGAAGCTTTTGCCCCGTTTTTCTGTCGAGCCGGAACTGCTTGTCGCACAATTTTTTATAAGCCCCGCCCAGCGCCAGCAACTGTTCGTGCGTCCCCTCCTCGACGATTCGGCCCGCCTCGACGACATAGATGCGGTCTGCCGCCATAATCGTCGAGAGCCGGTGCGCGATGACCAGACTCGTCCTGTTTTTAAGCAGCGGTTCTATCGCCGCCTGAATCAGGGACTCCGAGACGGAATCCAGCGAGGAGGTCGCTTCGTCGAGGATGACGATGCTCGGGTTTTTCAGCAAGGCGCGCGCGATGGACAGCCGCTGTTTTTCTCCGCCGGACAGTTTAATACCCCGTTCGCCGACGACGGTATCGTAACCTTCGGGCAGGGCGGCAATGAAATCATAGATATTGGCGGCCCGGCAGGCGGCGTCGAGTTCCTCCTGCCCCGCGCCGTCTTTGGCGAAAAGAAGGTTTTCACGGATGGAAGCGTTGAAAAGGTATGTGTCCTGCGTGACGATGCCGATTTGCCGGCGGAGCGACTCGAGCGTCACATCCTTTACATCTATACCGTCGATGCTGACCGTGCCCCCGTCATTTTCATACAGGCGCGGCAGAAGGTAGGTAATGGTCGTCTTGCCGGCGCCGCTCGGTCCCACAAGGGCCGCCATTTCACCGGGGCGGACGTCGATGTTGATGTCGCTGAGCGTCTGCTTGTTTTCGTGATATGAAAAGCAAACGCCACTGTAACGCACGGCACCCTTGATTTCGCCAAGTTCAACGGCGCCTTCTTTATCAACGATATCCTGTTTGATGTCAAGATATTGAAAGATTCTTTCAAACAGCGCGTAGGACCGCGTGATGTCAACGCTGATGTTGGCAAACGAAGTCACCGGCTGGTAGATGCGGCCGAGCAAAGTGACGAACAGCACGATGCCGCCGACGCTGATTTCGCCGCGCCTGATGGCCAGATAACCGCCGACCATGTAGATGAGCATCGGGCCGACGGCCACCAGCGTCGAGATCGTCATGAAAAACCAGCGTCCGGCAAGGGACTCTTTGATCTGCAGTTTTGTCACCTCGCGGTTGACCGCCTCAAAGGTCTCCTGCTGTTTTTTTTCCTTGGTAAAGAGTTTGACCAGGAATGTTCCGCCAATGTTGAGCGTTTCCAGGATGATGGTGTTGAGTTCCGCAAGCTTTTCATGTGTTTTGGATGCCAGCTTCCAGCGGACTTTGCCGACCTTCCTGGTCGGGTAGACAAACAGAGGCAGCACAACCAAGCTGAAAAGAGCGAGTTTCCAGTTGGTGGCAACCATCACCGCGGCCGTCGAAAAGAAAATGAACAGATTGTTGAGCATTTGCACGACGGTATTGGAAAAGACGCCCTCGATGCCGTTGATGTCGTTGTTGATACGCGATGTAATTTCGCCGGTCTGGACGCTCGAAAAGAAACTGATGGGCATATACTGCAGATGGCCGTACATGGCGTTGCGCAGGTCGAACATGATGTTTTTTGAAATACGGCTGTTCAGGTAGGTTTGCCCCACGGAGATCAGCCCGCTGACAACAGTCGTAGCGAAGGAAAGCAAAATCATGTTTACCAGCAGACGGAAGTTTTTATCGGGCAACGCCTTGTCGATAATCTCTTTGGTCAGCAGCGAGGGAACCAGTCCCAGCAGGGATGTCACGACGATGCAAACCACCAGAAGCACAAGCAGCCGCCAATAAGGCAGATAGTATTTGAATATCCGCCTGAACATCGCTTTGTTCATTTTTGGCTTGGCTTCGTCGTCCAAATAATGGAATCGTCCTCCGCCGCCTTTCATCGGCATCGGGCCAAAGCCCATCCCCATGCCTCCGATGGTCCCGCATCCCCTTTCGCTTGAAAATCGTTTGCCGCCGCCGAAGCCCTGCGGGCTGCGCGCAATGAACGGTTTTGAAATATCATATCACTATCTGCAAGATAAATGAAGAAATGGTTAATGATTTTGTGCTGCTTTGGATATTTCAAAAGGGCAGAAAAAAACGCCCACGGGTTCCCGGCAGGCGTTACAATTCTTATTAAATTCAGTCGAGCATGGCCGAGAAAGTCACCGGTGTATACCCTCTTGCCCTCACGCCGTCGATCACCGCCGCAAGCGCACCGCTGCTGCCGCCGTGCATCAGAAAAATCGCGCCGTTGCAGGCGTGGTTGATATAATTTTGCGAAAGGGTCCAGCCGTTTGGGTTATGTGATTGAAACCACACGTCCTCGCAGCTCCAGTAAGCGGTGACGGGATAGCCGAGGTCGCCGAGTACGCGCTGCAGCCGTGCCGTGGAGTTGCCGCCCGGCGACCTGAAAAACGGAAATTCAGCCTTCATCTTTTTCAGGTACGCTTCGCCGAGTACGTCGCGGCAGGCATCCTCCCAAGCAAGGACATCCTGCCTGATCTGCGCTTCGCTGAGTTTGCCAAGGCTGAAATTGTGGCTCCGGGTATGGTTGCATATCTGGTGGCCTTGTTTGACGGCGTCACGCCAGCGCTGCGGATTGGCGCGCAGTTCGCCGGCCAGCAGAAAGAATGTCGCTTTGACGCCTTTTTGATTGCAGATGCCGAGGATTCTGCCGAGGCCCGCGCCCGCGTCGTCAAAGGTAAAGGCGATTTCGGGTTTTTGCGTGTTGCCGCGGTAAACTATGACGCTCGGCGGCGCTTTGCGGGCGGAGAAATCGCCCTGCACAACGGTACTGCCGACGCGGCGGTAAGCCCTCACTTTATAGTACCAGCATTGATAAAGCGCGGCCGGTTTGTCCGTGAAGTTTGTTAATACCGTATTCTTAACGCAGTCATAGACTTTGGTCAAAGAATTGTAGCGGTACACCAGGTAGCCGGAGGCGCCCGCCACCGCCGACCATGTCAGTTGATTGCCCGCGCCGCCCGACCTGTCCACGCTAAACGAGGCAGGCGCCGCCGGTACCGCCCGGCCGGTAAAGCCCGCGCTCAGGTCGCCGAAGACATTGGCCGAACCGGTATGCGTATACGCCCTGACTTTGTAGGAATAAACCGTCCCGGTCGCCCTGTCCGTATCGACGGCGCGCAATGCGGCGGTAACCTTGATGCGCTCATAGGCATCGGTTGTTTTATCATAACGGTATAGCACATAGCCCGTGGCGCCTTCCACAGCTTCCCATGTCAGCAATATGCTCGTATAAGAATGCGACGTCGCCTTGGGCAAACCCGGAACCGCCGGCAGCGCTTTGGCGCCTGCGGCGCCCGACGCAAGGCCGTAGACATTTTTCTCCGGCATCGCCGTGTAGGCACGAACCTTGTAGTAATACGTTTGTCCGGATATCAGGCCGTTGTCGATATAGGCCGCCGTCTTCACAACAGCAAGGCGCTCAAAACCGCTGTCCGGCTTGCCGGAGCGGTAAACGACATAACCGCTCGCTCCCTCCACCCTGCCCCAGATAACTTTCACGCTGCGGTACGATGCGGATTGTGCCTGAACGGACGGCGGGACTGCGGGGACCGGTGAGGCCGCCAGCGGCCCGGAAACCACGCCGTAAAGATTGCCGGACGGCGTCGACGTATAAGCCCTGACCTTGTAAGTGTACTGTGTACCGGTTATAAGCCCCGTGTCGGTATGGCCGAGCCCTGCGGTCACTTGAATGCGCGTATAAGAAGCGCCGGCCGCGTTATAGCGGTACACGACATAGCCGGTCGCGCCCGTCACGCGGTTCCAGCTGATGAAGATGCTGTTGTAGGATTTGGAAAGCGCAGCCGCGGCGCCCGGGACGGCAGGAAGTACGGAGACGACACATCTTGCTTGATAGCCACCGTCTTCTGTCCGCGCTTCAATCACGGCAATGCCCGGATACCGGGCTGTGACGACCCCTTCGCGCGACACCTCCGCGACGGCCCCTAAGGAGGAGGCCCACGCCACCGTCCTGTTGCCGGCGTACTGCGGCACGACGGCTGCCTTGATTGTCAGCGATTCTCCCGGCGAAACGGATGCCGTTGTTGGATCCAGGCGAATCCCCGTCACCGGCACACCTGCACGGTCTATAAAAGGAATGCCGTTTTGTTCGGCGTAAACTTCGGCATAAGAGCCCGTGGCGCCGTAAATAGCGGCTTGCGGGCTGTCAAGAAAGGCGTCGTTGTCGATGGTTTCGACGCTTGCGGGAATCATGACAAACCGCAGGCTGCCGCAGTTTTTAAACGCGCCGGCGCCGATGTTTCGCAGACCGCCGGGCAGTTCGACGCCTGTCAGTCCTGACAGCCCCGCAAACGCTGACGCGCCGATGCCTGTCACCGGCATACCGCCGAGGCTGCCGGGAAGGGTTACGTCGCCGGAAAGGATGGAATTGCAACCGGTGAGTACGGCTTCGCCGCCCGCCTCTTCATAGGTGAACACTCCCTCGGTGAGCGCATTGGCGTTGATTTGAAACAGGCGGAAGAAACCGGACGGACTGTTTCCATCCGGACCCGTCGGACCTGAAATCCCGAGCGGAAAGCCGCAGCACATCACAGTGATTGCCAACAACAAAGCGCTCGCCGTTGTCGCGAAACGTCTCATGGTACTCATCCCCTTAACGGCTTATCGCACTATTCATATCGTAGGACGATGATGTTGCTTTGTCAACAATAACAGCGACCGGGATATGGTTGTAAAAGGCGTAGGCTTGGTTTACACTATCGGCAGAATATTGCGAAAAGAGGCGGTTTGATGAAAACGCTGCTTTGGCGGCTGTGCGAAAAAATCATTTCTCTGGCTTTGGCTTCGCTTTTGGCTCTTGCCGGTTTGCCTCTCGGTGTCCTGATTTTCAACACCGGCGCACCCGCGCCGCTTCATCTGAGCGTACCGGAGGTGAAAACCGTGGAGATGCAGCCCGGCGATTATTACGTGTCGACAGACGGCAGCGATACCAATCCCGGCAGCGTCAGCCGGCCTTTCGCGACCATCGAAAGGGCGCGCGACGAGATCAGGCGAATCAAAGCCGCGGGCGGCCTGCCATCGGGCGGCGTGACCGTATGCGTCAAAGCCGGCGAATACCGTGTAAAATCCCTGCTGTTTGA
>JAKJCA010000088.1 GCA_022706685.1 Bacillota bacterium
GCAGTCGGCGCGCCCGCCGGCAAGAGACTCCTTGCCCTCGATGATGAGCGAATCGCCCGTTTCGCCGATGCGGATATCCGCGCCCAGGGCGCCGAGGCCCGCCGCGGTTGCCTCCAGCCGGTCGCTCTCTTTGAACCGCAGCCGGCCGGCATTTTCAATGCGCGAGGTGCCCTGCGCAAAGCAGAGCACGGCGGCAAGCACGGGGACAAGGTCCGGAATTTCCGCCGCGTCGACGCGCAGCGCTTTAAGGGAGCCTTGCTCAACGCGCGCCGTGCCGTCTTCGAAAAGCACCTGCGCGCCTGCGGCCGCGAGCAGGCCGAGGATACGCATATCTTTTTGCAGCGAGCCGCCGTCGAGAACGCCGCAGGCGACGGGGCCGCCGAGCGCGCCGGCGGCCAGCCAGAATGCCGCGGCCGACCAGTCGCCCTCGACTTCCGCTTTGCCCGGCGAAGAGAAGCGGCCTTTGTGTTCTACGCGGTAGCCGCCCGACGTTTTTTCGACTTCGACGCCGAACGCGGCGAGCGCGGCGAGCGTCATATCGATGTAGCCGGAGGACTGTATTTCGCCCGTGACGCGGATCTCACCGCCGCCGGGCAGCAGCGGCAGCGCCATCAGGAGGCCCGAGATAAACTGTGAACTGACAGTGCCCGGCAACTCAAAACAGCCGCCGCGCAGGCGGCCGCTGACCTCGAAAGGCAGCGAAGGGGCGCTGAAGGCGCAGCCGTTGGCACGCATGGCATCCATCAGCGGCGCGAGGGGCCTTTGAGGCAGACGGCCGGAGCCGGTCATGGTAAAAATGTCGCAAACCGCGGCTGCCACAGGCAGCAGAAAGCGCAGCGTCGAGCCGCTCTCCGAACAATTCAGCGCCGGCGTATGCGCGATGGTGTCGGGTACCGGCGTCACCGTGAACACGCCGCCCTCATACGCCACCGAACAGCCGAGCGCCTCAAGGCAGGAGGCGGTGGCCGCAATATCCTTCGATATGCTGCCGGCTCGTATCTGTGTCGGAATGTCCGACACAGCGGCGCAAATCAGCATCCGGTGCGCCGCGGATTTGGATTCAATCGCTTGGACCTCGCCGCTTAAAAGGCGCGGCCGGATGTGCGCTTGCATCGGTTTCACCCCTCCCCCGCCCGGAAAAACGCCGCCAGATTTTCGACGGGCAGTTCATAAAGAAAACTTTCGCCGATGGTCCGAGGCAGCGCGAGGCGGATGTTCGCGCCCGAACGTTTTTTGTCGGTCAGCGCGATTCGTGCCATGGTTTCGGCATCGTAGGGGCTTTTGTGCGGCAAGCCGTATTTTTCGAGCGCCTCAACGAGGGGGTCCGCGCAGTTGCCCGCGCTTAAGCCCAGGCGGTCGGCCGCGCGCGCGGCAACAGCCATACCGATGGCGACGGCGCGCCCGTGCGGGATGCTGAAACCGCTCGCTTTTTCAATCGCGTGCCCCGCCGTGTGGCCGAAGTTGAGCAGCAGGCGCTCCCCGCTGTCGCGCTCGTCACGTGAGACAATGTCCGCCTTAATCGCCGCGCAGCGCGCCACGCAGCGTTCGGCGTCGGCTAAAAAATCGCCGCGCATCAAAATATCATACAGTTCGCGGTCGCGTATCACGGCATATTTGACGGCCTCCGCCAGCCCGTCGGCAAGCGTGTCCGCGCCGAGCGTGCGGAAGGTGTCGCAGTCGCAAATGACGCGCTCCGGCTGCCAGAAGGTACCCGCGAGGTTTTTGCCCGCGCGCAGGTTGACGGCTGTTTTGCCGCCGATGGAAGAATCAATCGCGGCCAGCAGCGTCGTCGGCAGCTGCACGCAGGGAATACCGCGCAGATACACCGACGCGGCAAAACCCGCCAGGTCGCCGGTTACACCGCCGCCGAGGGCGAACACCGTATCCGTTCGCGTGAGGCGGTTGGCTGCCAAAAACTCCAGCAGCCGGCCGAGGGTGTTCATATTTTTGGACCGTTCCCCCTGGCGGAACACAAACAAACAAGTTGCCCAACCGGCGTCCCGGAGGGCGGTATCGAGTGGTTCGGCATACAGGGGTCCGACTTTCGAGTCGGTGACAATGGCGGCTTTTTTGCCCGCGCCGTCCCCCGACAGCCGGCCGGCCTCCTTTAGCAGGCCGTGGCCGATGAGCACTTCGTAACCGTGCTGCGCGGTACAGACATTGATCTTTTCCACGCTTACACCTCGCTGAGACTCTGCTTGATTTCGCGGCCTTCTTTGAGCAGTTCGCGCAGTTTGACGGCATCCGCTTGCGCGATGGCCTGCCGGTAGAGCGTCATGCGCTCGATAAATGAGTCGATTTCCCCGACGAGATTGTCGCTGTTGGCCAGGAAGAGTTCGGTCCACATATTCTCGTTAAGTTTGGCCACGCGCGTCATGTCTTTGAAACTGCCCGCCGAAAAGCCCTTGTAGCGCAGAGCGTTCGGGCTTTTGACATAGGCGCTCGAGACGACGTGGGCCATCTGAGATGTAAGGGCAATTAACTTGTCATGCTCCGCAGGGGTGGAGATTTGAAAACGGCTGAAACCGATGGCAAGGAAGAACTTCTTGAGCGTTTCAAGCACTTCGATACCCGTCTCGGGATAGGGTGTGACAATGAAAGAGGCGCGTTCAAAGAGGTTCTTCTTTGAGTACTCAAAACCGGAATGCTCGATGCCCGCCATCGGATGGCCGCCGACGAAACAAAAGCCGTTCTCCCTGGCGACGCCGCGCAGCGCTTCGCATACCGGCCGTTTGACGCCGCCGCAGTCGACGACGACCGCGCCTTTTCGAAACAGCGGCGCTTTTTCAATCACGTAAGCCACCGTATCGTTGGGGTACAGCGCCACGATGACCAGTTCGCACTCGGCAAGGTTTTCGTCGCTCAGAGGTTCGTCGATGGCACCGACCAGCCGCGCTTTGCAGACTACGGGTTCGCTGATGTCGCAGCCGAGGATACGCGCGCCGGTTTTCTCTTTCGCCGCTTTGGCAATGGAACCGCCGATGAGGCCGAGCCCGATGATGCCGATTGTCATGGCATTCACTCCCGCAAAGTTATTAATAATGATGCGCGTTGGGCAATATGGCTTTGATATTGGCCACCAGGTCCGCAAAAGCGGCCGGGGTAATCGACTGCACCCCGTCGCACAGCGCGTGCGGCGGGTCGTTGTGGACCTCGATGATGAGGCCGTCCGCTCCGGCCGCGGCCGCCGCGACCGACATCGGCTTGACCAGGCGCGAAATTCCGGTCGCGTGGCTGGGGTCGACGATGACCGGCAGATGCGACAACTCTTTGACAAGCGGTATCGCGGAAATATCGAGGGTGTTGCGGGTATAAGTTTCGAAGGTGCGGATGCCGCGCTCGCAGAGAATGACGTTTTCGTTGCCGCTGGCCATGATGTACTCCGCGCTCATAAGCAGTTCCTGAATCGTGCTCGAGAGCCCCCTCTTGAGCAAAATCGGCTTATCCAGCGTGCCGAGTTCCTTGAGCAGTTCAAAGTTCTGCATGTTCCTCGCGCCGACCTGCAGCAGGTCCACCTCCTCGAACAGGGGCAGCTGCGAAATATCCATGATTTCGCTGACGATGGGCAGGCCTGTCTCTTTTTTGGCCAGCAGCAGCATCTCAATGCCGTTCGCGCGCAGGCCCTGGAAAGCGTACGGGGAAGTTCTGGGCTTGAACGCGCCGCCCCTGAGCATGGCCGCGCCCGCCTGTTTGACCGAACGCGCGATGCCGCAAATCTGCTCTTCGGACTCGATGGAGCAGGGGCCGGCAATGATACAGAAGTGGCCGGCGCCGACTTTTACGCCGCTGACGTCGACGACGGTGTCCTGCGGATGAAACTTGCGGTTCGCCTTCTTGTAGGGCTCCTGGACCAGTTTGACATCCTCCACGATGTCGAGCGCGCGAATCAGGTCAGCGTCGACAATCGAGGTGTCGCCGATGAGGCCGAGCACCGTCTGGCGGATGCCTTCGCTGATGTGGACGTTGATGTCCATGCTTTTGAGCCACGCGATGAGGTTGTCGAGCTGGCGTTTGTCATGGTTTTCTTTCAGAATAACGATCATGGCTGTTCCTCCGTTCGGTCAATAAAAAAAGCCCCCCGGCGAATTTCGCTGCGGGGCTTTTGCTTGCTTCGGGCCCTTTCAGGGGCGCCAACCGTTTGCAGCGAAATTCAGTTCAACCTTGCCGTAAAAGTAATAGGCAAAGTTAAAGGTAAAATATCCGGCTGCGGCGGGGTGTTTCATGGCGTTGAACCTCAAAGGAATTCGGATTTGTTTTTTGATTATTGCACAGAATAGAGCGCTTGTCAACTGTTTTTCGCTTTAAACCGCGAAAGTTTTTTAATACGTGAAAACGAAGTTGTCGTCCGTGACTGTCGCCATGCCCATACCCACCGTACCGGATATCATATCGAGTTCGGTTGCATTTGTACTGAACATGATGGTGACAGGGTCTTTGGTGTCGAGCTTGAGAAGGCGGCCGTCCGCGCCGATGGTGGCCGTGAGCGTGGCGCCTTGATAGGTGATGTTGGTCTGCGCGCCTTCCATATCGCCGAGGTCGCTGAAATCGGGGGAGTTCAAGCAGGCGCTGTGGTGCGGCGGAACGTAGCCCGCGGTGCTGCCGCTCTCCTGCACGAGGGTGATAACGATTTTCCATCCGCCGGCGGAAGACGCGCACGTAGCGGATTTAGCGCCTGCCGCGCTGAGTGTGCTCATGGTCGTTTTGCCGGATGGCGGCAGAAAATCGTTGAGCGTGGTCCCTGAGCCGGCGCCTTGGTTAAAAACAGTGCGCGTCTGCTCCGGCGGCATAGCGGAAAGGTCGGCCAGGTAGTTCTCCATATCCACAATTTGGGCGAATTCATCGGGAGCAAAAAGCTGAAAAAGGGCCCTGAGACCTTCGGGAACAAAAACCAGATTTGCTGAGATGTGCGAGGAGCGGTCGACGGTGACCTGCCCTGTATAGGCTTTGGCGGCATTGGCCGCCCTGTTGTAGAAGTCGACGATATCCGCCGCCGAGCCGCCGACCGGCCCAAAAATGCCGGGCTGCGCGCCTGCCGCGGCGGAAACGCGGCCGTAGACGTTTTTGCCTGATACGGTCCGGTAAGCGATGATTTTATACGACTGCGGGCCCGCGCCCGCGAGGCCTTCGTCGATGAAAGCGAGCGCTTTGACAGCCGTCAGTTTCTCATAGGCGCCCGACGCCGCGTTGCGGCGGTACAGAACATAACCGGTCGCGCCCGTAACGGCGGACCAGGAAAGTTTGACGTTATTATAGGTACCCGCGGCCGCTTTGAAGTCCGCGGGCACGGAGGGCACCGGTATCGCCGAGGCGGCGGCGCCTGGATTACCGTAGATGTTTTTGCCCGAAACGGCGCGGTATGCCCGGACTTTATAAGAGTAAGACGCGCCCGTCGTCAGCCCCGTATTGGTATAGCCGGGCGCTGTGACTGCCGTCAGACGGGCATAGGTCTTCGTCGCGGCGCTGTAGCGGTAGACAACATAGCCGCTCGCCCCCGCGACCGCCGACCAGGTCAGTTGAACGGCGTTGTAGGAGCCGGAAGCCGCTTTGAAGTTGAGGGGGACCGACGGC
>JAKJCA010000040.1 GCA_022706685.1 Bacillota bacterium
CCGCCGCAATCCTCGAAAACTTCCAAAACGCCGACGGCAGCGTCACGGTTCCCGAGGTGCTGCGCAAGTACATCGGCACCGACGTCATCAAATAAACTGCACGAACGCAAACCGCGCGGACAGAAAGGACTGCCCGCGCGGTTTTTTTTCGGGTTTACGGCGTTTCGTGACGGCGGGCTGCCCTGCTTCTGTCACGGAAATGCTTGAACAGCCAGGCCGCCAGCGCCAGGGGGATGCTCGCGATGGCGACGGAGAACAAAAACCATTTGGGCACATAGCGGTAAAACCCGTCACCCAGCAGCGTAAACAGGATCACCCGCGGCATAATGCCGCCTGCCGAGAGCAGCAGGTACGGCCAGAAACCGATGCCGGAAGCGCCGAGGAAAAGGCTGACAAAATCAATCGGAAAAACGGGCAGCGCCCGTACAAGAAAAAGGAAAGAGATTTTGTGCCGGCTTTTGACCGCGTTGAGCTTTTCATACCACCTTTTCCCGCGCGCCAGCCTCAACACGTAGTCCTTGCCCAGGAATTTGCCCAGCCAGAAGGTGGCGGTCACCTCGATCAGGATGCCGGCGAAGTTAATCAGCAGCGCGTTGCGGGTATCGAAGGCCATGCCGGTATATATGTAGAGCAGCGAAGCGGGGATGACAAAGACAACGGACTTCAGCAGGTACACGCCCAGCACCGCGGCCACAGCGGCGGCGAAACTCCCTGCGGCGGCGGTGATAACGCGCATATCGATGGCTTTAAGCTCGTCGTATTTCCAGACCGCCAGCCCGAACAGCGCCCCGGCCACAAGTATGCGTACCGAAACGCCGGCTGCTTCCCGTATCTCCGCTTGCCTTTTGCTGTCCATGCCGCCCCCGTTTGTTGATACTGGCGTTTTCCAGTATATATGCAGCGGCCGTATTAATCAATCGTACCCGCGCCAATGAATGGACATTTGTCCGCCTATGTGGTAAGATGAGCAGGCCGAGGGAGCGACTTTCTCGGCGGACGGAGGTGACGCCTGTGAATACCGCAGATAGAATACGCCGCTCGGTCGCGGGCGGCGCTTTTGACAAAATCATGAATTATTTGGAGAAAGACCCGGAAAAAAACCTTGTCAAAATCGTTGACAAGGCCGAGAAATTATTGGGCGGCGTGTTTCCTGCGCGGACTTTCGCCGGTTTCAAGCGCGCGGTCAGGGACCCCGACAACGTGTGGACGCGTTTCGCGTTAAGCATCATCCGCGATACCGACCGCGAGGTGCTCAAGAAAATGGTCCTCGCCGGCGGGCTCGGCGCGGCCTATACCGGCACGAAAGCGGTGCGTGAAAACCGCGAAAAATACAAGTGCAATATTCCTTTTCAAATCCTGCTGGACCCCACAAGCGCGTGCAACCTCCGCTGCATCGGCTGCTGGTCGGCGCAATACGGCAGCAAACACAGCCTCAGCTTCGAGGAACTGGACTCCGTCGTCAACCAGGGCGTCGCGATGGGGACGCATTTTTATATGTTCACGGGCGGCGAACCGCTGCTGAGAAAAGATGATATCCTGAAGCTCTGCCGCGCCCATCAGGACTGCGTTTTTCTTTCCTACACCAACGGCACGCTGGTCGACCAGGCCTTCTGCGAGCAGATGAACGCCGCCGGCAACCTGTCGCTCGCCCTCAGCCTTGAGGGGATGCAGGCGGCCAACGACGCCAGAAGGGGAGAAGGCAATTTCGGCCGCGTCATGGCGGCCATGGATATCCTCCGGCGCAACCGCTGCCTGTTCGGCGTTTCGGTCTGCTATACCAGCGAGAATATCGAGGACGCGACCAGCGACGCCTTTATCGACCTGTTGCTCGAAAAAGGCGCCAAATTCGCCCTTTACTTCAACTATATGCCCGTCGGCAGCGGTGCCCGAGAAGCGCTCATCCCGACTTGCGCCCAGCGCAGGCACATCTACGGCTGGACTAAAAAAATGCGCAGCGAAAAGACGGGCAAACCGATTTTCATCATGGACTTCCAGGGCGACGGGGAATATGTCGGCGGCTGCATCGCCGCGGGCCGCAACTATTTCCACATCAATTCCGCCGGCGATATCGAGCCGTGCGTATTCATCCATTATTCCGATTCCAATATCCGCACGCACACGCTCATCGAAGCGCTGCAAAACCCCCTGTTCCAAGAGTTTTACCATTTGCAGCCCTTCAATGAAAATCACCTTCGCCCCTGCCCGATGCTCGAGAACCCCGACATTCTGCGCGGCATCATCGCGCGCACGGGCGCTAAGTCGACCAATCTGCTCGACGAGGAAGACGTCGAAACCCTCTGCTCGCGGTGCGATCAATTCGCGGCGCAATGGGCGGTGGAAGGGCAGGAACTTTGGGAGTCGAGGCCCCACCCGAACCCGAAGACGCAGTATTACCGCGACACGCCCGAAGGAAGGGCGGAAGCCGCCGCGAAAAAAGGCGGCTGAACACAAGCGAATAAAACGGGGGTGCTGGCTTCCGGCCGGCTGAGAACAGACCCTTGCGGCGCTCCGATGAAGAGCCGCCGCCGAACCTGATCCGGATAATGCCGGCGTAGGAAGAACGATGGAATTTTTACGTCCGGCGGTTTTTCCCCGGACGTATCTTTTTTCGGGAGATGCACTTATGAACAGTCCAACGCAAAGGCTTACCCTCAGCGGCGTCATGATCGGCATGGGTACCGTGCTCTCGCTTGTTAAAGTGTTCGAGCTGCCTTACGGGGGTTCGGTCACCTTATTCAGCATGGTACCGGTGATTTTCCTCGGCTTTGTGTACGGGCCGAAATGGGGCCTTTTATGCGGCGCGGTTTTCGGGGCGCTGCAGGGGCTTTTGGGCGCGACCATGTCTTCGGCCTTTGCCGGCCAGCAGTGGTGGGGCGTGGCGCTGATTTTACTGCTGGACTATCTCTTCGCTTTTTCGGCTCTTGGCCTGTCCGGCATATTCCGCCAGCTTATCGGGAACCCGGCCGCGTCGTTTGCCACGGGTACGCTGGCGGCTTCTTTGATGCGCCTGGCCTGCCATTTCGTCTCGGGCGTTATCCTTTTCGGCGGTTATGCCGAATGGTATTTCACGCAGGAGGGTTTCCCCGCGTTCGGCGCCAGGATACTCGAAAGATATTCCGGTATCGGGCTGTCGGCGGTTTACTCTTTGATTTACAACGCGTCCTATATGCTTCCCGAAACGGCGCTGGCCGTTTTCGCCGCCGTTGTGCTGGCCAGCGTCAAACCCGTAAGGGAAAAATTGTTCCAGGCTCGCACATAATGTAATGAAATTGTAAACAATGGCCCATGCGTTTGAAAACCGGCCTCAAAGGTGTTAGAATAACCCTGTTATTGCATAAGGGGGAATATTTTTGGCGTTTATTGATGATAAAAAAGACAAAGATCAATCCGGGAAAGGACTCGACCCCGCAGACGAGATTCTCAAACGGCTCGAAGAGATGAAGGCAAACACCGAAAACACGGCGGGCGAAGATGATTTTTCACCGGACGGCGGCGAGTTCCCGCCAGAGGACAGCGGCAGCCGGGAGGATACCGTCGAGGAGGATGAAGAGTCCGGCGAGCCCGAGGAAGGCGAGGTTCTGCAGGCAAAGGCGCCGCTGGGCGTTACGGCGATGCTCTACGCGTTTGCGATGTTCCTGCTAACCGGCTTCTCGGTGCTTTATCTGGTTTTCACCGTCAACATCACCGTACCGGTCTACCAGGCGAGAAACTTTGAAGCCGAAAAACGGTACGGCGACGCGTCCGACAAATACACCCAGGCCGGCGAAAAAGCCTCCTCAATCAACGACCTTCTGAGCAATCCCGGGTTTTTTGCCACGGGAACAAGAACGTATGTCAGCCAGCAGCACGCTCTCGCGTCGGCGTCCAACCCAATTTCCGTCGGCGAATCCATCGCCGGCACCTATAAGGACGACTCCGGGCTCAAGGGGCCCTGGCTGAAAGAACTGAAAACCTATCTCGACGAATACAACGCTTTTCTCAAAACCAGGGATGCGGTCCAGGCGATTATCGGCGACTACACCTCGAGCCCTCCCGAGAAAATTCCCTTCGACGACCTTGCCAATCAGATTGAGGCGCTGAAATCCAAAAACAAATATCCCGCCTATCTGCTCGATTATTTCAAATGCTATGTCGCCGCCCTTGCCGAACGGGGGGCCGACAAGGAACTTGAGATGATCCTCGAAGTCAAAAAACAGGTGCCCGACAAGGGCTGGCTCTACAACGGCTATATTGCCGACATCTACAAGCGCCTCGAAAAATACGATGAAGCCGCCAAGATTTACCGCGAGGCCGTGAAGGATAACCGCAACGACACGCTGTCCTATGTCAACCTCGCCGAAACTTATCTGCGCAAGGGCGACACGGCGGGCGCGATGAAGGTGTGGGAGGAACTTGACCGCTACAACAAGACGGCGCCCGATAACTACCGGCTGAAGGCCGAGATCTACCGCAGGCAGAAAAAATTCGAGGCGGCCGCGGCCGTTTGCGAAAAGGGGATTAAGGAGACGGGCGGCTCCACGGAACTGTTCCGCCAGCAGGCAATCGTTCTGCTGCTGCAGGGCAAAACGCAGGAAAGTTTCGAGGCCGTTTACAACGCCTATTCCACCGCCTATTACAGCGGCGACACCAGCCTGGAGCTGATGAACACCATCGCCTTATGCGCCGGCCTCACCGAAAAAGCGCTGCCCGCCGAAGTCGGCAAACTCAAAACGCAAAGCGACGCGGCGAAAAAAGCGGCCGATGCGCTCAAGCCCGAAGCGGACCGGCTGAAACTCGAAGCGGACGTTGCCAAAAAAGAGATGGACGAACTGAAAAAGAGCGCCGACCTCCTGGCGAAGGATCAAGACAAAAACGACCAGGCGAAAAAACAGTACGAGGCCGCCAAAGCCGCATACGACATCGCCAAGAAAGAATACGACGCGGTGAAAAAACAATACGATACGGCGAAAAAGGCCTATGACACCGCCAAGAAGAAGGCCGACAGCACAAAAACCGCGTACGACCGCGCCTCCGGCGTTCTGGAGCAGGCCAAATCGCTCTACAGCGAGGTGCAGGGCGCGCTGACGCAGTATGGCTATAAAATCGAGCCGGTTGTCCTCGACTGCATCAACGGAAAGGCCGCCGTGGAAGATATTTTCCTCAGCGGGAGCGGTGACGTGCTATGACAATACTCTATCTCATTGGCCGTATCATCACAGTCCCCGGCGCTTACCTCAAAGCGTTTTGGGAACATCTGCTCTGCCGGATTCTCCGTGTTCCGACCGGAGAGCCGCGTTACCTCCGCCTCGACGAGATGCTCGGCCATATCGAACATGATCTGCCCTCCGGCACCGGCAAAAGCTTTTTATTCTGCGCGGTTTCGGGCCTGCTTAACGCCCTGCTCGGCCTGCCGATGCTGCTGACCGGCACCCTCGGGCTGTTCTATCTGGGCGTCGGCTATTCGGGCGATGAAAAGAGCCCGGTCTTCTGGGTCTATCTCATCATGCTTTATTTCGGCATCGCGCTGCTGAGCAACATCTTCCCCCTGGCGGAAGACGCGCTGTACACTTGGGGGCTGGTATTTGACGAAAAAACGCCCTTTATCGTAAAAGCGCTGCTCTTCATTCCCTGCGCCGTCCTCGTCGGCGGGGCGTATATCGAACGGTACGCGGCCTATCTGCCCGTTTGGGCGGCGCTGATTTTGGCGGCCATCTACCTGTAAAACGCGCTGTCCGCCGTGTTTGACAAAGGCCGTCCCTGGCAAGGCTGGGCGGCCTTTGTCCTTGCCAAGAGGGGCCTTTCAGTTTATAATAACATCTGCCTGATTCGTCCGCCGGCCGGCATACGCGAACGCCGCCGGCAAAGCGCCGGGGCCATGGCGCCGGTTTCAGCCCGTGTTCCGGCAGTCGGCGCAGCCGGTGTCCGGCGAACCTGCGGCCGTACCTTCGCGGAAAGCCGCGGTTTTTTATGCCGGGCGGTGCCGGCCCAATTGTTCAAAGAGGGATTTTATTATGCTCGAAGTCAGGGATCTGTCCTTTTCCGTCGGCTCCAGCGCGCAGAAACTGGAGATTATCGATTCCGTCAGTTTCACCCTGGACGACGGCAAGTTCCTTGTCATTACGGGACCCAACGGCGGCGGAAAATCGACGCTGGCCCGCTTGATCATGGGCATCGAAAAGCCGACCTCGGGGCAGATCATTTTCAACGGGACCGATATCACGCGCATGAGCGTCACGGATCGCGCCAGGGCGGGTATCGGCTACGCCTTCCAGCATCCGCCGCGCTTCAAGGGCATGACGGTGCACGGCCTGCTGAGCCTCGCCTACGGTGAAGACCTGCCGAAAGACAAATGCTGCGAATTTCTGACCAACGTCGGCCTTTGCTCGATGGAATATCTCGACAGGGAGGTCGACGCCTCTTTATCCGGAGGCGAACTCAAGAGGGTGGAGATTGCCACCCTCATGGCGCGCAGGCTGGGGCTGGCCATCTTTGACGAACCCGAGGCGGGCATCGACCTGTGGAGTTTCAAAATGCTTGTCGAAACGTTCCGCCAGATGACCAGGGACCGCCACGACAGCGTCATCATCATCTCCCATCAGGAGCGCATTATGCAGCTGGCGGACGAAATCATCGTCATCGCCGACGGCAGGGTGCGTTCCAGCGGCAGCCGCGAAGACCTTCTCCCCCAACTGCTCGGCGAATTTGACGACGTCTGCAACCTCAAAGGAAACACGGTGAAATACAGATGAGCGATACCATCGACAGCGCGCTTCTCAGCGAAATCGCCGACCTGCACGCCGTCCCCGCGGGGGCGTACAATATTCGCAAAAACGGCGCCGCTTCCGGCAGGCGTTCAACTGCCAATATCGAGATCACGACAAAGGCGGACCGGCCGGGGATCGATATCCGCATCGCCCCTTTCACCAAAAACGAAAGCGTGCATATCCCCGTCATCATCACCGAAACGGGGCTCGACGACAAGGTTTACAACGACTTTTACATCGGCGAAGGCGCCGACGTGCTGATTGTCGCCGGCTGCGGCATCCACAACGCCGGCGATTCCAAAACGCAGCACGACGGTATCCACCGCTTTTTCATCGGCAGAAACGCGCGCGTACGCTATGTCGAGAAGCATGTCGGCCGGGGGGAGGGGACGGGCGAAAGGGTACTCAACCCGACCACCGAGGTCACGCAGGAGGAAGGCTCCGTCTGTGAAATGGAAATGGTGCAAATCAAGGGCGTCGATTCCACCCTCAGGCAGACAACCGTCCACCTGGCCGCCTCGGCGAAACTCATCGTCACCGAGCGCCTCTTAACGCACGGCGCGCAGAAAGCCCGTTCCAATATCGACGTATATCTCGACGGTGCGGACGCCTCGGCGCAGATTGTCTCGCGTTCGGTCGCAAAGGATAAAAGCGAGCAGGTTTTCTATCCGCGCGCCGTCGGCAACAACCTGTGCAAGGCGCATGTGCAGTGCGATTCCATTATTATGGACTCCGCAAAAATCCGCTCGATTCCCGAAATCGCAGCGAACCATTCCGAGGCGCAGATTGTCCACGAGGCGGCTATCGGCCGCATCAACAACGACCAGCTTGTCAAACTGCAGACCTTCGGCATGGACGAGGCCCGGGCGGAGGACGTCATTATCCGGGGCTTCCTGAAATAGCGCCGGCAAACCGGGAACCGGCAAATATTATCGGCAAGGAGACTGATCATGGCAGAAAAAATGAAACTGGATGTCCGCAAGACGCTGCTCATCGGCTTCGGCTTTATGGCGACATCCATCGCCTGGGCGATTTACGACCCTTATGTGTCGAAGCTGCTCAGCGAAAAACTGACCGGCTCGGCATTTATTTTCCAGATGGGACAGCATCTGGCCGAGCGTTATCCTTCCCTGCTGGCGTTTATGCAAGCCCAGGGCGAGGATGTCGGCAAGGCCGGCAGTTTCACTCTCGTCCCTCTTTTTGTCGGCATTATCATGACCTTCGACAATGTCTTCGGCGTGATCTTCCAACCGCTGTTCGGCCGCCTTTCGGACCGCACACATTCGCGCTACGGCAAACGCAGGCCCTTCATTTTTATCGGCGCGCCCGTCGCGGCAGCGCTTTTCATTTTAATTCCGCGTATGCAGACCGTCCCCGCCCTGATGACGACGGTTATCCTGTTCGTTTTCGTCATGTCGACCTGGCGGGCGCCTGTGGTCGCCCTGATGCCCGATTTAACGCCCCCCGCGCTGCGCAGCGAGGGCAACGCGATTATCAACCTCACCGGCGGCATCGGCGGCCTTATCGGCATGTTCGCCGGCACGCTGCTTTGTATCGTGTTCGGTTTCAACAGCAAACTCAACGAGGAAAGGCCCTTTGTTTTCATTCTCGGCGCCGTCGTCATCATCCTGGGTACTTTGGTGCTCGCTTTCTTTGTCAAAGAGCCCGACAGCAGGCTGCAGGCCCATGCCGCAAAAGAAGGCTTCGACCTCGAACAGGCTAAGAAAAAAGAGAAAGAAAAACTCAAAAGCCTGAAACTGAGCAAAGGCGAGAAAACGAGCCTCGCGTTTATGCTCATGACGCTGTTTTTCCTTTTCGCGGGTTCCAACTCGATTCAAACCTTTTTCGCCCTTTTCGCCTCGGAGATTCTCGGCAAAACCACGGCCCAGGCGACCCTGATGCTGGGCGTCTTCGGTCTGGCGTCGCTGGCTGCGGCCATCCCGGCGGGCAAACTCGGCACCAAGTTCGGCCGTAAAAAAATGATCCTCTCCGGCCTTTCCGGCTTTATCATCATGTTTACCCTCTACGCCATTACCCGGCAGATGTGGCTGATGTGGCCGGCGCTGATCGTCGGCGGCGTTTCCAACATGTTCATCACTGTCAACACGCTGCCGCTGGTGCTTGAAATCGGGGGTCTCGAAAAAGTCGGCACCTTCACCGGCTACTATTACACCGCCACCTTTTCCGCGCAGGTCGCAGCGCCCATCCTCTACGGCATTGTCCGCGTGCTGACCGGCACCTATATGTCCCTGTTTGTCTTCTGCCCCGTCTGCTTCGCGCTGGCGCTGCTGTGCATTACCCAAGTCCGTCACGGCGAGGCGCTGCCGCTTCAAGCGGTCAAAGACGCCCAAATGCAGGATGCCTGAGCGCGTTTTGAATTCGCTGCGGGGAGGCCGCGATGTCGGATAAGCAGAAGGTTCGTTATTTTAAAACATTTCTCATCGGCTGCGGCTTTCTGGGCAGCATGGTCGTATGGACGATTTACGATCCCTACGTGTCCAAACTGCTCAGTGAAAAACTATCGCAGTCGGAGTCGATCGTCAACCTGGGCCGCTATCTGGCCGAAAGGTATCCCGCTCTGCTGACCTTTATGCAGGCGCAGGGCGAGGATGTCGGCAGCGCGGGCAAGGGTTTTACCCTCGTGCCGCTTTTTGTCGGCTTTGTGATGACGTTCGACAACATCTTCGGCGTGATTTTCCAGCCCCTGTTCGGCCGGCTGTCCGACCGTACGCACAGCCGCTTCGGCAAGCGCAGGCCCTATGTGTTTATTTTCGCGCCGCTGGCGGCCGCTGTGTTCGTCCTCATCCCGCGCATGCCCAACGTGCCCGCGCTGATGGTCTGCATCATCGCTTTTGTTTTCTTTATGTCGCTGTGGCGCTCGCCCGTTATGTCGCTGATGCCCGACCTGACGCCGCCGCATCTTCGCAGCGAGGCCAACTCCGTTATCAGCATTACCGGCGGCCTCGGGGCGTTTATCGCCTTGATGGCGGGCAAGGTGCTGGCGGCGGTTTTCGGTTATGACACCGCCCGAAACGAGGAGCGAAACGCCGTCTTCCTGTTTGGCGCCGTATTCGTCATCCTGGGGACCCTCGTGCTCGCGTTCTTTGTCAAGGAAAAAGACAGCAGAATCCTCCCGGGCGCAGGAGAAAGCGCGGCCGAACTCAAGGCGGCGAGGAAAAGGGAGCATGAAAAACTCAAGGCCATGAAACTCACGAAGCCCGAACGCAGAAGCCTGCTGTTCATGATGGCTGCCTTGTTTTTCCTGTTTATCGGCACCAATTCCGTTACCACCTTTTTCGCCCTGTTCGCCGCCGAAATCCTCGGCAAAACCACGGCGGAGGCGACCTTTATGCTCGGCGCTTTTCTCGCTTCGGGGCTCGTCGGCGCGATTCTCGCCGGTTTCCTCGGCAAAAAATACGGCCGTAAGAAGGTCATCGTCGGGGGCCTCTGCTCTTTTATCGTGATGTTCGCCTCTTTCGCCGTCACCAAACAGATGTGGCTGATCTGGCCGGCGCTCGTCATCGGCGGGGCGTCGAGCATGTTCATCAACGTCAATACCCTTCCGCTGGTCTGGTCCATCGGCGGGGTGGAAAAAGTCGGCACTTTCACCGGCTACTATTACACGGCCACCTTTTCCGGCCAGGTCGCCGCGCCCATCCTTTACGGGACCGTTCGCGTGCTGACCGGCACCTATATGTCGCTGTTCGCTTTCTGCGTCGTCGCCTTTATTTTTTCCCTAATTTGCATATCGCAGGTGCGGCACGGAGAGGCCCTGCCCGAGGAGGCGGAAAAACAGGCCGCCCTGATGGAAAGTTAAGCCCCGCTTTTCCCGGCCCGCGCGCGGCGGAAAGGGAAAGGACCCAGTTCAATATCGGAGGGAAGCCATGTCAAATATCATCGAAGTAAAAAATCTCAGCAAGTCCTACGGGAAGCAGACGGTTCTTGACGACATATCGTTCGCCTACGAACCCGGCCAGACCATCGGCCTGCTCGGCCCCAACGGCTGCGGCAAAACGACGCTGATTAAAATCATGACCGGCCTGATCAACGATTACAGCGGCACCGTGCTCATTGACGGGCATAAGCCGGACATCCACACCAAAGCGATGATCGCCTACCTGCCCGAAAAAACCTACCTGGCCGACTGGATGCGTCCGGTCGATACGATTCGCTACTTCTCGGATTTCTACGCGGATTTTGACACCGCAAAGGCGAAGGAAATGCTTATCGCTTTCGACCTGCCCGAAAAGCAGAAAATCAAATCCATGTCCAAAGGCATGCAGGAGAAACTGCAGCTGCTGCTGGTCATGTGCCGCAACGCGCGGCTGTATGTCCTCGACGAGCCGCTCGGCGGCGTCGACCCGGCCGCGAGGGCCTTCATCCTCGACGTCATTATGAAAAACCGTCCCGGCGACTCGACGATGTTCATTTCGACGCATCTGATTTACGACGTCGAGCGTATTTTCGACACGGCGCTGATGATCGGGCGCGGCAAGATTCTCGTCAACGCCGGCGTCAACGAACTGCGCCGCGACGGCAAAACCATCGAGGACAAGTTCAAGGAGGTGTTCGGTTATGCTTGGCAAGTTAATTAAACACGAGTTCAAGGCCAGCGCGCACTCGGTTCTCAACATCTATCTCGCCGCGGCCATCACGATTGTCATCATGCTGCTTTCCTACGCGGTGAAAATCCGCTGGATCAGCGCCTTAAGCACCGTCGCGCTGCTGATTATCAGCGTGCTGGCGGTCGTCATCACCATCATCGCCGTTATCGCCGGCTTCTACAAAACGCTCTACGGCTCCCAGGGTTACCTGAGTTTTACCCTGCCCGTTAAAAGCGGCCAGCTGCTGGGCGCAAAGGCGCTGGTTTCCTTTATTTGGATTTTGCTCAGCTATATCATCTGCATCGGTATTTTTGTCGGCGTTTATTTCTATGTTTCCGCCAAAGTGGGCGAGAATACGGTCGAAAACATCAAGATGCTGCTGCAGGTTTTCGGCGGCGTCAGCACCAAAGCCATCGGCCAGATGATTATTTTCTTCGTCGTCAGCATTATCATGCAAATCGCCGTCCTGATCGCGGAGATTTATTTTTCCATCACCCTCGCCAACACCCGCGCTTTCCAGAAAATCGGCGCGGTTTCGGCGATTTTCATTTTCTTCGGCGTGTTCGTCCTGATGCAGATTGTCACCGCCGTCCTGACCACCTATGTGCCCGTGACGCTCTACTATGACCCTTTGGCCGCCGGCGGCGGGCTCGCGCTGAGTTTTTCGCAAAGCATGATACAAAACCCGACAGGCGTCAATCTCGGGCTGACAGGCCTTGTATTTGAAATTATCGCCGCGGCGGCGCTGTTTTTTACGACCGGCTGGCTGATGAAAAACAAAATCAACGTCAAATAGCGCCGCTTGTCCGGACACGGGGGGCAGAGGGATGAAAATCGGCGTTTTCGGCGGGGCGTTCAACCCGCCCCACAAAGGCCACGTGAAGCTTGCCCGTTATTTTGCGGACAGGCTTTGCCTTGACAAGGTGCTCGTCATCCCCACCAGCGCGCCCGTGCATAAAAGTGCGGCGGATTTTGCCCCGGCGGAGGATAGGCTCGCGATGTGCCGTCTGGCCTTCGGCGGCGACCATCGTTTTGAAGTCAGCGAAATCGAAACAAGCCGCCCAGGCGGCAGTTATACCGTCGACACCCTGCGCGCATTGCGCAAGCAGTTCCCGCAGGCGGCGTTCTATCTGATCCTCGGCGCGGACGCCTACGCGGATTTCGGCAAATGGCGCGAGCCGGATGAAATCGCCTCGATGTGCACGCTTTGCGCCGCGGCGAGAAAAAAGGAAGAAGTCCCCTCCGGCGCCTATCCGGCGGTCATCGGAGAGTTGAAACCGTACGTCATCAGTTCCACCCGAATCAGACAGATGGTTAAAGACAAAGGGCCTTTCGCCCGCCACGTCGGCGCGCGGGTGGCGCGCTATATCGTCCAACGAGGGCTCTACGCATGAACGATTACGCCGCGATAGCGAAAAAGATGCTCTCAACCGCCCGTTTCGAGCATTCCCTGCGGGTGGCCGATTGCGCCGCGGCGCTGGCGCGCCGTCTGGGAGCGGACGAAAGCAAGGCGTACGAATGCGGCCTGCTTCACGACATCATGAAAGATTCGCCCCTTGCCTTTCAGTTGCAAACCATTGCCAAAACTGATATAATTTTGACTTCCGTCGAGCTTCGCAATCCCGGCCTGATTCACGCGGTGGCGGGCGAGGCTTTTATGCGGGCCGAACTCGGTATTGACGACCCCGAACTGCTCAACGCCGTGCGGTACCATACGACGGGCAGGGCGGCGATGAGCCTGCTGGAAAAAATCATTTACATCGCCGATTACATTTCTGACGACAGAACCTATAACGGCGTCGACGAAATGCGCCGCCTCGCCGGGGAAAGCCTGGAGGCCGCCATGCTGTTCGCGCTGAAGTTTACCATCGGCAAGCTGATATCCAGGCAGACGGTCATTCACACCGATTCCGTGGAGTGCTATAACGAACTCGTATCGGCTTTGCCCGCGGGCGAAAAGGAAAAGCCCAAAGATATTCAACAAGGGAGCAGACCATGACACCGATTGATACGGTCAAAAACATCGCAAAAATCCTCGACGACAAAAAGGCGGAGAACATTACGGCTTTCGGCATCCGGGAGCTGTCGATTATCGCCGACTATTTCGTTATCGCGACGGCCACCTCGAACATCCACGCCAAGGCGCTCGTCGACGACCTCGAGGAGAAAATGTCGCTGCTCGGCGTCGAACCCGTACGCATCGAGGGCAAAGCGTCGGGGTGGACGGTGCTCGATTACTCGAGCGTACTGGTCCACATTTTCCGGCGCGAGATGAGGGAATATTACAATCTTGAACGGCTTTGGGCCGACGCGAAGAGCGTCGACCTCAGCGAGGCCGGCGTGGCCCAAAGCGCGCCGGCGGAAAGTCTGGACGGCGGAGGCGCATGATGGCTCATTACGATTTCAAATCCGTTGAAAAAAAATGGCAGGACCGCTGGGAGGCAAGCGGCGTGTTTCACGCGCGCAGCGGCTCGAACCTGCCCAAGTATTACTGCCTGGTCGAGTTCCCCTATCCTTCCGGCCAGGGCCTGCACGTGGGCCATCCCCGGTCGTACACGGCGCTCGACACCGTCGCGCGCAAAAAGCGCCTTGAGGGTTACAATGTCCTTTATCCCATGGGCTGGGACGCTTTCGGCCTCCCGACCGAAAACTACGCCATCAAAAACCATGTCCATCCCGAAACCGTCACCCGCGAAAACATCAAGCGCTTCAAAGCGCAGTTGCAGTCGCTGGGCTTTTCGTTCGACTGGAGCCGGGAGATCAATACCACAGACCCGTCTTATTACAAATGGACGCAGTGGATTTTCCTCAAGTTCTTTGAAAATGGTCTGGCCTATAAAAAGGAAATGGACGTCAACTGGTGCACCTCGTGCAAGTGCGTGCTGGCCAACGAGGAGGTTGTCGCGGGCGTGTGCGAACGCTGCGGCAGCGACGTCGTGCGGCGGCTGAAAAGCCAGTGGATGCTGAAGATTACGGCTTATGCGCAGCGCCTGGTGGACGATCTCGACGACCTGGATTTCATCGAACGGGTCAAAACCCAGCAGCGCAACTGGATCGGCCGTTCCACGGGCGCAGACGTCGATTTTCTTTCCAGCCCGGGCGACGTCATCACCGTCTATACCACCCGGCCCGACACACTGTTCGGCGCAACCTATATGGTCATGTCGCCCGAGCATCCCCTCATTGACAAATGGGCGGACCAAATCGGCAACCTGCCCGAAGTGCTGGCCTACCGCGCCGAATCCTCCCGCAAATCGGACTTTGAGCGCACCGAAGTCAACAAAGACAAGACCGGCGTCAAACTCGAAGGCGTCTGGGCCGTCAACCCCGTCAACGATGAGAAAATCCCGATTTTCATATCCGACTATGTCCTGGTTTCCTACGGCACGGGCGCCATCATGGCGGTGCCCGGCCACGATACGCGCGACTGGGAATTCGCCCGCAAGTTCGGCCTGCCTGTCGTCGAGGTCGTCAAGGGCGGCGACATCGAAAAAGAAGCTTTCGTTGACTGCGAAACGGGCGTCATGGTCAACTCCGGTTTCCTCGACGGCCTGAGCGTCGAAAGCGCGAAGGAAAAAATCACCCAATGGCTGACCGATACCGGCAAGGGAAAAAGCAAAGTCAACTTCAAACTGCGCGACTGGGTCTTTTCCCGCCAGCACTACTGGGGCGAACCCATCCCCATCGTGCATTGTGAGCAGTGCGGTTTCGTGGCTGTACCCGAGGAAGAACTCCCGCTGAAACTGCCCTATGTCGAGAGCTACGAACCGACCGACAGCGGCGAATCGCCTCTGGCCAAGATGACCGACTGGGTCAACACCCTCTGCCCGCGCTGCGGCGGCCCCGCCAAGCGTGAAACCGACACCATGCCCAACTGGGCGGGGTCCTCCTGGTATTTCCTGCGCTACTGCGACCCCTTCAACGACAGCGCGCTCGCGTCCAAGGAAGCGCTCGACTACTGGATGCCGGTCGACTGGTACAACGGCGGCATGGAGCATACCACGCTGCACCTGCTCTACAGCCGTTTCTGGCACAAGTTCCTCTACGACATCGGCGCCGTGCCGACCCCTGAGCCCTACGCCAAGAGAACGAGCCACGGCATGATCCTCGGCGAGAACGGCGAAAAAATGTCGAAGTCCAGGGGCAACGTCGTCAACCCCGACGATATCGTCCGGGAGTACGGCGCGGACACCATGCGCCTGTACGAGATGTTCATCGGCGATTTTGAAAAAGCCGCGCCCTGGAATTCGTCGAGCATCAAGGGCTGCAAGCGTTTTGTCGACAGGACCTGGGCGCTGGCCGACGTGCTTGCAGAGGGCGGCATCCGCGGCGAATTGGAAACCGCGTTCCACAAAACCATCAAAAAAGTAACCTTTGACATCGACGCCCTCAAAGGCAACACCGCCATCGCGGCGCTGATGACGCTGCTCAACCAAATCGAAGAAAGCGGCCGGATCACGCGCGGCGAGATGGAGGTCTACCTGATTTTGCTCAATCCTTTCGCGCCGCACGTCACCGAGGAACTGTGGGAAAAATGCGGTTTCCCCGGCCAGCTCAACGCGCAAAAATGGCCGGCTTACGACGAGGAAAAATGCCGGGAAGACAGCGTCGAAATCGCGGTGCAGGTCAACGGGAAAATTAAAGCCAGGATCACGGTCCCCGCGGATATCGGCGAGGCCGACGCCGTCGCCGCCGCGCGCGCGGACGCGAAAATGGCGGCCGCCCTCGAAGGGATGCAGGTGCTTAAAGAGATTTATGTCGGCGGCAAACTGGTCAACATCGTCGCCAGGCCCCGATAAAACCGAACGGCGCGGCCGCAGGCGGCAGGGGCGCTCGCAAGGTTGACAAAGGGGGCGCCGCCGCTGTATAATATCGGCACTGCGCAGGCAATACCCCTGCTTATGCGGAGGGAGGGAATATGAATGAGTGAAATCAGAGTTAAAGAAAACGAGTCGCTGGACAGCGCTCTCAGGCGCTTCAAAAAACAGACTTCGAGGGACGGAACGATTCAAGAAGTTCGCAAAAGGGAGCATTACGAAAAGCCTTCGGTAAAGAGGAAGAAGAAATCCGAGGCGGCTCGCAAGCGCAAATTCAAGTAACAGGGAGCGGGCGGAAGCCCGCTTTTTGTTTTGCTGTCGAAAGGAGTGCGCCTCATTTGGACAACATCGGCAGATTCGCGCAGCTTTTACCCGGCGACGACGTCTGCGCGCTCATCGAGTCCGAGGTCAGCCGGTTTTATTTAACCGGCTTCGCCTCGGATTTCGGTTTTCTCATCGTATCAAGAAAGGGTTCGTTCTTTTTAACAGACAGCCGCTACATCGAAGCGGCGCGCGAAGCGGTGACATCCTGCGAGGTGCTTGAAACCGCGTCGCTCGGCGCCCAGCTGAGAATGATCTTTTCCTCCCTGGGCTGCCGCTTCGTCAGCGTCGAAGCGGAAAAAACCACGCTGGCCGGCCTTGCAAGGCTCCGGCGCCTCGCCAAAGGCTATTGCGTCAAAGCGGACGGCTCTCTCGATGCCGTCCTGACCGCGATGCGCTCGCTGAAAACGCCCGGCGAGGTTGCGCTTATCGAAAAAGCGCAGGCGATTACCGACCGCGCGTTCGAATATATCCTCGGCGTCATCAAGCCCGGCATCACCGAGCGGGACCTGTGCCTGGAACTGGACTTTTTTATGCTGAAAAACGGGGCGGACGCCGTCGCGTTCGACACCATCGCCGCCTCGGGCGTCAACGGTTCCAAACCGCACGCGGTACCGGGAGGCAAACGTCTGGCCAAAGGCGAGATGGTGACACTGGATTTCGGTGCGGCTGTCGGCGGATACCGCAGCGATATGACGCGTACCGTCGCGCTTGGCAAGCCCGGCGGGGAAGAAGCCGAAGTGTACGATATTGTCCTCGCGGCGCAGGAACGCGCCCTCGCTAAAATTGCCGACGGTGTTACCTGTGTCGACGCGGACGCCGCGGGCCGGGACCTTATCGCCGCCCGGGGATACGGGGCCTGTTTCGGCCATGGGATCGGCCACGGTGTCGGCGTCGAAATCCACGAAGAGCCGCGCGTGTCCAAAACGTCGAAACAGGCGCTGCGCGCCGGCAACGTCGTGACGGTCGAACCGGGCATCTACCTGCCCGGGCGTTTCGGCGTACGTATCGAAGACATGGTACTGGTCACGTCCGGAGGCTGCCGAAACCTGACCGCAAGCCCGAAGAAACTGGTTGTCCTGTGAGCGCGCCGGCGAAAACAGTGCTTGATAATAACACGCAAAAAGAGTAGAATAACCGGGTAAACAATACTTGGGGGAAGATGTATGGTATCAGCGGGCGATTTCAGGAACGGCGTCACTTTTGAGATGGACGGCGACGTTTATCAGATCATCGAGTTCCAGCACGTCAAGCCGGGCAAAGGCGCGGCTTTTGTGCGCACAAAACTTCGCAATGTCATCGGCGGTGCGGTCGTTGAAAAAACCTTCAACCCCAGCGACAAGTTCCCTACCGCTTACATCGAGCGCAAGGATATGGCCTATTCCTACAGCGACGGCGACCTCTACTATTTCATGGACCAGGAAAGTTACGAACTCATCCCCATCAACGCCGGGTCGCTGCCCGACAGTTTCAAGTTTGTCAAAGAAAACGAAGTATGCAAAGTGCTTTCCTATAAAGGCAACGTCTTCGGCGTCGAACCGCCGACCACCGTCACGCTGCAGATCACCAAAACGGACCCCGGCTTCAAGGGCGACACAGCGACCAACGCGACCAAACCCGCGGTGCTTGAGACGGGCGCCGAGGTCAAGGTGCCCCTGTTTATCGACGAGGGCGAATTCATCATCATCGACACGCGCACCGGCGAATATCTCAGCAGAGCATAAACAAAAATTATCATACAGGAGGTAACTGCAATGACCATAACCGAAAAAGCGGCTTACATCAGAGGCCTGGCCGAGGGACTGGTGCTTGACGCCGGGAAACCCGAGACAAAACTTTTCAACGCCATCATGGATTTGCTTGACGACCTGGCCCTCACGGTGTCCGACCTCGAGGACGAAGTCGCCGTCATCGGCGAACAGGTTGTCGAAATCGACGAGGACCTCGGCGATCTCGAAGACGAGTTCTACGGGGATGAAGACGAATGGGACGATGACGACTGCTATGAAATCGAGTGCCCCAACTGCGGCGAAAACTTCTGCGTCGACGGCGCCACGCTCGAGGACGGCGACATCAAATGCCCCAACTGCGACGAAGCCGTCCCGCTGGACGATATCTGCGAATGCGGCGAGTGCAAAGACGATTGACCGCCGTTAAAACGGTTCATTTTCGGGGGCGGGCTTTTGCCTGCTCCCTGTGTTTCAGGGGTGCATGATGGACCTGACCGAAAAAACGCTCGAAAGCGCCGCCGTTTACCGCGGCTTGATTGTCAACGTGCGCCGGGACAAAGCCCTCCTGCCCGACGGCCGCCCCTGCGAGCGCGAAGTGGTCGAGCACAGCGGAGCCGTGGCTCTGGCCGCCCTGACGGATAACGGCGAACTGCTGTTTGTGCGCCAGTTCCGCTATCCCTATGGCGAAACCGTCCTCGAACTGCCCGCCGGCAAACTGGAAGCGGGCGAAGACCCGCTCGAAGCCGGCAAGCGGGAACTGCTCGAGGAAACCGGAACGTCCGCCGCCCGTTATACGGATTTAGGGCTCTACTACCCCTCTCCGGGCTATTGCGCCGAGGTGATTCACCTTTTCGCGGCTTTCGGCCTGACTTTCACCGGCGCTTCCCCGGACGAGGACGAGTTTCTCGAGACAGAGCGCGTTGCCTTGACAAAAGCCGTCGATATGGTGCTTTCCGGAGAAATCCGCGACGGTAAAACCCAGGCGGCGGTGCTCAAACTCGCCATGCTGCTCGAGCGCGAAAGGGGGAACCCCGCATGATCGTGCTGGCCTCCTCGTCGCCCAGGCGAATCGAACTGCTGAAAACCGCGGGGCTGGATTTTCAAGTCTGCCCGGCGCAGGGCGAGGAATACCTCGACCCGGCTCTTCCGCCCGGCGAAGCCGCCGTTGCGGTCGCCCGCGCCAAAGCGCTCGAAATCGCCGCGCGTTTTCCGGAGGATTGCGTCATCGGGGCCGATACGATTGTGGTTGCCGGCGGTGAAATACTCGGCAAACCGAAAGACAAGGCGCAGGCCGCCGCTATGCTGCGCGCCCTGTCTGGCCGGACGCATGTCGTCCTGACCGGGGTCTGCCTGCTGAAAGGCGGCAAAGAAAAGCGTTTCTGCCAAAGCACCGAGGTCGAGTTTTATCCGCTGACGGACGATGAAATCGCCGCTTATGTCGACTCCGGCGAACCGATGGATAAAGCCGGCGCCTATGGCATCCAGGGGCTTGGCTGCGTGCTGGTCAAAGGTATCCGGGGCGACTACTTCAACGTGATGGGCTTCCCCGTCGCGCGCGTCGTGCGCGCGCTCAGGAGCTTCGGCTGTCTGGCATAACCCGGGCCATAGAAAAGGGGAGAGGCGCCGCAAAACGCCTCTCCCCGGTTTTTTATTCGTTACGGCTCCGAAAGCCCGCTAATGTACCGCAGCGCGCCGGGCAGTTTCGCCTCGTCATAGATGCTGTGTAAAAACATATCGCCGCTATAGCGGTATTCCCTCAGCAGCTGAATAAAATAAGGATAGTCGATGATTCCCTCGCCGGTGGCGCAAAACTCGATGCCGTCACCTTCTTGGATGTCCTTGCCGTGCGCGATGACGACGTCCGGCCCGAAAACCTCGAAGGCGTGCCGCAGGATGCCCCGTACCTTTTCGCGCCGCGCCTGCCCGGGATGGAAAAGGTTGGCGCAGTCCATAATCATCTTGAGGTTCGGCGAGCCGGCAGTATCCATCATCAGCCGGGCTTTTTCGGGCGTGTCGACGATGTTGCCCGCCTCTGTTTCCACCGCCAGCACCAGACCGAACCGTTCTGCCGTGCGCGCCGCGGCGGATACGGTTTGCATCATGTCGTCCCAGGCCTGCGCGGAACCGTTGTCCGGGTGGCCGTCCCAGGGGGAAAGCGTGTTTCTGGTGCCGCTGCAAAGCGTAATATAGCCGCAGCCGAGTCCGCTCACGGCCCTCGCGAGGCCTTCCAGGCGGCGCAGGCCCT
Source organism: Bacillota bacterium (assembly GCA_022706685.1). Taxonomy (GTDB): domain Bacteria; phylum Bacillota; class Clostridia; order Oscillospirales; family Acutalibacteraceae; genus UBA1447. Next base: position 20,461 of record JAKJCA010000040.1, read on the forward strand.
CCTGCCGGACCGACGCGTCGGGATGCGCCATATTAAAGATGCCGTTGACCGCCTTGATGGCGACGCGGTGCCTTTCGGCGCAGCGGCGGACAAGCGCTACCAGTTCCGCGTCAATCGCCGCGGGAATTTCCAAAGCGTTGTCGGGCGAAAACCCGCTTTCAGCGACACTGCCGAAATGAAACTGCACCGTTTCGATGCCGTAACGCTCGAGTTTGGCGAACAGCTCTTCAGCCGGCATAACCGGCAAGTCCGTCGTACAGATTCCCGTCTTCATGGGCACACCTTCCGCCCCGCGGCCAAAAGCACAGTCCGGTCGTATTGCGGCACCCACACGCCTCCCGTGTAATCACGGGCCCTGAAAACGACGCTTCCCCCGTACACTTCGGCATGAAAACCCGTACCGGTTTTTCCGTAGTCCCCGCTCGATGATTTGCCGTAGGCCGGCACGCTGACAAAATAAACCGTGCCGTCATTGGTAATACTGTTGGGGCCGAAACCGTCGTGATAGTGCCCGGAGATGAAGAAGATGTCCAGCAGCCCGTTGTACCTGTCCATAACGGCCGCCAGTTCCTGAGCGTCCTCCCCGACGGCCGAAAGGGGCTGGTGGTTGACGATAAAAACGGGGTTCCCCGCCGGGACCGACTCGGCAAGCAGGCCGTCGAGCCATGCCAGCTGCGCATCGGAAAGCACCGTTTCCATCCCTTTCATCCCCTCGGGATTGAGCACGATGAACCGGCAGCCCTCGATATCGCGGTAAAAATAGACCGTTTCTTCACGGATGCCCGCGGTTTTGTCGAGCAGTTCAAAATATTTGCCCGCGTTGAATTCGTAGGTCAGCAGGCTGTTACCCTCGTTATCCTTGATGCCGCGGATATCGTGGTTGCCCATCTCCGGCAGTATCGTACCGGCGTCGCAATAGAGGTTGAGCGCCGCGCCGAGTTTGGCATACTCGTTGACCGAGCCGCGCTCGGTCATATCGCCGGCGATAATCAGCGCGCCGCTTTTAATCCGGGCGCGCGACATATCTTTCAGCCCGTCTATCAACAGTCCCGTTCTCCCGCCGTTCCATATTTCGTCAATGTGTGTGTCTGCGATGATGTCGAACGAAAGGAGCATGTTTTCCGCGTCGAGCGGCGCCATGCTGACGGGGCCAAGCTGCGCGAACAGCGAAACGAACGACAGCAGCAGGGCGAACATCTTGCCGAAACGGACGGGGACCGCATTCATGTCAAACACCTCTCAAATGATGTTCCGCCGCTCGTCAATAGCCGAAATACTGCTGCTCGAATTCCTTGAACAGCCGGTCGTAACGTTCGCTGCAGTCCGGGTCCGAACTCAGGCCGTGGTCGGAGTTCGGGAACAAAATCAGTTCGCTCCTCGCGCCCGCGGCGCGGAACGCCTCGTCAACGGTGACCGCCTGCCCGTAATGGACGATCGGGTCCTTCATGCCCTGCGCCAGGATGGTCGGCGGGGAGCCGGCGTTGACATAAGCAGCGGGGGAGGCCGCCCTCAAATAAGGCGTCACGGCTTCGAACGTCGCGGGGTTCACATCCTGCCGGACCAGCAGAGACACCAGCGAATAAATCGATGCGGGGTCGGCGCTTTCCTCATACAGCCGCCGGTCCGTGAAATCCGAGGGTCCGCACTGGCTGGCGCAAAACGCGATTTCGATGGGCGAAACCGCCTGGTTCTTGAAAGCGTACAGCATCGCCAGATGCGCGCCTGCGGAACCGCCCGTCAAACCGGCTTTCTGCAGGAAGACGCCCCTTTTCGCGGCCTCCGCCTTGACCAGCCCGAGCGCCAGGGTGATATCCTCGAGCATATCGGCCCAGCTGATCCCTTCTTCGTTGAGCATCCTGTAGTTGAGCGAAGCCGCGGCGTAACCGCGTTTGACGGTCCTTTCGCAGGCGGATGTGTAGGCGTCTTTATCGCCGCCCAGCCAGCCCCCGCCGTGAATATATACCACGACGGCCGTGCAGGCGCTTTTGTTTGCCCGCGGCAGGAAGAGGTCGAGCTTTTGCGCCCCGGATTCGCCGTAAGGCAAATCCTTATACGAGGCGACAGGGAAGACCTGCGCCGTCAGCGCGGTCACCAGCGTCGCCGCGGCGCACAGGAGGGCCATGATTTTTTTGATAAGATTTGTCATAGGATTCACCCCGCACAGTATTTTATTTTGACCGCGCTCAACCGGCAGCCGTCAGCGCGACGGCCCTGTCGTATTCGGGCAGCCAGCGGCCGCCGGTAAAATCGCGGGCTCTGAACAGCACTTCGCCGTCATACGCCTCGACGCAGTAGCCGGTGCCGGTTTTACCCGGCCCGCTCGCCGTTCCTTTGCCGTAGCAGGGCAGCGCGACGAAAGTCACGCTGCCGTCGGTGACGATGCTGCCCGAGCCGAAAGGCGTGTGATAATGGCCTGTCAAAAAGAAAATATCCAGTCTGCCGTCATACTTCTTCATCACGGCGTACAAATCGTCCGCCTCGTCGCCGATGGAAGCCAGCGGATGATGGCAGCTGACAAAAACCGGTTTTCCGCCGCCCGCCCGGCTTGCCAGCAGGCTGTCGAGCCACCCGATCTGGGCAGGGGAGAGATAGGTGTCATCCTCGAGCCTCTCGCTGTTAAGGATGACAAATAGATAGCCCTTGATTTCACGGCTGAAATATATGGTGGCGGTGTCGATGCCCGCCGTGTTGCGCAGGAAGTCGAAGTACTTATCGGCGTTATACTCATAATTCATCAGCCTTGTGCCGTTTTGCAGCCGCGGGCCCCAGATGTCATGGTTGCCGGAAACCGGCAGGATGTTGTCCGCGTCACAGCGGGTTTGCAGGGCGTAGGCCAGTTTGTAATACTCCCACTGCAGGCCGCCTTCCGTCAGGTCGCCTGCGATCAGCAGGGCGTCGTTTTTCACTTGCGCCTTCGACATATCCTCAAGCCCTTCGGCAAGCAGAGGCACGCGCGTGCCGTTGAAGACGTTGTCGATGTGCGTGTCGGCAATCGCCGTGAAACTCAGCCGCAGGTTATCCGCGTCGGCAGGCGCGTAGGTCGGCGGGCCGGCCAGCGCGAACAGGGAAATCAGGGAAAACACAACAGACAGGATCTTTGCCGTGCGCTTTGAAATGATATTCATGGCGCTTCCTCCTTTCCTGCATCCGGGGCGCTTAATTCAAAGCCCTTTTGAGGCTTTCGAGGTTCTTTTCCATCAGCGAAAGATAGGTTTCGCCGGCGTCACGCTCGGCTTCGGTCACGTTGTGGCAGGTATGGAACAGCAGCGCCTCGGCGCCGGTGGCTTCGCTGATTTGTTCCGCGGTTTTCCGGTCCGAGCATTCGCTGTAAAAAACGACAGGGTAACGTCGCTTTTCGACGGCGGCGATGATATTTTCCGTGTCTGCGGTCTGCGGCGGCGAGACGTCCGCGCTGCAGACAGGTTTTGCGGAAAGGAAGCCCAGCGCGTAGTGCTTGACAAAATAACGGCAGGCAAAA
>JAKJCA010000041.1 GCA_022706685.1 Bacillota bacterium
CGCACTTCGCCCGCCGCGCAGACGAAAGAAGGTTCGCGGTACTCTTTAATGCTCCGGAAAGCCTCCAGTGCGTCGGCGGCCGCGACGGCGCCGTGTTCCATGGCGTAACGGATATTCCCGACGGTGTGTCCGTTGGCCAGGCGCGGGCCGACGTCCCCTTCGGCGCCGTTGAAAAAGGCCGTAAGCGCGCCGCTTTCCGCTTCCAGGCGGTCAATCATGACGCCCGCCCAGTCGCGCGTTATTTCTGTGTTTTTGCCCGACGCGGTGCAGTGCGCGCCGTAATGGACCAGCGCGGCTAACGGCCGTCCGTCTTTTGAGCGGAAACCGAGAACCGTCATCGCAGGGTCAAAACAGCCCCAGGGGTTTTGCCCCAGGGATACGGTGTTGTCCCGGTTGAGCTGCCGGCGATTGACCCCGACTCGGCTGTTGACAACGCCGACGCCCATCACGGCGGGGCTGTGGTTGCGCACCGCTGCCTGCGCTGCGGCGAGTATCCCGGGGATAAAGATTTTGTCACAGTAGTTCCGGTCGAGTTCACCCCAGCCGGTGTTGCCTTCGGTACAGGGCCCGGAATGCGTATGCGTAGCGCAGAGGATAATATGGGTGGCGGGCACGCCCGTCGCCGCGGCGACGGCGGTACGTATCTCATCGCTGAGCGCGGTATTGACAAGGCAGACGGTCACCGAAATCAGCAGGGCCTTGACACCGTCTCGAGCGAAGGCGAAGGCGCTCGCCGTCAGGTCGTCGTTGACCGAGGTGCTATACACATCCGGCGTATAGCCGTATAGCCGCGCGCCGACCGCCGGGGTTATGACCTGCCGGCCCGCGCCGGCCATGAATTCGCCCATGGTATCGCCTCCGCTTGGCGAGTTTGTCTTGTTATATCAATGTTATCATATTGTATGGCGGCGATAAAATCAATCGCGCCTTCCCAAAAACGGGAGGCGCGACGGGGCAAATCAAATTTTCAGGGCGCTAATCCTAATTGTTTGATAATATTCTCCGCCGTGCGTTCGATGCTGTCGGTGTCCGCGTCGGCGGTGACGTCTGCGTACTTTTCATAAAGGGAAATCCGTTCGTCATAAACATCGCGCAGGGTCTGGCCGGGGCTCATGACAACGCCGCGCGTGAGGATGTTGTCGAGCCGGCGCTCGATTTGTTCGCAGCCGAGTTTGAGATAGACGACCTTGCCGCCGGCGCGAAGATGTTCCATGGCTCTTTCGCTGTAGACGACGCTGCCGCCGGTTGCGATGACGGTCCGCTCGGCGCGCACGGAGAGGACGACGCTTTCTTCCAGGGCGTTGAACGCCTCGATGCCGTCGGTGTCGATCATCTCCTGCAGGCCGCGTCCCGTGCTCTCCTGCAGCAGCAGGTCGGTGTCGAGGAAGGCGTAACGCAATATTTTGGCGAGAATGACCCCCGTGGTGCTCTTGCCCGAGGCGGGCATGCCGATTAAGACAATGTTGTTCATGGGCTGTTCTCCGTTTCGCTTAACAATAACTTCAAGGTACGGATGGTTTCATCCGGGCACTCGGGGGTGTCCTCCAGCGGAAAAGGGATGCCGAGTTCTTCGTATTTTGTCACGCACAGTTTGCGGAAAGGCAGCAGTTCGATTTTTTCGGCGTTGGGGTAGAGAGCCGCCTGTTTTTTCAGCTGCAAAACACTTTTTTCGTTATCGTTGAGGCCCGGGATAATCACCTGCCGCAGCCACAGCGGCACGCGCATTTCGGCCGTCAGCGCGAGGAAATCGTAGACTTGTTGGAGTTGTCCTCCGCAGAAACGCTCGAAGATTGTTTCGTCGGTGAATTTAATGTCGCAGATGACCAGGTCCGTCACGTTAAGCAATTCGCGCACAGCGGCGAGGTCCCCGTAACCGGAGGTGTCGAGCGCGGTATGAATCCCTTCCTGACGCAGGCGGCGGAACAGTTCGGCGACAAAAGCGGCTTGCAGCAGCGGTTCGCCGCCCGATACGGTGACGCCGCCCTTTTTGATGTAGGAGCGGTAACGAAGGATTCTGTCGGTGAGTTCTTCCACCGATATCTGCGTCCCAGCGCCGGGCACCCAGGTTTCGGGGTTGTGGCAGCATTGGCAACGCAGCGGGCAGCCCTGCATGAAAACCGCGCAACGCAGCCCGGGGCCGTCGACGGCGCCCATGCTTTGAAAACTCGCGATGGCACCCATCATATCACATTACCCTATGGTAGGTCCTGTCGATAACCTCCTGCTGCTGCTCTCTGGAAAGTTTGTCAAAGGTGACCGCATAGCCGGAAACGCGGATGGTCAGGTTCGGGTACTTGCCCGGGTGTTCCATCGCGTCGATGAGCGTTTCGCGGTTGAGGACATTGACATTGAGATGGTGCGCTTTGCGTTCGAAATAGCCGTCGAGCAGGGCGACGAGGTTGTCGCTGCGTTCTTCATCGCCGGAACCCAGCGCGTCCGGCACGACAGAAAAGGTGTTGGAGATGCCGTCGCGGCAGGTGTCGTAACAGATTTTCGCCACCGAGTTGAGCGAGGCGAGTGCGCCGTTTTTCTCGCGGCCGTGCATCGGGTTGGCGCCGGGAGCGAAGGGCTCCCCCGCTTTTCGCCCGTCGGGCGTCGCGCCGGTCTTTTTGCCGTAGACGACGTTCGAGGTAATCGTCAGCACGGAGAGCGTATGCTCCGCGCCGCGATAGGTCGGGTTCTTCTTGAGCTCCTCAAAAAACAGTTCGACCTGCTGTTTCGCGATGAGGTCGACGCGGTCGTCGTCATTGCCGTAGGCGGGGTACTCCCCCTCGATCGCATAGTCGGTAATGAGGCCGTCTTTGCTGCGCACGGGGCGCACACGCGCGTACTTGATAGCCGAAAGCGAGTCGGCCAGGACGCTGAGCCCTGCGACGCCGAACGCCATCAGGCGGCGTACTTCGGTGTCGTGCAGGGCCATCTGCGTTTTTTCGTAGGCATATTTATCGTGCATGTAGTGAATCATATTCAGGGCGTTGACATAGGTTTTCGCCAGCCACGGGCGGTAGTAGTCCAGGCGTTCAAGGACTTTGCCGTATTCGAGGACCTCCCCTTCATACGGCGCGGTTTCGGGGCCGAGCTGCTGGCCGGTTTTTTCGTCCCTGCCGCCGTTGAGGCTCATCAGCAGGAGTTTGGCCAGATTGGCCCGCGCGCCGAAATACTGCATGTCTTTGCCGATACGCATTGCCGAGACGCAGCAGGCGATGGCGTAGTCGTCGCCGTATTCGGGCCGCATGAGGTCGTCGTTTTCGTATTGAATCGAATCGGTGTCGCAGGAAACCTGCGCGGCGAAGCGTTTGAATGGCTCGGGCAGCGCCTCGGACCACAAGACGGTCAGGTTCGGCTCCGCGGAAGGGCCGAGATTATAGAGGGTATTCAGCATGCGGAAGGTGTTTTTGGTTACCAGCGTGCGGCCGTCCTCCCCGGTGCCGCCGAGGGCCTCGGTAATCCACATCGGGTCGCCGGCGAACAGTTCGTTGTATTCGGGCGTGCGCAGGTGTCGCGCCATGCGCAGTTTGATGACCAGGTCGTCCATCAGTTCCTGCGCGCCCTCCTCGGACAGGACGCCGTTTTTGATGTCGCGCTCGAAATAGATATCCAGAAAAGTGGAGACGCGCCCCAGCGACATCGCCGCGCCGTTTTGCTCTTTAATCGCGCCGAGATAACCGAAATACAGCCACTGCACGGCTTCCCTGGCGTTGCCTGCGGGGCCAGAAATATCGAAACCGTACATTTGAGCCATTTCTTTGAGTTTGCCCAGAAAATTGATTTGCTGGAAAAGTTCCTCCAGCAGGCGGATGTTGTCCTGCAGCATGACGCCTTCGCCCAAGCGGCGCTTGTCGGCCTCCTTCTGCCTGATGAGGAAATCGACGCCGTACAAAGCGACGCGGCGGTAGTCGCCGATAATCCTGCCGCGGCCGTAGGCGTCCGGCAGGCCGGTGATGATGCCGCAATGGCGGGCGCGCTTGATTTCGTCGGTATAGACGCGGTAGACGCCCTCGTTGTGCGAGGTGCGGTAACGGAACATTTCCTCAATTTTTTCAGAAAGGGTGTAGCCGTAAGCCTTGCACGCCTTACGTGTCATGTTGACGCCGCCGAACGGGTTGACTCCGCGGCGCAGCGGCTGGTCGGTCTGCAGACCAACGATGATTTCGTTGGCTTTGTCGAGGTAGCCCGGCTTATAGTTCGTCAGGGACGACACGGTGTTGGTGTCGATATTGAGCACGCCGCCCGCCTGCTTCTCGAGTTCGAGCAGGTAGTTCAGTTTATCCATCAGGCGCCCGGTGCGTTCGGTCGGCCCGCTGAGAAAGGCGGCGCCGCCCTCGTAAGGGGTGTAATTAAGCTGAATAAAGTCCCTGACGTTGATGTTCTCCTGCCAGGGTCCGGCGTTAAAACCGAGCCATTGTTCTTTCATCCTTCGTCCCTTTCCGCTATGCGGCGCAAGTACAAAAAAGGACAACATTCCGAAAAATGCTGCCCAGACGGTCGGCCGTTATTGATCACGTTTCCACTGTGGTGCTCCACAATTATCCGTCAGGAACCGGGACCTTCGATTTGTTGATATTTTAGCATGCGGGCGGCGTCCTGTCAAGGTTGACGGCGTTGACTTTGAAGGCCGGGCGGGTATAATCAATGTGAATAAAAACCAGGAGGGATTAACCGTATGAACGTTATGCCCGGCAAACTGCTGAATCTGATTATTCTCATCGCCAGCACTCTGCTGCTCATTGTCAGGGTCCCCTACAAGGATACGGGCAAAACGCTCGATCTGACGGGTATGACGCTGACGCTCAACGAAGAATTCGACGGCGACCGGCTCAACCCCGCCGTTTGGAACAACTTTTCCGGCGGCCTGCGCAAAGGCGGCTACTGGGACCGCGGTCAGGTATTTTTGGAGAACGGGAACCTGATTATCCGCACCGAATACAAGGCCGACGGGCGCTTCGGGCCGGGCTACTACACCATGGGGCTCGAAACGGAAGGCGTGTTCGAGCAGCGTTACGGCTATTTCGAGTGCCGCTGTATTCTGCCTGCCGCGCAGGGGCTCTGGTCGGCCTTCTGGCTGCACGCGGACAAGGCGGGCACGGTGACGGGCACCGGAGAGACGGGGACGGAAATCGACGTTTTCGAATCCCCCTACTATTACCTCGGTTCGCCTGCCCGCAATAAAATCACGAGCAACCTTCATTACAACGGCTACGACTGGGACACGAAATACCAGAATATCGGCATCTTCAAGGTCCCGGGCGACCCCTATAAAGAGTACAACACCTACGGCCTGAAGTGGACGCCCGACGAATATATCTTTTACATCAACGGTGTCAAAACCGGCCGCTCGGATTTCGGCGGCGTGTCGAAAGTGAAAGAATTCCTGCGGCTGTCGTGCGAGGTCGACGGCTCCGAGGGCAGGCCGAACCTCGGCTGGTCGGGCAGGATCGACCTCAACAACGGCAGGATGCTGCCGGCGGATTTCATCGTCGACTATGTCAGGGTGTACCAGTTCAACGAATATATGCCCGCTTCCTGAAAAAACTTGGTTTGCCTGTAAAATGGCCAAAAGGGTCCGCGTCGTAAAACCACGCGGGCCCTTTTTCATCCTACCTTTTTACTCCACGTTTGTGGTCAGGGTACCAGCCTCGACGGCGAAGCCGCAGGCGGGGACGAATGGTTCCCCCTCCTCGTTGACGAATTGGAATGCTTCGGCGCCGAGTGTGAACTTGACGCGTGTTTCCTCCCCCGCGCGCAGGAAGACGCTGCGGAAGGCCTTGAGCGATTTGCGCGGCTGCCCTGGCTGCGGGCCGACAGCCCTGACAAAGACCAGCACCGTTTCGCGTCCGTCGCGGCCGCCGGCGTTGCGCAGCGTCAGCGAGACCTCGGCGCCGCCGTCGGCGTTGCGCCGCGCTGTCAGATTGCCGTACTCGAAGCGCGTATAAGACAGGCCGTAGCCGAAGGGATACAGTGGCTCGCCCTCGAAATAGCGATAGGTCCTGCCTCGCATGGCATAGTCCTCGAACGCGGGCAGGTCGCCGACCGAGCGGTAGAAGGTCATCGGAAGCCGCCCGCAGGGCGAAACCTCGCCGAAGAGCAGGCGCGCCAGCGCGGCGCCGCCCTGCTCGCCCGGATACCACAGGTTCAGCAGCGCGTCGAGGCCGGGCGTCCGAACCCGGACGCTGCTGCCGGTGTTGAGCACGGCGACCACCGGTTTGCCCGTGGTTTTCAGGCGTTCAAGCAGCGTTTCCTGGCAGAGCGGGATATCCAGGGTAGTCTTGTCGCCGGAGCCGTCGGAGTTGAAGGCGTCGCCCTGCTCGCCTTCGAGCGAGGGGTCGAGCCCGACGCAGGCGATCACGGCGTCGGCGGCCTGCGCGGCGCGCTCCGCTTCGCGCAGCAGGCGTTCGCTACTCCTGCCGAACAGACGGCAGCCCTTTGCATAAAGGACTTTATCGGCGCCGAAATAATTTTTCAGCCCTTCGAGCGCCGTGATATATTCGGTCGGCGTGCCGTTGTAGTTGCCCAGCAAGACGCCGCGGTTGTCGGCGTTGGGGCCGACAACGGCGATTTTTTTGATTTTATCCGCATCGAGCGGAAGGATGCCGTTATTTTCCAGCAGCACGGCGGCCCGTTCGGCCGCGCGCAGGGCCAGCACCTTGTGTTCGGCGCAGGCGACAACCTCCCCGCCGATGGCGTCATAAGGAACTGAGCCGGGCTCGTCGAACATCCCCAGCAGAAAGCGGGCGCGCAGCAGGCGCCGCAGGGCGGTGTCGAGGTCGTTTTCGTCGATTAAATCGGCTTCGTAACTGTCGACGAGGTGCTGGTACGTCCTGCCGCAATTGAGGTCGCAGCCGTTCTTGAGCGCCAGGGCGGCGGATTCCTTCGCCGAGCGGGTGACGCGGTGGCCCCGGTGGATATCGTCGATGGCGCCGCAGTCGGAGACGACATGGCCTTGAAAGCCCCACTTCACGCGCAAAATGCCGTTGAGCAGTTCCCCGTTGCAGCAGCAGGGCGTGCCGTTGAGCGCGTTGTAGGCGCCCATAACCGCCTCCACCCGCCCCTCTTTTACCGCCGCCTCGAAGGCGGGCAGATAGGTTTCGAACAAATCCTTTTTCGACACCTCGGCGTTGAAGGAGTGGCGCTTGCCCTCGGGCCCGCTGTGCGCTGCGAAATGCTTGGCGCAGGCGGCCGTTTTCAGTTTGCCGGTCACATCGTCGCGCTGCTGCAGCCCGCGGATGAAGGCGACGCCCAGCCGCGCGGTCAGGTACGGGTCCTCGCCGTAGGTTTCGTGGCCGCGGCCCCAGCGCGGGTCGCGCAGGATGTTGATGTTCGGGCTCCAGAAAGTCAGCCCCTTATATGCGCCCGTGTCCTTCTTTTTCTGCGCGAGGTTGTATTTCGCCCGCGCCTCTTCGGCGATGGCGCCGGCAATTTCCTCGAGCAATTCTTCATCGAACATGGCCGCCAGGGCAATCGCCTGCGGGAACACGGTCGCCGTACCCGCGCGCGCGACGCCGTGCAGCGCCTCGTTCCACCAGTTGTACGCCGGCACGGACAGTCCGGCGACCGCCCCGGCGGAATTGCACAGTTGCGAGACTTTCTCCTCCACGCTCAGGCGCGAAAGCAGATCCCCGATTCGGTCCTCAAGCGGCAGGGCTGTGTCGCGGAAAGGAAACTTTGCCATCGCATTCACCTCGTTCTATCGGTTTGACTGATAAACCAGCGTGTTGACGCTGCGCGGGCTCAGGAGTACATCGCCCGCTTCGATACCGGGAATTTTTTTAAGATCGGCATTGTCGTCGGTGACATAGAGGTCGGCAGGGCCCGGCGGGAAGGCGCACGAGATGGGCTCGTCCGCCCTGTTGACGGCGATAACGGTTATCTTGCCGTCCTTTTCAAAGGCGAGGACAAGCATCTGCTCATCATCGCATGAGGCGGCAATCCGCTCGGCTCCCCTCTCGATAAAAAGTGAAAAGTTGCCCGTCGCATAATAGCGTTTGGTCAATTCAAAGGTTTTATCGGCAAGGTTGATATAGATGAGCCCGTCGCAGAAGTCAACCTCGGACACGGCTATCCAGTGCTGCCAGGATACGGCGTTCATCAGCGATAAGTCCTCTACCATAATCTTCGCCATTTCGAGCGCGGAATCCATACCGCTGTCCCTGCCGCCTTTCATGTGGGTCCATTCGCTCATATTGACGGGGACGCCGGGATGCTTCTTCGCCATCCATTTGCCGAATCGGCGCAGGAACGCCGGGCGGTCGTTGACGAGACGCCCCAGCAGGGGCAGCCGGATTTGCGTGAAATAGGAATGCACATCCACGGCGTCAAGGTTTCGTTTGACCACCTTATCGTATAAAAGCGGGCGGATATAGGATTTGTTGAAGAAGCGGATATCCCCGTTTTCGGGCCCGGAGAGTTTGACGCCCTTCAGCGCCGGACGCTTTTCCAGTTCTTCCGCGCAGGCGCGCATGACGCGCCGCACGCCCCGCGGGCGGTCATGGCAGCCCTCCTGGCCGCCGGTCCATTTCCACTGCGGTTCGTTGACGGGGGAAATGGACTTGACAGGCAGGCCCTCGCCGGCAAAATGCTCCGCCACATCCATCAAGAAGCGGGCGAAAGCGGGCGCATTCTTCCCTTTCAGGTTCGGGCGGAAACCCGGATTGCTGTGCGCCTTGCCGTTGACTGTCAGCCTTTCGGGCGGCGAGTTGGCGAACAGGATGATCTCGTCCGCGCCGTCTTTTACCGCCTGCCGCATCATATAGACGGCGTTCGCGTCCGCGGACCAGTCGTATTCCCCTGCCACCGTTTCAAAACAATGCGCGCGGCGCAACGGGTTGCCGATGTCGCCTTTGCCGGAATCGGCCGAGCCCGCCCCGATGTTATAGCGGTATATCGACAGCCCGATGCCGGCCGTCTTGCTGTAAAGCAGTTCGGAAATGCGGTCGCGTACGCTCTTGCCGCTCGCCGGGTCCGTACGGTCCCAGCCGCCGACTTCCTGCGCCCACCAGGCGCCGCTGGCGCCGAAGCCGCGCATGGCCTGATATTTTTGCCCGCAGTCAATAACAACGGCGGCTTTTTTCACGGTTTCGCCTCCCCGGGCCGATAGATGACTTCAGCCTTCTTTTCGACGGATCCTTTTTGGTTGGGCAGCCAGTCTTTGCCGAGCGTTAGCCCCTCGGGGCCGGGACGGCGGATAACGATTTTTTCGATTGAACTCGACATGGAAAAAAACGCGTAGTCGCCGATGGACGTCACGCCCGCCGGAATGGTGACGGCCGTCAGCGAATCACAGAATGAAAAGGCGTCGACTCCGATAGTTTTCAGTGATTCGGGAAGAATAAAACTCTGCAGGTTGGCGCATTTGATAAACGCCTTGTTGCCGATGTGTTCGAGCCCCTCCGGAAATGTGATTTTATAAAGGTTGGCGCAGGTATAAAAGGCGTTGGCGCGGATGGTTTTGACGCCCGCCGGCACCTCGACGGACGCGCCGCCCGCCGTTTTGCCGTCTTTGCCGGTAACGAGCGGCGTTTTCGCGTTGGGATAGGCGACCAGCTGCGTCATATCTTTTGTGTAGAGAATGCCGTCGACACTGACAAATCGAGTATTGGCGGGGTCGACGTCGAAAGCGGCGAGCTTTTGGCTGTTGGTGAAGGCCCATTCGCCTATCGCCGCAATGTTTTTACCGATGCGGATACTTGTCAGATACTCGGCATTGGCCAGGGCGAAGTCAAGGATTTCGACCACCGGCCGCCCCCCGTACTCGTCTGGCACACTGAAGGATGTCACGGAGGAAACGCCTTTGTATCGGTAGAGGGCATAGCCGCCCGGCGCCTCTTTGAAACGCAGTTTTTCGCCGTTGCCCGCGGCGCAGCCCGCGGCGGCCTGGCAGCATATCAGCAGCGTTAAAAAGGCGCAGAACGCTTTTTTCATACGGGTACCTCCTGCGCTGCCAGCGGCGCATCGTCGCGCGGGTGTTCGGGGTCGGGCTCCACTTCCTCGCCGTGTTTGACGCGCTGTCTGCGCTGGAGTTCCTCGATGATTTTGCGGTGCTTGTCTTCGGTTAAATCGTAAAAATGCATCGGCAGAATGGTGAGCAGAGAAACAACAGAGCTCAATACAATAGTAAAAATAAAAACTTTGTTGCGGATGACCGGGTCATACAGCACCGTCCAATCCGACGTAAAACCCATGCCGGCATAAACGGTCGGGACCAGCAGCGCCATAAACGGCCCCAGCGGGGCTGTGATCATGCCCATTGTTCCCATAAACGTTTCATAGCGTTCTCCCGAAACATACTGCTGATAATCCCAGATGTCCGGCGTCATCCCCCTGTCGGCGATATCGCGGTATTGATTAATCACACCCGATACATAGTTGACGGCAATGAGCAGCACAAAACTGTTCATTAAAATAGCGCCTATTTGGAAAAAGGATACGAAGACGGCAAAATACCTTGCCGTGAGCCAGACTTTCTTTTTACCGAAACGCTTGATAAAAAACTTGGCCGTTAAATACGCGGGTATATTGCTTGTGCCCAGAATCGCTGCCAACGCCCCGAAAACCCAGTCTTTACGGAGCATGTAGACCACCATAATCGTATTCACATTGATCAGGCCCTGCGAAAAACCGCCGAGTACGCCGGATGCCGTTCTGATCCATAGATATTTGTTGCGGATGACAGCCCTGATGCCTTTCATAAACGATATATCGGGGCTTCTTTCAAAATCGATAATCACCCGGTCTTTGACCTTAAATGCAAGAAACAAACACAGCGGAGAAAAAAGCAGCATGCTGAACAGTATGGATGTGCGGTATGACCGCAGACTTGTAAACCCTCCGGTCGCGGACACAAGAAGAGGCAGGACGATGTTGACAACGGAAGGTATCGAATTATAAATCAGCGAACCGTACGCCATGATTTTTGTGCGCTCGATTGTATTTGGGGTAATGACATTTTCAATCGAGTTGCCCTGATCGTTATAGTTGGCGAAAAGCCACCAGACCTGGAACAGCAAACCCATAATCCAAAACTTATTGTAATAAGAAAAATTATTGTACGGGAAATAGACCAGCAAAACGGAAGTGACAACAAAAAACGGCCAGTTGACGAATATCCAAGGCCTGTATTTGCCGTATTTCGGCGCGAATTTCTTCAGCACCCATTTTTGAAAATAGGAATTGATGACATGCATAATGAACTTAGACCCGACCACCTGCGGCAGAGCAGGCATAATAAACTCAAAACGGTCCTGCGGGATAAACATACAGATGATGCCGAACACCGCATAAACGGCATTGACAATATTGATTGTCCGCATGGTTTTCTTCGGAACCTTGCCGAGGTTGTCGATAATCAGCATCCCGATCGGCGTAAAGAAATAACTGAGTATCAGATAAACGAAGCCTAATTTCACAAAATCCTTCATGGCGAGGCCGTAAATAGCGCCGACAAAAAAACAGCTGGCGGAAAAATATAAATACTGTTCGGCCGCGCCCGCGGCGCCGCCGCCGCCCGAACCAAGGATAAAATACATGAACTCCTTGTTGGAGACATACTCGCCTTCGCGCGGCACGTTCCAATAAGTTTTCACGTCCCTGACGGTCTGCGCGCCTTTCGCGGCGGCGCTTTTGATCGAAACGGAGACTTTGCTCAACGGCGTCCTTCCCCCGTAGTTTTTCAAGCTATTTCGTTCATTATACCATTCCGGGCGGATTTTTGAGCCGGCGATTTCAAAACATCGAACAGAAACGGATGCCGTCGGGCCGCTCAACCTGTCCCGGAATAACAGACCCCCCGCCTATCCTTATGGACGCGGGGGGTCTGCCCGAAGATGTGAATATTACCCGACGCAGGCGCCGTACGGCTTACCCGTCAAACCTGCGTTCAGATCAAATCCTCGAAAGAAGTACCTTGCGTAAACTTTTTCAGAATCTTTGATGCCGGCAACTGCCCGTCGGGATACATGGTCTTCATCGCTGTCACGAGAACCCGGATGTCATATTTCGCCGGATATATTTCAGGGACGGGTCTTTCGAGCTGCAGCAGTGTGCAGACGGCCGTCAAAGCCGAACGAACGGAATACTCCACCGTAAACACGCAGTCGCCCTCGATCTCCGTAAATTGGCCCAGGAAAGCGAGGTTCGTGCTGCCCTTTGGTACGACGGCGGGCCGGTCCCCTTTCACGCGCGGCATAAACTGGCTGGTGATATAGGGCATCATGCAGGGAATAACGTTGACGGTTTTCAGGATTTCCTGCGTCTGGGATTTCAGCCCCATGTGGCAAAGCAGTTCCGTCATAAGCTCTTCACCGGTACAGTCGCTCATCTTTTTCTTCACCAGATTGCCGACGCGGTCCGGGAAAAGCCCGTATGCCCATAAAACCAGCACGTTTTTGGGCTGATTGCTGAAATGAGGCTGCCGGCTGCAGGTGACGCTCATATACCAGTTGGAATCCTTGAACGTAATGATGCCGCCGGTAACGACGCGGCCCGAGAAAGGATCGCGCCCCGTCAGTTTGGCAAGGTAATCCGCTATGGGGGAATCTGTGCAGGTGACGGTAAAAGACTCCCATTTGGTTTTGTCGATGTCCCCGCAAAACACGTCCGGTTTGCCGAAATCAGGGTGTTTTTTCGCTATGTTTTTCCACAGTTTCCAGCAGGCGCCTTCCTCCCGGTTGAGTACCGGCGCCTGATGCATGCTGCCGAGGGTCGAGTTTTCGGTCATTGAGCCGTTGGTAACAAAGACCAAATCCTTCTCGGTTGTTACAATTTCTTCGTCTTTGCCGGAGCGTTTGAGATAAATCGCCTTTACCGTCTTTTTGTTGCCTGTGATGTCAATGTTCAAATCCTCGACCTGCGCGTCGAAAATAAAATTGACGTGCCTTTCCTCGAGCCATTTTTTCAGCGGCAGGATAAATGACTCGTACTGGTTGTACCGGGAAAATAAAATCCCTTTGAGTTTCGGCATGCCCGGCATCAGGTGCATGAAGCGTTCCATATAACGTTTCATCTCCGCGACGCTGTGCCAGTCTTCAAACGCGAACATGGAACGCCAGAAACACCACATATTCGTCCTGAAAAACGAGGGGTTGAAATACTCTTTGACGGTCTTTCTGCCCAGCGATTCCTCCGTGGCCAGCAAAAGCTTGCGCAGGGCTTTGATACTGTCTTTATCCAGCCCGAGGGTTTCAAGTTTCGCATCCTTGCCGCACAGATGCATGACCCTGACGGCGGATTCGTTGGGGTCGTAAACGTTGAGTTCCCTGAATTCATCCAAAACGCTGCGTGCGGGGTCGTTGAGAGAAGGGATTTTCGCGAACAAATCCCAGCAGCACTCAAAGTGCTCTTCCATCTCCCTGCCGCCCCGGATGATATAGCCGTCTTTGGCGTTTCCGCCGCCGTCGAGCGAACCGCCGAGGCTGCCTGTTTTTTCAAGGATTGTAATATTTTTGCCGTCCATGTGGCCGTACATGATCAAGTGCGCGGCCGCCGCGAGGGACGCGATGCCGCCGCCGACCAAATACGCCTTCCTGTTTTCGATCCCTTCCGGTTTAACCGTGTTGATAAGCAGATAATTGCCCATCTCTCTCACCTTTCTTTACCGTCAAGTTTGCTGCCTGTCTGCGAACCCGGGAAACGAAGGGCTGTTTTCGGACGGATGAGCGGTATTCAATTTTAGTACCGGCCGCGAACCTCCAGGCCAGCCCCGAAGCGGCGATGCGCCCGCAGCTTCAATGTAAACCTAAATATCAGATATGTCAACACTTTAAAGTGTTAAATTGCGTCGGTTCCGTTCTTTATTTTACGGTTTTTGCCGCGAATGTTCAGACCGCAATACGGGTCTGATTGTCCATTTTATCGGGATAATAAAAACGAAAACCCGGGCGGCTCGGCAGCTGCCCGGATAAAAACAACGGAAACGCACTCACCGCCCGAAATGCACGAACAGGTTCCGGGAACGTTTCGGCAGGCCTCTGTATCTCCCGGCCCCGGAACAGCCCGGAAACACCCGACTGAAAAGCGAACGGATAATCAGCCGATATCGGTCCACGCGGTTACCGCGCACTGGCTGTCGGTATTGTTGCCTGCCGCAACCATTGTTCCGTCCGCCCGAAGGCCGATTGTAAAATCAAAGCCGGCATCGACGGCAACAATATTCTGCCAGGCGGAAACATCGCATTGACCGAACTTATTCCAGCCCGTGGCTACAACCGTGCCGTCTTTTTTCAGCCCGACGGTATGCGCATAGCCGGTAGAAACCATCGTTATGTTCGACCACTGCCCGACTTTGATACGTTCCGAATCGGTGCTGCCGGCGCCGACCAATGTACCGTCTTTCTTCAAACCGACTGTTTGCGCGTCCCCGGCAGCTATGGCGATGATATCGGTCCAGCCCGAAACATCGCATTGGTTTTGATCGTTCCTGCCAACCTCAACAACCGTACCGTCTTTTTTCAGCCCGACCGTATGCCTGGCGCCGGCCGCTACCGCGACAAGGTCGGACCAGCCGGAAACGTCGCATTTCCCGCCGTCATTTTGCCCTACCGCGACAGCGGTGCCGTCCGATTTAAGCCCGACCAAGTGGGTGTTGCCCGCAGAAACCGCAATGATACCGTTCCATGACGACGTGTTATATGTCATGGGGTCCGAACACACAACGGTACCGTCTTTTTTAAGCCCTGCCAAAAAGTACTGGCCTGCCGAAAGAGCGGCAATATCCCGCCAGGAAGCGGCCGCCTGCGTTTGCGCGGTCAAGCCGGGCTCCTTGCCTGTCACCCGTATCTCACCGTTTCTGCAAATTGCGGCCGTATGATAAAATCCGGCCGAAATCGCGACGCGGGGAATTGAAAGTGTTTGCGCTGCAGTTGTAACGGGCGAGGTAACACCCGATGTTGTGGTCAGATTGGCTGTTGTTGCCTTTTCGCCGGCTGACCGGCACGATGACAGTATTATACATACCGACAAACAGCATAGAATGGCAAGCGGAACCCTCTTACGATTCACAAAAACGCCTCCGTCATTCAAAATCATTTTCCCATGAAACCGTTTGATATTCCCGATTGTTTTCAGTCACATTTTCAGAGCCATGCGGCAGACAGCTGTTGCGGATGGCCGGAACGCCGCGGCCGGGTTTTTGTTTCACGCAGACATTCTGTTTAAACCGGTTCACTCCCCTGCCGCACGAACCGTTTCCATCATGCCGGCGAACACATCGGCGATGGTCTGCGCGGTTTTTGGACCCGTGGAGTTGGTCTCCTCGTAATGGTTCCTGCCGAGCCTGTCCTTGACACGGTCAAGGTAGGGAATGCCCGGAGCGAGCAGAAAATCGTTGGGCGGGATAACATAGCCGAGTTCATCGTTGGCCAGGCCGACGATGAGTAGTTGTTCCTCCCCCGCGATTTGGCTGAGGGGGACCGGATTGATTTCCGGCCCTTTGCCTTCCGCGGATTCCTCCGCACTGAGATAGCCGCCGAATACCAGTTCGGGGAATATTTCGCACGGCAGCAGCAGCATTTTCAGGCCGCCGATTTCGAGATAGGTCATCTCGCTCTTGAGCATATGACCGTAGGGAGCGGATTTCGAATAATAGCGGTCGGCCTGCAGGATGCCGATTTTGGTCGCCACCATGAGCACATAGTTATCCACTTCGGCGTAAAACTCCTGCGTAAGCAGGTTGATGACAGGCTCGAGCTTCTTCTCGCCGGTGACGGACAGCGCGAAGCCGGCAAGGTTCTTGCCGATCTGTTTGGTTGATTCGACCCGGTCTTCGCCGATTCTGTCCATGCTGATCATACCGCCGATGGCGCCGACGCAATAGACCGTCTCGGCTCCGGTCCGCTCAAGAATCTCTTTGCGCAGATATCCGGGGAAATCCGCGCTGACCAGGGAATTGTCGCCGCCGAGCGACTCTGAGTGCGCGGCAAAATTGATCCAGTAAATCTCCCGTGTGCCGTCGTTGGGCACAAAGCGCAGGCGGGTGAGTGTTTTGGAATATACCTCGGGCAGGCGGTGGTCGTTCTGCATGCCCTCAACTTCCACCGAGCCGAGGTAGAGCGAGCCTTCGCGCCGGTCCTCGTAGGCCTGCTTCGCCGCCGCGCGGATGGCTTCAAAGACGACTTGGATATAAGCGGGGTTCCGGCCCGTCAGCGGCAGCGGCCCCCAAAGGCCCATGGTGTCGATGCCCGCGTGGTTGTGCGTGCTGACAATGCTGATGCTGCGGCATCCGGTTTCGCGTTTGAAGCCCTCCATCGTCTTTTTAACCGCCAAAACATCTTTTCTCAGCATACCGACATTGTCGAGCGAGACAAAGAGGATGCCGCCCCGGCCGGAATGATCGTCGAGCCAAAGGGCGTGCGCGTGCGGCACATCCAGCACGCCTTTGACCGGATTCCAGCAGTTGTAGCCCGCGACATAATACTTCCGCCGCATCAAATCGGGCGGGATTATCCTCTGCTTGCCGAAACCGGCGGTGAAATACTCGGCCTTCGGCTTTTTAAGGCAGTCAAAAGATGCTTTGGGGATGGGCGGCGATTCCTTGAGCATTTTGCGTTTTACCGCCGAAACACCCGCATACTTTTTTGCCGCTTTGGATATCAATACTTTCGGGTCCATGGTCAGCACTCCTTCAACAGAATCGACGGTTTCCCGCGCAGGCCGCGCAGCCGTCCTTTTTCTACAGTTCATAATGGCAACCATCATGGTTTGAACAGGGTATCGCTGTGAATCTTACATCATTTTCAATTTTCAGTCCATACAGATGCAAGCCGTTATTGTTTGGCGCCGCGCGGATTTTCGCCTTGTATGCGCCTTCGGTTCATTCGGCCGGGGCGGTTTCTTCCTGTTTGACCGCGTGAATGGATTCCATCGCTTTCTGAATTTCCAGCTCCCGTTTGTGATTGATCGGCAAGGTGTAAAAAATGAGAATTCCGGTCAGCAGAATCAAAGCCGGGATAATCCCGGTCCCGAGGCGGATGGCGCGCACAACCTCCGGCGTCTGCTGTTTCACCGAACCGGCATAACCGGCCGCCGTCAGCAGAGCGCTGAGGATGAGCGGCTGAATGCTTGCCGCGATCGTCATAAATACCGACATCATGCCGCTGATGGTCCCCGGCTGCCTTTTACCGGTCTTGAGTTCAATATCGTCAATCACGAGACCCTGCAGCGGCGACAGGAGGGCGGAACTGAAACCATAGCCGATTAAAATGACGATATACGTCGCCGCGGCGATCCAGTAATTGATCGGCAGCGACAGCACCGCGTGCCCGGCAACGGCAATCAGCATCCCTGTGGCATACACATTTTTTGAGCCGTATTTTTTAACGGCCATCACAATCAGCGGCAGCGTCAGCATCTGCGCGACGCCCGTAAGCACGTCGGGGACGGTCGCCTTCAACCCCTCGACGAGCAGGACATTATCCATGTAGTAAAGATAGCCGACGAAATAATTGCCGGTAGCCGTATTGATTAAAATCAACGCGCTGATAAAGATTAAAAACGATTTATTCCTGACCAGGCTCAAGAATAGCTGCACGAAATCTCTGCCGCCTTGCGCCATTTCCATGTGTTCGTAGAAAACCGGGTCTTCCTTGACATAACGCGAACCGACGCCCGCAATGATGAGCCCAAACGCCACAGCGCCCGAAAAAATGGCGACGATGGTAAAGCGGCTGAATTCCCCGGTAAGGAACCACACCGGTATCATGCCGCCCAGGAATACCGGAATCATGCTCATATAAGTGCCGATGACCTGCACCTGCGTGCGTTCTTTCATCGACAGGAACGTATTGATTTTGAAAGCGGTGAAGCTGACATCCAAAAGGGCTTTAAACCCTTCGTAGGCAACCAGAAGCACCAGCAGGTAAACGGCCGTAAAGATATCGTTCCAGCCGGGAGAGGCGATAAAAACGGAAAACATCATGACGCCGATGACCGGAATCGCCCAGCGGATCAGCGGCGCGTATTTCCCTTTCCCCGGACGGAAAGGCCTCCTGTCCGCCCAATAGCCGAGGATAGGGTCGTTGATGCCGTTCCAAATGCTGAAAATCAGGAAGACAACCCCGTAAGCAGCCGGGGTCAAGCCGACGACATCCGTATAAAACTTCATCAAGGCGCTGGACACAACGATATAGACCAGGCCCATGCCGCCGGTAATCAGATTGATCAGTATCTTTTTCCCGAAGGTATAGTAACGGCTCACTTCCATCATTGCGCCTCCTTATCAGGACGACCAAACCTCTTGAATGAATGCCTGGACGCCCGAACCGCCTGGGTAATCGGCAGGCATAAAGGGCAAGAAAGTCGACTGCGTCACCGCGTCACCGGTTTTTATAGCCGCTCCGCGCGTCCCGGGCATGGCGATGTGGCCTTTGGAGCCGTCCACTTGTGTTACCCAATCGTGGGCGTACAAGAGAAATTCACGCTGATAAGCGGAGGGCTGGTTGGCGAACCAGCTGATTTCATCAAAACCCCAGGTCCAAATCGTGCCGCGGTCGGGTTTGTCCAGCAAAGAAGGGTCATACCCCGCCCAGTTATCGAGTTCGACCAGGTAGGGCAGCATACCGGTAAACCAGCCGGCATGCGTCATACCGCCCCTGCTCTTGCCGTAAATCGAATCGAGTTCGTTGACGCCGTATATCGCGCGCTGGGGGGCGCCGGCCGATGCCGGGTGGGCGACGGAACCTTTCGGTTCATTGACCCTCGAAGGGAAAGTATGGAAGTCAAAAAGCAGCAGGCCGTCTGCGCCGTAATCGCCGTGCGTATGGGCGTTGAGCAGCACCCAGCCGCGGCGGGCGTGCGAGGCGGCGTAGGTGCGGATCATATTATATAGCCCGGTTGTGGTTTTATAGTTTTTATCCGCCGACGCGTACAGGTGAATCTGCCCCATGTGCAGCGCTTCAAAGCCGGCGTCGATGAACAGTGTCGCCCGGTAGTAGAAAAACATCTGCGTTTCGATTCTGGTTATGTCCGGCACGCTGCCGCCCGGACACCATTGGTCGACATACTTGCCGTTTTTGAAAA
Organism: Bacillota bacterium; assembly: GCA_022706685.1. Lineage (GTDB taxonomy): Bacteria > Bacillota > Clostridia > Oscillospirales > Acutalibacteraceae > UBA1447. Next base: position 19,006 of record JAKJCA010000041.1, read on the forward strand.
TCATCGATTCATAATCGAAACAGCGGTTTTCCGGTTTAAGGCCGAACGCCTCGAAAACATAAGCCGGAATCGGTATTTCTTCCACGGACGTGTATACTGTTTCAAAAATACAGGCCTCAAAAATGATTTCCGGGTCGGACGCGTGGACATCCGCGATAACCGCCGCTTGGCGGGCAATCAGAGCGGCGTCCGTGCTGTACATCACCCACATGGTGTTCGCGCGCGCGATGTATTTCGCCCCGGTTTCGAGCACAAACTTTTTGCTCGCGGCGAGGTAGCGCTCATCCATCGAGTGAAAATAAAAATGGCTGACCGCGCGGTCGAGAACCGCGTTGAGCTGCGTTTCGCTCAGAGAGTCGAAATACCGTTTTTCGGCCCCGAAGCCGAAAAGTCCGCCCAGGACGGATACCGTGAAAAGCACCGCGGCGGTGACAACAGAGCACAACCTGGCTAAGAAGTACATCATCGACAACACCTCCGTTTTCCTGAGCTGGCGGGATGTATCCGCGCGCGGTCAGCCGTCCGCCCGCGCGCTGTCCGGCGCTGTCCGGGATTGCCTGCGCAATCCCAAATCCTCCAGAATCTTTTCGTATTTATGCCTGTCGAGGTCATAGAAGAAATAGGGCACGGCTGACAGCAGCGTCGTGACAATCGTCACCGCGACGGGAATGTAAAACAAGCCCTTCATCGTAGCGACGCTCTGAGTCAGAGCGTTGGGCACAAAGTCGATGGCCGATATCACGACGCCCGTAAACATTGCGCCGACCGCGCCGATGATCTTGCCCGCGCAGCCCTCGATGGAGTAGACCATGCCGTCGTTGCGGTAACCGGTCCGCCACTCCGCGTAATCGACGCTGTCGGCCACCATATCCCAATAGAGCGTGGCTTTGACGCTGAACGGCAGGTTGTTGAGGAACAGCGCGGCGGCCACCAGCCACAGCGCGGGCCGGTAGCCCGCCGTCAGATACAGCGCGTTGACGGCTACCATCATCAGGCAGCAGGCGACCATAATCGTGCGCTTTTCAAAACGCCGCGTCAGGCGCGGCACTAGCAGCGAGCCGGCGACGAAGGCCGGCAGCGTCAGCGCATAGGCCACCGTCTGCAGCGCGGGGTTGCCCATGTTGTAGGTGTAGAAATAGAGATAAATCGTACCGGTGTTGATCAGGTTGCCGATGCAGTTGCTTGCGATCATCAGCAGCAGAAGTTTGTTTTGCGCGAAACGTTTGAGCATCGGAAGGAGCCGCTGTTTCTCTGGCGGCGGGATGACGACGCGCTCGCGCACATACCGGATCATCAAAAAGTTGTAAAGCAGGAAAAACAGCGACACCAGGCAGGCGCAGCCGAGGTAAATCCACTTTTTCGCCGCGACGTTGTCGTTTTCGAACCGGCCCAGGAGAATCGGAATCCCGCCGAAGACGATGCCCGTGCCCGCCATGGAAAACAGGCGGGAAACCGAGATGATCTCCGTACGCTCGTCCGGGTCGGCCGATATGGAGTTGTACAGTGACATGAAAGCGGTGCCGTTGATGGTGTGCATCGCCTCAAACAGGCAATAGGTGACCACTGCGAAGACGCATTTGAACAAATAATCCAGTTGGGGGTTCGCTGAAAAACGGGGCGCCCAGAACAGGCAAACCAGCAGGATGGAAACAGGCAATGCGGTGACCTTGAAGACGGGGCGCGCTTTTTCTTTGCTGAAGGGGCGGCGGTCAAAATAGGCGCCCAGCAGCGGGTCGTTGACGCCGTCCCAGGCTCTGGTGATGATGGGGATGATCAGCAGCGACGCCGTGCCGGCAAAGCCCATAATGTCTACATAAAACAGCGTCAGGTAACCGCCGGCCAGCGCGTAGGACATATCCCGCAGGCTGGCCGCGAAATAGAAAGCGACGCGTTCCTTTTTGGATACACTCTTTGTCATGGCTTATTCGGTTTCCATATATTTGCCAGCGATTTATATGCTTTTTGATTTTAATTCAATGAACAAGCATTCTTTATTCTTTTACCATATCGTTCCCATACAAAAGCGTCCACCGGTGCTAAAACCGAGCCATTGCGGGAATAAACGGATTCAAAACAGAAGTAAACGGACACCAAAGCATCGGCGGTCGAGCCGGATGCGCCCGATTCCGCAAATCCGTCGCCTGGCACGATCAAGCCGCGGTAATCTCCGGGCGTCGGATTACTCTGCAGAGAAGTTGTAATCCCCGAAACAGCAAGATCTTTTAGGGCGAAAATTGTCGAGAAAACATCCAGTATGAACTTGACAATTAAGCATGTAGAATAATCATTTTCCCTATCTTAACCTGTATTCTCATCGATTGTCAAAGAAAACTGCTGTATAAAAGGCAAAGTATGAAACAAACCGCTTCCGGTTATGATTTTGACCCCGGGAGCGGCTCAGATATCTCTGAAAAGTCAGCACGGCACTGCCAGGCCGTTCATCTGATTGATGGTCAATAAGAAGTTTTCCACATCTACGATGACAGCGGCATCGCCTGTATCGATATTGCCGTCACCGTTGACATCAGCTGCCTTTAAAAACGCAGAATCCTCAAACGGATCCCATTGGATGAAAAAATTTTCATAATCCACAATTAAGCCGGCATCGCTCGTATCAATATTACTGTCGCCGTTCGAGTCTCCGAAAATAATGATTGAGTACTCCTCTAAAACCGCTTCGGTTTCATTGTCTATCACACTCACAGCACAGCCTGTGCCAAGCGCCGGCATAAATACCCCTTCATAAACAAGTCTCGCATTGCCATTTATCTGAACATAGCTGTTTTCAAAACAGGTTACCGTGAGCGCCGGTTCGAGACCATATATAAAACCCCTGTCAGTGTCAAATACCGTTACAGCACCTATCGGCGCATCTGCATATGGAGCCACAAGTTGTTGTGTTGGCAAGCCGTTCCATGAATTCGCAAAACCAGATGCGTTGTTGTAATAAAAAACAGTCAAACCGGTATTACCATCAAACGCGTATTCATGTACCATCGGCGGTGCGTTGCAATGAAAAATCAGCCGTGCGATGCCGCAACCGCAGAATACCCTCTCGTCAATCAGATAAATATTGGCGAATGAGACTTCCTCAAGGTTCAGGCAATTATCAAATGCGTGAAGGCACAAACTCTGCGTATTTTTTAGATCTACTAACGATAAGCCGATACAGCCGGCGAATGCGTACGGATTGACAGTAATCAGACTGCCAGGCAAGATAATCTGCGTCAAGTATACACACTGAGCGAAAGCCTGTGCGCCAATAATGTTTACAGAAGCAGGAATGACAAAGGTACCGCTTTTACCGGTTGGGCATTCAAGGAGAATACTTTTTTCTTTGTTATAAAGCACACCATTCTTGCTGGAATACTGCTGATTTTCCTCGTCCACTACAATCTCGGCAGTCGAGATAATATCGCTCCCCCACGTGCAGTAGTTGTCGCCAATCTGACTAACAGACGCGGGAATATAGACATTCGTCAAGTCTCCACCGGTAAGCGCGCCGCGCGCAATGGCAGTAACAGGGTATTCGCCAATTATCTCGGGAATCGTGATGTTGTTTTCGGGTCCCGAATAACCGGTGATAACAGCGGTTGAGCCGTTGATTTCAAATAAAAAGCCGCCATTTTCGAGTGCTTGCGCGGTCAAATTCAAATGAGGTGACAGCGCAAGGAAAAAAACGGCGGCTATGAATAATGAAAGCACTTTTCTTTTCATTCGGCTGCCTCCCATCTGGATTGCGGCAGCATTCACGGTTAATAAAATGAAACAAATTGTAATTTATTTTAACACAATTCTATAATCATGTCAATCATTTTGCGAACCAAGGTAATGCCGGTATAGATATAAGGGTTTTATTTTTCTAAATGCTTCTGCGCTTCGGCGGCTTTGGCGATGGATTCCGCGTCGCCGGCCGAGGCCTCCTTGGAGACTTTGGCGCGCCTGGCTGCAAGGTCGGCGTACATCATTTCCTTCCTCTTGCCGGTGAGGTTGTAAAACAGTTTAGGGATAATGCCCAGCGAACCGGTGACAAAAGGAATGACCGTGCTCATGGCGAAGAGGAAATATTTGGTGCGGTCGGACTGTTTGAGGTAGCCGGCGCCCTGCACATAACCGAAGCCTTTCATCAGCAGGGAACGCAGCGACGAGCCGAAGACCGAAACCAGTTTCGACGCCAAACCCCGCGCGACCGATGTCATGCCCTCGGTACGGTAACCGTTTTTCCACTCGCAGTAATCCATCGCCTCGTTGTACATCTCCTGCGGGATGACGCGACGGATACCGAAGACGAACATGAACAGCGTCTCCTGAATCATAATGGCGATGATCATCGGCAGCCGGCGTTTGTACAGGCCATTTTTGATGCCGCCGA
>JAKJCA010000042.1 GCA_022706685.1 Bacillota bacterium
TAAGCGCCACGGCAAGCGCGCCGCGCTTTGGATTCCCTCCATTCCGCTTCGCTTCATTCCGGAAATCCAAAGCAATATCTTCCACCAGCAGTTTTCTTCACCGGTGCAGTTGAATTTACAATCGACGAAAGCAATATATCAAACAAAATATCGTGGTTCGGAGTTGAAAGCGTACTATGTGTTGTGTATAATAATAAAATATTATCACAATAAGGTTGTCTTATGCAGCATCCGAACAGCAATGATGTTATCTTCGACCTTTCGCCCGTGAAGCAAATGCTGACGCAAACCGCTTCGCTGCGCGGCGGTTTAATCCCTGTCCTGCAGCAGATTCAGGAGTATTACGGTTATTTGCCGGAAAATGCCCTTGAGGCTGTCGCGAGCGTGCTGGGCGTACCGCTGACGGAAGTGTACGGAGTGGCTACGTTTTACAAACAGTTCCGGTTGAAACCTGCGGGCCGGTTTGTCATCATGGTCTGCGACGGCACGGCTTGCCATGTTAACGGTTCGTCCGATATTTTACAGACACTGTCGGAGGAACTCGGCATCGACGACGGCGAGACAACCGAAGACCGTTTTTTCACCATACAAAGCGTCGCCTGCCTCGGCTGCTGCAGTTTATCACCCGCTATGATGATTAACGGCGAAACATACGGCAATCTGACCAAAGAAAAGGTGCTTTCCATTATAGCCGCCATCAGGGAGAACGCGTCGTGAAGATCATTGTCGGTGAAGGTAGTTGCGGCCTGGCCGCCGGTGCCGGTAAGATTCACCGGATACTGGAAAAATATATCGGCCAAAACAGCGAAGACATCTCGCTGGGTGTGGCGGGTTGTATCGGCATGTGTTTTTTGGAACCGATTATCGACCTTTACACGGAGAACGGACTGCTCAGGCTTGTCAAGGTTAATGAAGATAACATCGGCGGCCTTTTACGGTATCTTTCCGGCAGCGACGAAAGCAGCCTGAGCGATTTGCTCATCAGCGCCGGAGACGCCGAATTCCTTGAAAAACAAACCCGCATCGCGCTTCGCAACTGTGGCTTGATCAATCCGGAACATATAGAAGACTACCTCGCTGCCGGCGGATATCAGGCCGTTGTCAAAGCGGTCTCCCTCCCGCCCGAAGATGTGATTGCGGAGATTAAAATGTCCGGCCTTGCGGGAAGAGGAGGCGCAGGTTTTCCAACCTGGTTCAAATGGGAAGCGGCGAGAAAAAGCAGCGGAGATGAAAAATATTTAATCTGCAATGCGGACGAAGGCGACCCGGGCGCCTTTATGGACCGGGCTGTTATCGAGGGCGATCCGCACAGTCTGATTGAGGGAATGCTGGTTGCCGCTTATGCAATCGGCTGCAGTAAAGCCTATGTGTACGTCCGGGCGGAGTATCCGCTGGCCGTCAAACGGCTTCAAACTGCTCTTGACCAGGCGTCCGCCGCTGGCTTTGTCGGAAAAAATATTTCCGGATCCGGTTTTTCCTGCGAGATTGCCATCAAACAGGGCGCCGGCGCCTTTGTGTGCGGAGAAGAGACGGCCCTCATCGAATCGATTGAGGGCCACCGCGGCATGCCGAGATTAAAGCCGCCTTATCCTGCGCAAGTCGGCCTTTGGGGCAAACCGTCGAATATCAATAATGTCGAAACCTTCGCGAATGTGCCATGGATCATCCAAAATTCCGGCAGCGCGTTTGCCGCTCTGGGCACCGCCGGGAGCAAAGGCACGAAAGTATTTGCTATTACGGGCAAGGTGAAAAGAGGCGGATTGGTCGAAATTCCAATGGGCAGCACCCTCGGCGAAGTGATTATGGACATCGGCGGCGGCATTCGCGACGGCAAGCGCTGGAAAGCCGTTCAGCTCGGCGGCCCTTCGGGCGGCTGCGTTCCCGCTTCGATGGCTGACACGGTCATCGATTACGCCGCGCTTTGCGCCACCGGAGCCATTATGGGCTCCGGCGGTATGGTGGTGATGGACGAAAGCACCTGCATGGTGGCGATGGCGAGGTTTTTCCTGGACTTTACAGCAAAAGAATCCTGCGGAAAATGTGTGCACTGCCGCATCGGAACCAAGCGGCTATTGGAAATACTCGACCGAATCGTAGCCGGGCAGGGACGGCAGGGCGACATCGATTTATTGGAAAATCTTTCGCTTGAAGTCAAAGCGGGTTCTCTCTGCGGGCTTGGGCAGTCTGCCCCGAATCCCGTCCTGACCACAATACGTTACTTCCGCGACGAGTATGAGGCGCATATTCAAGAAAAACGATGTCCGGCTCACGAATGCAAAGCGCTGATTTCTTATCGAATCAACCCGCTTGCATGCACCGGCTGTACCCTGTGCGCCAGGAAATGCCCCGTTTCGGCGATTACGGGGAAGGTCAAAGAGGCGCATACCATCGATGAACAGAAATGCATCAAATGCGATCGGTGCAGACAGGTTTGTAAATTCTCAGCTGTTGAAATATTTTAACGATAGGTCGGGCAGACGCGTTTATGAGCAAATGGATCCAATGTACAATCGACACAGTAAAATGTAAGGTCCGCGACGGTGCGACGGTTCTCGACGCGGCCCGCGCCTGCGGCATCGAAATACCGACCCTTTGCCATGACGGAAGAGTCGATGTTTTCGGCGCCTGCGGTCTGTGCGTTGTCGAACAGATAGGCAGCACCAAACTGATTCGTTCCTGCTCGACGCCGGTTACGGAAGGCATGGAGATTGTCACCGACACGCCGCGTGTTCTGTCTTCCCGCAAGTGCGCTTTGGAGCTGCTGCTGTCCGACCATACGGGCGACTGCAGAGCGCCTTGCATGCTCGCCTGCCCCGCGGGCACGGACTGCCAGGGCTATGTGGGATTGATCGCCAATCGGGAATATCTTGAATCGGCCCGCCTGATTAAAAAAATCCTGCCCTTCCCCGCATCTATCGGCAGAGTCTGTCCGCATCCCTGCGAGACGGCCTGCCGCAGGGCGTTGGTCGAACAGCCTGTCGCGATCGCCGCGCTCAAACGTTTCGCAGGCGATTATATCCTGTTCAACCAACCCGATACGCCGGCGATACCGCCGCCTCCCAGCGGCAAGCGGGTCGCCGTCATCGGCGGCGGGCCCGGCGGGCTCACGGCCGCCTGGTTTCTTGCGAAATCAGGGCATAAAATACGTGTTTACGACATGATGCCGCAGATGGGCGGCATGCTCCGTTACGGGATTCCCGAATACCGTCTCCCTAAAAAGATTCTCGATATGGAAATCGAGCCGATCCGAAAGATTGGCGTCGAATTCATTAACGGCGTGAAAATCGGCGCGGATATCACCCTCGAAGAAATACGAAACGGCCATGACGCTGTTGTGGTCGCTACGGGCGCATGGCAGAGCACCAAAATGAATATCCCGGGCGAAGAGCTTCAGGGCGTTATCGGCGGCATCGACTTCCTAAGAAACGTCGCGTTAGGCACATCGGAAGTCGAGGGGCGCAGAGTCGCTGTTTGCGGCGGCGGCAACACCGCTATGGACGCCTGCCGAACGGCGGTCAGATTAGGCGCCAAAGAAGTCCATGTCATCTATAGAAGAACACGCAAAGAGATGCCTGCTGAAGAAAATGAAATTGAGGAAGCGGAAGAAGAGGGCGTCGTTTTCCGTTTTTTATCCAACCCCGTCGAAGTCAAGGGCAACGCGGATACGGTTGCCGGCCTTCAACTGCAGAAAATGAAACTCGGGGAGCCCGACGCCGGCGGAAGGCGCAGACCGGTCCCGATTGACGGCGCTTATGAGTTTCTTGAGGCGGATATGGTGATTATAGCCATCGGTCAATCCAATGAAAATACAGGGCTCGAAACGCTCGAAAAGACGAAATACAATACCATCGCAGCCGACGCTTCGTCTTTTCGCACCTCTCTTCCGGGAGTTTTTGCCGTCGGCGACGCCACCAACGCGGGCGCCGATATCGCAATCGCCGCGATCGGCGAAGCGGAAAAAGCCAGCAAAGTCATCGACGCTTATCTGCGAGGCAGTCAAGCGGTTTACCGGGAACCGCAATATGTCAAGCGAAGCGTCTATGCTCAAGATTACGCCGATGTCGAAAAGGTTCCGCGGAGTTCCTATCAAGTCGCGGAGCCGGAAAGCAGAAAAAGTTGTTTTGACGAGGTCGTTTCCGCTTTCACGGAAGCGGATGCCGTTGCCGAAGCGTCCAGATGCCTGGAATGCGGCTGCCAGGACTTCTTTGAATGCAAACTGCTGAATTACTCTTTGCGGATGGAAGCGTCGCCCGAATCATACGCAGGCAGTAAACGCTCGGCGCAGTCTGTTCGTTCGCGGGAACTGCTGGAATACAACGAGGGCAAATGTATTTTATGCGGCCTGTGCGTTAGGGTATGCGCTCAGCAGCTCGGTATTTCCGCCCTGGGCCTCGTCGGACGCGGATTCGAGACGGTCATCGCCCCGGAGTTCAGGCGTCCTCTGGATACGACCGGATGCATTTACTGCGGCCAATGCGCCGCTTTATGCCCGACCGGTGCGCTGCGCGAAGTCTATCCGGGAGTTAAAAATGTTCCGCTGGAAGAGGAGGCGGTCCATTCCGTATGCGACGGCTGCGCGGCTTTATGCGGGGTTGAATACCGCTTTGCCGGCAAAACCGTAAACAGGGTATTGCCCGCGCCCGGCACTCCCGCCCTTTGTCCTCAAGGGAGGTTCGGCTTTTCGGCTGAGCTGGCGAAACTGGGCGCAACGGCGGCCGTCAAGACCGCTGACGGCAATATTATTGAAATCCGTACCGAGAACGCTTTGAAAGCCGTCGCTGACCGGCTGAAAGGAATGTCCGCGGACGGCCGGGATCGGCAAAGGGCCGTATTGATTTCGGAGAGAATAACGGCGCAGGAAGCCCGGGCCGCCGTTTTATTTGCGCGCTTTGCGCTTGGGACACAGCGGGTGTATGCCTTTGCCGACTGCTCAAAACCTCTCATTGGCGCGCAGAATATTCCGCTTCGCGAAGAAACAGTATCCAGGCTGTTTTCCGGGGCGTTTTACGAGTCTGCGAGCTGTTGGTTCCTGCGTGAAAAACTCGGAGTCGGCCGTTTTCGGTTGGAAGACGCAGAACGATTTGACACGGTTGTGTTTATCGGCGGACATCCCGATGCCCCGTATCCGCCCTGCAGTTTCAAGGCCGTCTTGGCCGCAGATCGTCCGGATAACGACTTCGATATATTTATACCCCTTTGCCCGGCTCCGGCAAAAGACGGCGTCTTTTTACGCAGCGACGGCAGTCAGGCCATGATGCGGAGTATTCCGACGCTGGCAGGCCCGGACAACGCGCAGGTTATCAGAAAACTGGCCGAATGTCTCGCCGGCAGGCCGCTGCCGGAATTCGACGATATTGATAAAGCTGTATTGGAGAATTAAAGCAAATGCATATCAACGGTCCCGCCCAGTTCCCTTTCGGATTCACGCCGCTGTCGTCCATCAATGACGGCAACGGCGCACAGATGGATTTCGGCATTCTCCGCATGAAAAACGGCGAAACCAATCGCGATGCCCAAAATCTGGAAAGAGCTTTTTTGCTTATCGGCGGCGAAGTTGACTTTCACTGGGAAAGTTTCAACGCATCCGCAAAACGCGGCAATTGCTTTGACGACGCGCCATGGGTCCTTCACGTGCCCGCAGGTATCCCGGTCACAATAACAGCCCTCAAAGACAGCGAACTGTCATATCATGCCGTAGAGAACGCCCGCAACTTCCCCGCCAGATTATATCGGCCCGAGGAGTGCGCCGACGAGATGCGCGGAGCCGGTACGATGAAGGAGACTTCCACGAGGATTGTGCGCACGGTGTTCGATAAATCCAATGCTCCCCTATCCAATCTCGTGCTCGGCGAGGTTGTCACATTCCCCGGGAAATGGTCCAGTTATCCGCCGCATCACCATCCGCAACCGGAGATTTATTTTTACAAATTTATGCCGGCGAACGGTTACGGTATCTGCCAGTTAGGCGACAATGCGGCTGTCGTGAAACATAACTCCACCGTTTTTATCGTGGAGAATGAAACACATCCACAAGCCGCCGCGCCGGGTTATGCGATGTGGTATCTTTGGGTTATCCGCCACCTTGACGGCGAACCATATATTCAGCCTGTTTTTGTTACGCAGCACGAATGGGTCAAAAATCCGGACGCGTCCATCTGGCCCGATAAATAAGGAGGTCAATTCGATGAAGTTAACCATGGCGCAGGCTCTGCTTCGCTTTCTTGACCGGCAATATGTTTCCTTTGACGGGAAAGAGGAAAAGTTTGTTGAAGGCATATTCGGCATTTTCGGCCACGGCTGTGTCTTGGGCGTCGGGCAGGCGCTCGCGCAGGGAGACACACGGCTTAAGTTCTATCAGGGCCATAACGAACAGGGCATGGCCCATGCCGCCATCGCTTACGCAAAGCAGAAGAACCGCCGGGCTATTCTGCCGTGCACATCGTCTATCGGACCGGGAGCCCTCAATATGGTTACCGCGGCCGGAACCGCAACAGTCAACCGCATACCGCTGCTGCTGCTTCCGGGCGACACTTTCGCGTGCAGACAGCCCGACCCCGTACTTCAGCAGATTGAGCAGCCCACACAATATGCTGTAACGGCAAACGACGCCTTCAAGCCGGTGTGCCGCTACTGGGACAGGATTGAGCGCCCGGAACACCTGATGACCGCGATGCTCAACGCCTTGCGCGTACTCACGGATCCGGCAGAAACCGGCGCCGTCTGCATCGCTCTGCCGCAGGATGTCCAGGCAGAGGCATTTGACTATCCTGATTATTTTCTTGACAAAAGAGTCTGGCATATCGGCAGGCGTCCGCCGTGCGAGCATGAGCTGAAAGAGGCTGTTGAACTGATCCGGTCCTCCGAAAAACCGCTGATGGTTATAGGCGGCGGCGCCCGCTATTCGGAAGCTTCCGAGACGGCTCTCTTCTTCGCCGAGCGTTTCCACATTCCCTTCGCCGAGACGCAGGCAGGCAAAGGCCAGCTGAAATGGGATCATCCGCTGAATCTCGGCGGGATTGGCGTGACGGGAGGCGCGGCAGCCAACGAAATCGCGGAGGCCGCCGACCTGATTATCAGTGTCGGTTCGAGACTGACGGACTTCACTACCTCCTCAAAATCGGGTTTCAAAAATCCGAAAGTCAGGATTCTCAGCATCAACCTTTGCGCTTTCGACGCGATGAAAATGGATTCGGTCCACATCGTGGCGGATGCAAAAGAGGCGTTGCTCGACCTGACCGGCATGCTGGGCGAAACAGCTTACCGTTCGGGGTGGGGAGATGAAATTTCGCTGGCAAAGGAAGCATGGCTTGCTGAAATGGACCGCAATTATTCTGTCGACATTCCCGGCTCCCTTTCTCAAACGCGTGCGCTTGGCGTTATCAACAGCGTTATCGAACCCGATTCGGTAACAGTAGGATCATCCGGCAGCCTGCCGGGATGCATGCAACGGCTCTGGCGCGCCGTCGTGCCGGATACCTATCACATGGAATATGGTTTCTCCTGCATGGGATATGAGATTTGCGGAGCGTTAGGCGTCAAAATGGCCTGCCCTCAGCGCGAAGTATACGCCATGGTGGGAGACGGCAGTTTTCTGATGCTTCACAGCGAGATATTTACCGCTCTGCAAGAGGGCCTCAAACTGAACATCATGCTGTTTGACAACCAGGGCTGGGGCTGTATAGAAAACCTGCAAAACAGCCAGGGAATCGAAACATTCGGCACAAGATTCACCCGGCGCAACGAACAAACCGGTTTGCTTGACGGTGAAATTCTACCGGTCGATTTTGCGAAAATAGCCGAAGGATACGGTTGCAAAGCCTATACGGTCACCACCCCGCACGAATTGATGCAAGCGCTCGTCGCCTCAAAATCGGAAACCAAAACCGTGCTTTTCGATATTAAAGTCGCACATAAAAGCATGAGCGGCGGCTACGGCGCCTGGTGGCGTGTCGGTGTGCCCGGTGTGTCTGACAGCGAATCGGTGCAAACCGCGCACGAAATGATGTGCGATAATATCGCAAAAGCAAGGCTTTATTAAGCTGTTCAAGCGGCTTGTGCGCCTCAAATATTTTACGGAGGGAAAACGATGTTAGACAAAAACAAAGTGCAGTTGGCTATCGCGCCCATTGGCTGGACCAATGACGATTTGCCGGATCTCGGAGGCGAAAACACCTTCGAGCAGTGTGTCAGTGAAATGGCGCTTGCCGGGTTCACCGGTTGCGAGGTCGGCAACAAATACCCGAAGGATGTGCCGACGCTCAAGCACAAGCTCGAAGTGCGCGGACTGCGTGTGTGCAACGCCTGGTTTTCTTCAACGCTGTTATCGGCCGGTTATGAAGCGACTATTGAAGCGTTCATCAAGCATATGAACTTCCTCTATGACCTCGGCGCGAAAGTGATCGGCGCTTCCGAACAAGGCAACAGCATCCAGGGCAAACCTGTCAGTATTTTCCGCAATAAACCTGTCTATACTGAGGATCAGTGGGCTGCCGTTGCGAAAGGTTTCAATGCCATGGGCTCGCTGGCGCGCGACAAGGGCATGTATTTCACGGTTCATCATCACATGGGCACAGGCGTCCAGACCGCGGCGGAAGTCGACAGACTAATGGAGATGACCGATCCGAATCTTGTGTACCTTCTTTATGATACCGGCCACTTTGCCTTTGCCGGGGAAGATTCCAGAGCGGTACTGAGAAAATATGTCAACAGGACAAAACATGTTCATGTCAAAGGTATTCGTTATGCGGCGCTTGAAAATGCGCGCGCCAATGATTACAGTTTTCTCGAAAGTGTCCGCCACGGCTGTTTTACGGTGCCCGGCGACGGAGATTACGACTTCACCGAAGACTTCGATATCCTAGCATCGAACGGCTACGAGGGCTGGATTGTTGTGGAGGCGGAACAGGATCCGGCGATTGCCAATCCATTCGAATATGCCTGCCTGGCGAGAAAGTATATCCGCGAAAAGACCGGTCTGTAAACAGCGGATACGTGCGAATCGCGGCTCGATACCACGATTCGCCTTTTTCTGCAAGGAGGCGCGCGGTGAACGGAGAACTGAAGTTTTATTTGATAACGGACACGCATCATTACGCCGTCAAGGACCTCGGGTATTCAGAACATCAGGACCAGAAATGCCTTAACGAGACCGGCGCAATTCTTGACGCGGCTTTTGAAAAATTCGCAGCGCAATCCGAAATCGATATTGTTCTGATCGCCGGAGATCTAAGCAACAACGGCGAGATGGCAAGCCACCTCGAGTTGATCGAAAAACTTAATAAACTGCAGCAAGCCGGTAAAAGAGTGTATCTGATCACGGCGACGCATGACTATACTTACAGGCCCGACGGCGAACAGGAAGGGAAAACAGCCGTCAGCGAAGGCGGCACCTCCCGCGCAATGCTGCGCGGTTTGTATGAAGCGTTCGGTTTTCGCGAAGCTATCGCCGAATATCTGGGCGACAATCTCTCCTATGTCGTTCAACTTGCTCCGGGCTACAGGCTGCTGTGCCTTAACGATGACGGGAACGGACGCAGCTATTGCGGGTACGACGACAGCCATTTGGCTTGGATTTTGGACCAGATCAAAGCCGCGCGGGAGAGTGGAAATTACATCTTCGCCATGTCGCATCATCCCGTACTGCCGCCCTCGCCGATTTACCCGGTATTCAGTAAGAGGGATATGCTCGGCGATTATGAAAAAATGTCAACCGTTTTCGCCGACGCGTATCTTGAGTTTATTTTCACAGGGCACTCACACATGCAAAACATCGGCTGCAAAACAACCGAAAAAGGAAATACGATCTGGGACATCAATACGGGTTCTTTGGCGGGATACCCGACTCCGATTCGCAAGGTCACGCTTGATGCAAACGCCTTGACGGTGAAGACGGAGAAACTCGACAGCTTTGACTGGGATTTTCAAGGCAAAGATCCGCAAGAATATCTGCGCGATCGGTTTGACTTTCTCATCAATGACATTTTTGATTCGATGGCGTATGACTTCGACCATTTTGCCGATCTGGCCGGCGGATTCAGCATGGACCGTAAAACCGCCTATAAACTGAAAACACCCATCAAGCTCGCGGGTAAAATCATGCAGAAACTGACGCTTGGGAAAGCGGGAAGGCTGCTTTTCATACGCCGGAAGATCGACAAGAGCGTAAGAGGCCTTCTCATCAAAGACCTGCTCGTCGAGATTGTGCGAAACGTTTTTGCCGGAACAGAACATTATTCGCCCGATACACCGGAATATCGGGCGGTCATGGCGATAACCGCCCGGCTTGCCCCTCTCGTCCGCCGCCTTGCAAAAGGAGCCGATTTCGCAAGGGACCTCCCGGGCTTTGTAGCCCAGATTATTTATGACGACACGCCCGACAACGACGCCGTGCTGCCGGTCAGTCACCCCGTTTAAATTCCTCCAATAACGATTAAAGCCCGTCCGTCGGTTTCCGGGCGGGCTTTGCGCGTTGTTTGAATGTTAGCGTTACATGTAGTGAATAATCTCCGGATGCCGGAAAATTTCCTCCAATTTTTCCAGCAAGGGCACCAGGGCATCGAAATCACAAGCCCTGTGGTCAAAGACCATGCAAATCGGGAGAAATTTCCTCATTTCAATCGGGCTGCCCGGGATACTGTCCTGCGCGGCACCCGGTTTTTCAATCACCGGCGATATACCGAACGCAATAATCTGCGGAGGCACAATCTCAATCAGCGACATCATGCCGTTGACGCCTTTAATGAGCGAGCCGATGTTGGTGATAACCACCGTGCCCTGGCGGACGTCTTTGATGGCCAGGCGGTCGCTTTCAGGGATGGCATAATAACGTTTCTTCTCATCGCCTTTGAGCGGATTGACTTTATCGGCGCCGATTCTGCCGGCGAATATCTTACGCACAAAGGAGGCAACCTTCAGTTTGGACAAATCCTCCGTCAATTCTTTGACAGCGACCCTGTAATACAATTCTACGAAATTTGTGTTTTCCGCGCGCCTTCTGGTGTCGTTCACCAGCTCGCCGATAGAAGCCAAGTCCATTTTTTCCAACCCGCGCAGATTTACCGTGACGGTGGAGCCGTTGCTAAGTTTCATCGGCATGGACACATTGATTTCTTGAATGGTGTCGATTTCACCCCGGGAGTTCTTTTTGTTGTACTCGACATAAGCATTCAATTTAGGCGCCGCTTTGAGGGCTTCAACCAGAATTCTGATCATCAGCGAATTCAGCGTCAGAACACCGTCGCCTTCACGGTTTTTTTTCAACGACTTGTATTCTTCGAGCAGCCTGGTCGCATCGGGTTCATACGTAAAAGCGCAGTGAGGCACTTTTTCCCACGACTGGGTCGTTTTGTAGGCGATGATTTTCCTCGTCAGCGTGAATTTTTCACGGGTGTAGTGCAGCCCTTCCCGCAAGCCTTTGGTGCCGGTCAGCACTTCGTCCGGCATTTTTTCGACACTAAAATCTTTTCTCATTTGAACGCTCGCCTCAATGGTATTCCGGCAGCCAATCGCCGTGGGTCGCAATCAGGTCGTCGCACATGGCCACGGTTTCGTCGATGGTCAACTCGCTGGAAACATGCGGGTCCAGCATAGCCGCCTGGTAGATATGCTCTTTTTTCAGCGTGACGGCTGCTTCGATGGTTAAAAGCTGTACATTGATGTTGGTCATATTCATCGCCGCCAGCTGCAGGGGCAACGGGCCCTGTACACAGGGCTGAACCCCGTATTTATTGACAAGGCAGGCCACTTCGACGCAGGCCTCTTTCGGAAGGTTGTCGATAAGCCCTTTATTGATGACGTTGCCGCCGATTTTATAAGGGACATCGGTGACCATAGCTTCCATAATATAGGAGGCGTACTCATGGCCGCGCCTGTGCTTGATATCCCCCGTTACATACTGCAGCTTATCTTTTTCCCATCTTTCGATTTGATTGATGCAGCGCCTGGGATACTCGTCGAGAGGGATATTGTAACGTTCGATGAGTTCCGGATGCTTGTCTTTGATAAAAAAGTTATTGTATTCCGCGTTATGTTCGCTCGACTCCGTACAGTAGTAACCGAGCCGGCGTATGTACTCGTAACGCACCAGATCGTGATGGTCGGTAATACCGCTTTCCAAGATGGCCGTCGCCCGTTTTCTGATTTCCGGATACAAATCCGTACCGTCGGCATTGTAGATCTCGAGCAGCCAGCCCATATGGTTGACGCCGGCAATTTTTTCACGGATCGGCTCGTCGTAATCGATGTCAAGGTTGTTGAGCAGGCCCCTGGAACAGCCCTGCACGCTGTGGCAGAGCCCCACGGTCTGAATGCCGGTATAACGCTGCATAAAACCGGATAACATAGCCATGGGATTGGTATAATTCAGGAACCATGCGTTCGGGCAGACATCTTCCATATCCCGGGCAAAATCCGCCAGCACGGGAATGGTCCGCAGCGCGCGAAATATTCCGCCGATACCGTAACTGTCGCCGATTGTCTGTCGCAGCCCGTATTTTTTAGGCACTTCAAAATCGATAATGGTGCACGGGTCATAACGTCCGACCTGAATGGCGTTGACGACGAAATCGGCGCCGCGCAAAGCGTCCTTGCGGTTCGGTATTCCAAGGTATTTCGATACTTTCGCCCTGTTTTGATTGATGTTGTTGTTGAGGGCGTTGACCATGATGAAAGAATCTTCGAGCCGCTCGCCGTCAATGTCGTATAAGGCGATTTCGCTTTCCCTGAGCGCTTCGGAACACATGGAATCGCCCAACACGTTCTTCGCGAAAACAGAACTTCCCGCACCCATAAATGTGATTTTCATTTGATTCTCCTTTTCGTTATGTGATTTGATTCAAACGCCTGAATATCAGCAGCGAAACAGCAAGCAGCGCGATGACACCCGCGGGCATGATGGAAAGTGTCAGCCATTTCGAAGCGTAACCGAGAGAAACCGGGATGACCGCTACCCCCAAGCCGGCCGCCGCGACCTGATAGCCGGTAATATCTTTGTTCGCGCTGCCCGGGAACCTTGCCGCCGACTCGTGCATCATACAAGGATAAATCGGCGCATAGCCGAGACCGATGAGCGCAGCGCATGAAACGCAAAAAATCGGTTTTTTTGCAACCGCCAGCAAAGCTGCCCCGATAAGGGCGACGGACATCCCGGCGTAGACAAGTTTCCTGTTGCCTGTTCTGCCCACAACAAACCCGGCGAGTATTCTGCCGGCCGTCAGTCCTGCGAAAAGCAGCGATTGCGCGGCGCCCGCATAGGTCAGGCCAATCCTTTTGTGTTCCAGCATATAACTTGCGGCCCAGTTGATCATGCTGTATTCCACACCGCAGTAAAGGAAAAAAAGAAGCATCGACGCCCAAACTCCCTTGACGCGAAGGGAATGAAGGATACTGTCCCGGGGTGTATGGGCCGCCGCAACGGCGGCCACGCGCTCCTGCTTGCGCCACGCCGGCAAGGCAAAAAACAAAATCAGCGAAATGCCCAGCTGAACTGCCGCGATCGTTCTCGCCGCAAAACGCCAGCTGCTGCCGGATGTTATCAAGGCGGTCACCAGCAAGGGAGCCGCAATCGCGCCAAGGCCCCAAAAGCTGTGCAGCCAATTCATATAGCGCGGCTGATAGTGCTCGGACACATAATTGTTTAATGCCGCGTCCACGGCGCCGGCCCCCGCGCCCAGGGGAACTGCCACCAGTATCAGCGCCGGATAACTATGGATGTAAGAAATGGCTATGAGCCCGAGGCCTGTCATCGCCCCGCAGAAGAATGTCAGAGGTCCCGTTCCGATTTTTCTGATAATCCGCCCGCTGATGAAGGCGGAAAGGGACGTGAAAGCAACAATGACAAGTGTGACACCGCTGAGCGCTTCGACCGGTTGAAGAATTTCCTTGCGCATTTCCGGCCAGATGATGCCCAATACGCTGTCCGGCAAGCCGAGGCTGATAAAAGCAAGGTAAATAACGATGAGGATGGCAAATGCCATGAATCGGCTCCAGATATTCAGGAATAAAAATTATCAGCTGTTTGCACGGCGGCCATGGCATCGGCGGCATAGTAATCGGCGCCGATTGACTGGGCATATTCCATTGTCAATACCGCACCGCCGGCCATGACCTTGATTGAAGGGTCGTATTCGTGCAGGAGCGCGATCGTGCTTTCCATCTCCGGCAGGGTGGTCGTCATCAAAGCGCTTAAGCCTACGAGGTGAACGCCGGTATTCCGGACAGTTTCAAGGACGGTTTCGCGCGAAACATTTTTGCCCAAATCGATGACGGCGAATCCGTAATTTTCGAGCATAATCTTGACGATATTTTTACCGATGTCGTGAATATCGCCTTTCACCGTTGCAAGGATGACAGTGCCCTTGCTGACGTGCGCCTTGCCTTCGCTTTCCAGTTTCTCTTTGATGGCGTTGAAAGCGTTTTGCGCCGCCTGGGCGCTTTTCATCAGCTGCGGGAGAAAAAGCGTTTTATTCTCAAATCCCTTACCGACACTGTCAAGCGCGGGAACAAGCACATCAGCCACGACCTGCTGGGGGCTTGCGGTTTTCAGCGCCTCGACCGTCAGTTCGTATGCACGCTGCGATAAGCCGCCGGTTATGGCGCCGTAGAGCGGCATATCCGTATTCGCGCCGTTGACGTGCGACTCGCGTTTTGTTACGGAGTCGATATATTCGCCGTACTCGAAAGCGGGGCTGTCAAAACCGTTGAGCGTATTATTGGAATAATAGGTGTTCATCATCGCCGCTGATTCGGGATTGATGATGCAGGCGTCGAGGCCCCTCGCGAGCGCCTGGGCGAGGAAGGTCGCGTTGACGACATCCCTGTGGGGCAGGCCGTAGGATATATTGGAAATGCCGAGCACGGTTTTTACGCCAAGTTTCTTTTTAATTAACGCCATGGAGTCAAGCGTGATGCGCGCCGCTTCCGGCGAGGCACCTACGGTCAGCGTGAGAGCGTCGATAAGGATATCTTTTTTTTCGATGCCGTAATCTGCCGCCGCCTGAACGATCCTTTCGGCTATTTCAAGCCTGCCTTCCGGTGTTTTGGGAATACCGTTTTCATCGAGTGTCAAGCCGACGACCACACCGCCGTATTTTTTGACCAGCGGCAGCAGCGCGTCGAGCGAATCGCGTTTGCCGTTGACAGAGTTGACAGCCGCTTTGCCGTTATAATACCTCAGACTTTTTTCGAGCGCGGCGGGGCTGGCCGAATCGAGCTGCAGCGGCGTGGAAACGGACGTTTGAATCTCCGTCACCGCCGCCAGCAAGGTTTGTGCCTCGTCAATTCCCGGAACGCCGACGTTGACATCCAATATGGATGCTCCGGCATCCCGTTGAGCGATTGCAAGGTCCACCAGGCAGTCTACGTCGCCCGCAAGCAAGGCTTGTTTGAGCTGTTTTCTGCCGGTCGGGTTGATGTTTTCGCCGATAACGACGGGCTTGCCGCCAATAACGATGCTCGCGGAGTAGGACGAAACGATTGTGAAGTCTTTTTTAACCACGGGCGCCGGCGCCTGTTGACAACATTCTATTGTCTGTCTGATATGTTCCGGCCCTGTACCGCAGCACCCGCCGAGTATTTGCGCCCCTTGTGCGAGAATCTCTTTCATCTGCCGCGCAAACTCCTGCGGGCCGATGTCGAATACCGTCTTCCCTTCCTGCACGTGCGGCATGCCCGCGTTGGGCATGACAAGGATGGGGGTCGAGGATAACGCGCTCATTTCTCCCACAAAAGCCTTGACGGTTTCGGGGCCGAAGCCGCAGTTGATACCCAGCGCATCGACGCCCAGGCCCTCCAGCAGGGCGACAGCGCACGCAATCGTGCCTCCGGTCAGCAGCTTTTCGTTTTCATCAAACGAGAACGACGCAAAAACCGGCAGTCCGGAATTTTCTTTTGCCGCCAGAACCGCCGCTTTCATCTCGTAAATATCGGTCATGGTTTCAATAATAATCAAATCAGCGCCATGGTTCACGCCGGCCTTTACCTGCTGGGCAAAGGCATCGTAAGATTCGTCAAAAGAAAGTGTGCCGAAGGGCGCAAGCAGCTTGCCGGTCGGCCCGATATCAAGCGCAATCAGCGGTTTCGCCGTTCTTGCCGAATCGTCGATTGCCCGGCGTGCCAGCGATAAGGCCGCCGAAACGACCTCTTCCGGCGTATAACCGGTTTTTTTCAACTTAATCTTATTGGCGCCGAATGTGTTGGCGGTAATGATATCGCACATCGCCGCACAGTAATCGGAATAAACCGACTTCACAACCTCCGGCCGCGTCAGATTCAATATTTCCGGCAGTTCCCCGGGCTGAAGCCCGCGTTCCTGTAAAAGGGTTCCCATCGCCCCGTCGAAAAACAAGGGACGTTCTTTGAGTTGTTCAAACAATTTCATCCGGCTTACCTCGTATCGATGTCCAGTACGCCGGACAGGTTGGACACAATGCTTCCGGCGACATCTGGTTTGTTCATGGTATAAAGATGGATTCCCTTGATTCCATTGGCGATTAAATCAACAATCTGTTCGGTCGCATAGGCAATCCCCGCTTGTTTCAGCGCCTGCGGACGGTCCCCGAATTTATCGAGAATAGCTTTGAACTTCGGCGGCAGGGACGCGTTGGCCAGCGCGCACATCCTGACAATCTGTCCGGCTGATGTGACCGGCATAATGCCGGCCGTTACGGGTATATCAATCCCTTTGCGCAAAGCGTTGTACAGAAATGAATACAGAATATTGTTGTCAAAGAACATCTGAGTGATAAGAAAGTCACAGCCGCTGTCTACTTTCATCTTCAGAAATTCGATGTCCTGTTCTTTGTTGCGTGATTCTGCATGTCCCTCCGGATAACAAGCAGCGCCGATACAAAAGCCGCCTCTTTTTTTGATATCGCCGATGAGTTCATATGCGTAACGATAGTTGCCGCCGGACGGGAAATCGGAGCCGGGCGCAATATCGCCTCTGAGCGCAAGGATGTTTTCAACGCCGTTACGGGCGAGTTGTTCCACGATGCCCGCGATTTCGCCGCGCGTCGACGAAACGCAGCTTAAGTGAGCAAGAGCCGTAGTGGCAAACTGATTTTGAATGCGCGAAGCGATATCGATCGAGTTATGGGACGTTCCGCCGCCCGCGGCGTAAGTCACGCTGATATAATCGGGCCGCCTGCGGGAAAGATGTTCTACCGCTTCGATGACCGACGCATACGTTGCCGCCGTCTTGGGCGGAAATACCTCGAACGACAGCGTAACGTCCTGATTTTGATGCAGTGTATCGATTCTCAATCTATTCACCGGCTTGCTGCCAGCCCCGCGCCGGTTATCATTTACACGGGGAATGGATGCTCAATCTTTAAAATCTTTGAAGATGCTTTCATCGTAATAATTGTTCTCGTCCTTGCCGTGCAGCGGATACCATACCTGAGCGAAGAATGGGTTGATCCTCGCTTCCTGATCATAATCCCACGGCCAGGGAAGCTCAGCCGGGCACCAGTGTCCGCCCTTCAAGACGAGGTTCGGCGACATTTCGAACTCATTGCCTCTGGCGCTTTTCCAGCGAAGCGGCGTAAACAGGTCGCCTTTCTGCATGGAGTCTGAAAGGCATTCTCCGCCCCTGAAGCGCGCCGCCTGCCGCATATCTTCGATATCCAGTTGCGCAACAGGTTTGCTTTCATCGTATCCGTGGTCAAGCAGCGTGACTTCCTTTGTCGGTTTTTCGATCTTGAATGTGTCCCAGCCGCCGATTTTTTCCCACGCTTCCCTGCTGCCGAAATAGGCGCTGATACGGTCGGGGTCGTTGTTCTTAATCCAGCTCATCGTGCCGTAGACGGGCTTGTTCGTCAAGGGTTCCATGCCGAATTTTTTAACCAGGAATCCCGGGGCGATCTTTGCCAGTTTGTAATATTTCGGGATTGTGGCCGACATGCGGTCGAAATACTGGTCGATAGGGACATTGGCGCGAAAATGCAGATAATTTTCAAGCACATCGCCGTCCGCGTACCATTGACCGTGGAAATTGCGCAAAATGAACCAGATCGGCTCAAAAATCTTTTTTGGCGAGCTCATGCCGATAGCTTTGAGCAGGTATTCCTCAAATTCAAAGTTGGTAATCCGGTACTGGTCGCCGCTGCCGATGTTATAGAAACGTCTCCAAAACTCCTCGGGCACGTCGTCGCCGCAAACCTTGGCGCAAAGCAGGCCGGAATCTTCGATGGTAGCCCATTCAAGAACGCCGTTAATGGGTACATGGAACATAATGGGATCATAATTTTTCAAAATCGCAGGATAGAGTATGCCCGACTGCCGCAGCGATACCCAGTATTTCAGGCCTGACTCGGCGAAGGTTCTTTCCGCGATGACTTTACTGACAGCGTAGTGGTCGTAAATGCTGATTTTGATCGGGTCGCCCGTCCTCGCCCAATGGATGGGCGGGTTCCGGTCCCCTGTCTCGGCGACTGTTCCGATATAAACCACCTTGACGGCGTCCGGGTCCGGCTGTGCTTTGACGGCCCTGACAATATTCTCCGCCGCCGTCGTATTCGTCTTGATGGTCTTTTTGGGGTAATAATCCGCCGCAGGCGACACCATGCCGCCGACATGAAGCACATAGTCCGCGCCGTTGACGCAAGTCAGCACATCCTCGTAGACCGTCAAGTCGCCCCATACGATGCGCACACTCTTGTCATCGGCGTAAGGGCGGAACATTTCTTCGTTTTTCGGGCTTTTTCTGATCAGGACGACGATATCATACTGATCTTTCCTTTTGTATAATTCCTGAAAACCCGCCCATCCCATATTGCCGGTGGCGCCGGTAAGAAAAACGGTTTTTTTGCTCTTCATCATTGAACCTCCCAATCGATTTCATATAACGATATCACGCGGCGCGTATAATAGCAACCGGCTTATGATAAGTCCAGCGTTTCTTTCAAAAACGCGTTCAAAGCGTGCATCTGGTCGATTTCAAGCTTTCTGTTCTTTGTAAATGCGGACTCGTCGCAGCAGCGGCAGCGCGTTGTGATAGGGAGACCTTCCAGTCCAAGGTAATATTTCGCGTTTACTGGATACATTTGGCATTCCGCTACCGAAAAAAACCCTGCGAAATCCTGAACCGACCGTGCTTTCGCCCGGTCCTTTTCGAAATTTGCGCACAGCCAGGCATAGACTTCGGGGTGAAAATTCGCCATCACGCCGGAATAGCCGGAGCAGCCGTATTGGAGCGTTTCCATCAAAGTCGCTGCGTTGGCATTGAATATCTTGAGCCCGGTCCCCTTTACGGCTTCGAGCTTTTGGCCGATGAGGGCCGCGTCGCAGCAGGTATCTTTTAAAAATTTGAATTTTCCTGTCACGGCGAGTTCTTTCAGCGCCTGAGGCTGCATGACTCTTTTGTAGGGATAAGGGCATTCGTAAATACCGAAAGCGGTTTGAGGCAGTCGTTCTACCGTTTCAAAAATACGTTCGAGCATGACGGAGTCGCTTTCGTCTGCGCGCGCGAAACGGTTCGAGAGAAAAACATAAGCGTCAATGCCTTCGGCGACGATTTTCTCGGCATCGCTGACCTGTTCAGCCATCGTGTCTGCCACATGGCCGGAAGCAATCAAGGACAACCCCCGCGGAAGATTTCGGCGTATAAACCTGACGAGAGAAACCCTTTCGTCAATAGAAAGAAAAAACATTTCACTTGACTGGCAAACCGCGAAAATGCCGCCGACATTCCTTTCCGCATACCATTCCAGCAGTCTTTCGACAGCTGAAAAATCGATTTTATTGTCCTGCGTAAAGGGCGTAATCATGGTCGGGTAAACGCCGTCGCGAATGTTGTCCATATCAGAGCAACGCCTCGTTTCTTTCGTGTTTTATAATCCAGGCCCTTGCTTCCGCCGCCAGATAGAACGAACCGCAGACAATAATGACGTCGTCGGCCCCGTCCGCAACGCTCAAAGCGTCGCGCATCGCTCGCGCAGCGGTGCGGCAAACGGTTACATCGGAACAAAAGGGAGATGCTTTCGCCGCGATGATCTTGGGGTCCAGCGCTCTGCTGTTGTTCGGACGGGTGATAATCATTTTGCGGAAAAGCGGAGCCGCAGCGGCCAAATAAGCTTCGACGTCTTTATCGGACATGATTGCGAAGACAGCGGTGATGCGCTTGCCGGAAAAATATTTCTCGACGTACTGCGCGAGAGCCTGAGCGCATTCCGGATTGTGGCCTCCGTCGATGATGGTCAGAGGCCGCCGTCTGACGATCTCCATTCTGGCAGGCATGCTTGTATTTTCAATGCCGCTCGCGATCAAAACGTCGCTTAAGCGAAACCCGTCTTCACGAAGCAGTATTGCCGCTTCAATGACGCTCAGCGCGTTAAGCGCCATGTGTCTGCCCGCCAAAGGAATCCGGATATTCATGCCGTTTGCTTCAATCGTGGTAGCGTTGAGGTCCTCGTCAACGACGCGTATCGCCGCGTCGGGCTGATACAGCGCAGACCCGCATTCCGTTGACGCTTTTTTGATGACCTCGAACGCTTTAGGGTTCATTTCGGCATAACAGACGGTTTTCGTCCCGGGTTTGATAATGCCTGCTTTTTCAAAGGCGATTTCCTCAATGGTGCTGCCGAGAACGTCACAATGGTCCATCGAAATGGAAGTGATGATGTTGACCAGCGCCCGTTCGATAATATTGGTCGCGTCGAATCTGCCGCCAAGACCCGTTTCGAGCACGACAATGTCACAGCCGGCCTGGAGGAACAAGGCGAAGGCGGCGGCGGTAATCACTTCAAACTCCGTTGCGCACAATCCCCTTGCGTCAAGTTCCGCCGCTTTTTCCGCAACGCGGGAGATAATCGCCGCGAAACGCTTTTTTGATACACAGACACCGTCTATCTGTATTCTTTCGAGAAATTCGACAACGTAAGGGGAAAGATAAAGGCCGGTTTTATATCCCGCGCCCGATAAAACCGACGCAAGCATCGTGCAGGTGGAACCCTTTCCGTTGGTGCCGGCGACATGGACAAAACGAAGCTGTTTCTGTGGATCGCCGAGCTGGCGGCACAACGCGGCGATTCTTTCCAGCCCGGGTTTGACGCCGAACCGCTGCCTAAAAGCGATCCATGTTCTGGCTTGTTGGTAATTCATATAACCTCTGGCGGAATCAGACTATGCGAGCCTCGCCAAACTCGCCTTGAGCATTTCGACGGTATCCTTCATTTTTTCGCCCGCGGAGCGCTGCGCTTCAATGACCTGCTCGGGCGCCTTGGAGAGGAAGCCCTGATTGGCGAGTTTCGCCTCGATGACCGCAAGGTTTTTTTCAGCCTCTGCAAGCTGTTTTTCAAGCCGGATACGTTCGGCACGGACATCGACCAATTGGCCGAGCGGGATCAATATTCTGGCGTCCGCCGTAACAATGCCGACACAACCGTCCGTTCCAAATTCGTCGCCCACTTCCACTTCCGAGGCGGAGGCCAGCCTTTGCAGAATGTTTACGGCATTAAGAAACGTCTGCTTATATTCCGTTTCAATGTAAAGCTTGGCCTTTTTGGAAGGCGGCACTTTCATCTGCGAACGGGTATTGCGCACGGCGCGTACGGCCTGTATGATGCGCTGCATATCTTCCACTTCTGAAGGATAGGACAATTCCGCTTGCCATGCCGGCCATTCGGCTGTCATAATCGATTCGCCGTTATGCGGCAGGCTCTGCCAGATTTCTTCTGTGATAAACGGCATAAACGGATGAAGAAGTTTTAATGTGTTCGACATGACGTAAACAAGCACCGCTAAAACCTGTCCGCGTTGACCAGCGTCGCCCGATAAACGGATTTTTGCTGTCTCGATGTACCAGTCGCAAAAGACGTCCCAGATGAAGTCATACAGTTTCTGGACGGCAAGGCCGAGTTCGAACTTTTCGAGATTCTCCGTCGCCTCTTTGCACAGGTCGTTATAGAGGCTGACCACCCATTTGTCCTCCAACGACAAATCTTGCGGCAGAACTGCGCCGGTTTGACTCCCCTCTTCGAGGTTGATGAGAATAAATCTTGAAGCGTTCCATATTTTGTTGGCAAAGTTGCGGCTGGCCTCGGCACGCTCTTCCGAAAAGCGCATATCGTTACCAGGGCTGTTGCCCGTGGCCAGAGCAAAACGCAGAGCGTCGGCGCCGTACTTCCTGATCATCTCAAGCGGATCAATACCGTTGCCGAGCGACTTCGACATTTTTCTGCCGTCCGCGTCACGGATAAGCCCGTGGATGAAAACGGTATCAAACGGCTGCATGCCCGTATGTTCGCAGGCGGAGAATATCATGCGGGCAACCCAGAAGAATATGATATCGTAAGCGGTAACGAGCGTGCTGGTAGGATAATAATGAAGATAGTCCGGTGTTTTTTCCGGCCAGCCCAACGTTGAGAAGGGCCACAGCGCGGAAGAAAACCACGTGTCAAGGGTGTCGGGGTCTTGCTGGATATCGGTACTGCCGCAGTGAGCGCAAACAGAAGGTTCATCCGCGCTGACGGTAATCTCCGAGCAGGACGAACAATACCACGCCGGGATTCTGTGCCCCCACCACAACTGCCGTGAAATGCACCAGTCCTTGATGTTTTCCATCCAATGATAATAGATTTTTTCAAACCGGTCGGGAACAAAACGGATTTTTCCGGACTTAACAATATCGATTGCAGGTCCTGCGAGCGGTTTCATTTTCACGAACCATTGTTCGGAAATCCTCGGCTCCACCGTTGTGTGACAGCGGTAACAAGCGCCGACGTTATGTTTGACCGGTTCAATTTTAACCAGGTAGCCTTGCTTTTCGAGCTGTTCGACGACGGCTTTACGGCATTCGCCGCGGTCCAGCCCTGCAAAAACGCCGGCGTTATCATTCATTCTGCCGTCGTCTGTCATCACATTGAGAATCGGCAGGCAATGGCGTTCGCCCACTTCAAAATCGTTGGGGTCATGCGCCGGTGTAATTTTGACAACGCCCGTGCCGAAATCCCTCTCGACATATTCGTCGGCAATAAGCGGGATTTCCCGATTGACCAGAGGCAATATGAGCGTTTTTCCGATAAGGTTTCGATAGCGTTCGTCGTCCGGATGGACGGCTACCGCGGTATCACCCAGCATGGTTTCAGGCCTTGTGGTCGCAAGCACGACCTCTCCGCTGCCGTCAGCGAACGGGTAACGGATATGCCAGAAGAAGCCGTCTTCTTCCTCATATTCAACCTCCGCATCGGAAATGGAGGTCAGGCAGCGGGTGCACCAGTTTGTTATTCTTTCGCCCCTGTATATGAAGCCCTTGTTGTAGAGGTTGACAAAAACCTCTTTTACCGCGGCGCTGCAGCCTTCGTCAAGCGTAAAACGCTCACGGTCCCAGTCGCAGGAGGCGCCGAGTTTTTTTAACTGGGCGATAATCCG
>JAKJCA010000089.1 GCA_022706685.1 Bacillota bacterium
GGCGACCACAGAATCGCCATGGCGCTCGCCGTGGCGTCCTGCCGCTGTCTGAATCCTGTTGAGATTAGTCGGGCCGAATCGGTTGAAAAATCATATCCCGCGTTTTTCCGCGATTTTAACAACCTTGGAGGCGAAGCCGATGTCGTTTGAATACGGGAGAAATCTCGGGTTGACCCGATTCGGCCGGGCCGAATCGGTCGAAAAATCTTATCCCGCGTTTTTCCGCGATTTTAACGCTCTTGGAGGCGAAGCCGATGTCATTTGATTGCGGGAGAAATCTCGGGGTGACCCGATTCAGCCCGTCCGAATCGGTCGAAAAATCTTATCCCGCGTTTTTCCGCGATTTCAACAACCTTGGAGGAGAAGCCGATGTCATTTGAATACGGGAGAAATCTCAGAGTGACCCTTTTCGGGCAGTCGCATGCCGCGGCCATCGGCTGCGTCATCGACGGCCTGCCCGCCGGTGAAAAAATCGACGAAGAAGCCATACGCGCCTTTATGAAACGGCGCGCCTCGGGCGGCGAACTCGCCACCGCGAGGGCGGAAGCCGACGACGCGCTGATCATCAGCGGCCTCGTCAACGGCCGCACCTGCGGTTCCCCCGTGTGCGCCGTCATCGAAAACCGCGATGTCCGCTCCGCGGATTATGAGGCCATCGCCGACACGCCCCGGCCTTCGCACGCCGACTATACCGCGCATGTCAAATACCGCGGTTTCAACGACAAGAGGGGAGGCGGCCATTTCTCGGGCCGGATGACCGCGCCGCTGTGCTTTGCGGGCGCCGTCTGTATGCAGGTTCTTGGCCGCCTGGGCGTCGAGGTCGGCTCCCATATCGCGCGCATCGGCGGCGCGCAGGACAGTTTGTTTGACCCCGTCGACGTCAGCGTGCCGCAGCTTGCCTGCCTGCGTGTACTGCCGTTCCCCGTGCTCGACGCCGAAGCGGGCGAAAAAATGAAACGGGAAATCGCGGCCGCAGCGGCCGAAAAGGATTCCGTCGGCGGCGTCATCGAGTGCTGTGTGCTCGGTTTGCCCGCCGGCATCGGCGACCCGTTATTCGACGGGCTGGAGAACCGTATCGCTTCGGCGGTCTTTGCCATCCCCGCCGTCAAGGGCATCGAGTTCGGCGCGGGGTTCGCGGCCGCCGGGATGCGCGGCAGCGAGCACAACGACCCCTTTATGATGGAGGACGGCCGCGTCAAAACAGCGACCAACTTCCACGGCGGCATCCTCGGCGGCATCAGCAGCGGCATGCCCGTCATTTTCAGGGCGGCCTTTAAACCGACGCCCTCCATAGGCCTCGAGCAGAGGACCGTCCGCCTCTCCGACGAGAGCGAGTGCCCGATTACCGTCAAGGGCAGGCATGACCCCTGCGTTGCTGCCAGGGCTTTCGCGCCCGTCGAAGCCGCGGCGGCCATCGCGGTGCTGGACCTGATCAATTGTTAAGGAGTAACGACATGGACATCGACACCCTCAGAAAAGACATTGACACCACCGACGACGCGATGAAAGCGCTTTTCGTCAAAAGGATGCAGACGGCATCGCAGATTGCCGCCTACAAAAAGAGCAAAGGCCTCCCCGTCGCGGACAGGCAGAGGGAGCGGGAGATTCTCACACGCCTGACCCTCGACAGCCCGCCCGAGATGGAGATGTACATCAAATCGCTGTTCACGACGCTGTTCGGGCTGAGCCGCTCGTTCCAGACCGCCTCCATCGGCAGCGAGCACCCGCTGGCGGAGCGCATCCGGCAGGCCATCGCGCAGACGCCGCCGCTGTTCCCCTCGAAAGCGGTCGTCGCCTGCCAGGGCGTCGAGGGGGCCTACTCCCAAATGGCGGCCGACAAGCTGTTCGCGCTGCCGCACATTATGTATTTCACCTCCTTTGAGGGCGTGTTCCAGGCGGTCGAAAAAGGCCTCTGCCGTTACGGCGTGCTACCCATCGAGAACAGTTCGCACGGCTCGGTCACGCAGGTGTACGACCTGATGAAACGGCACGATTTTCATATCGTCCGCAGCCTGAAAATGAAAATCGACCACTGCCTGCTGGCCAATCCCGGCAGTACGCAGAAGGATATCCGCGAAATCTTCTCCCATGAGCAGGCCATCGCGCAGTGCAGCGAGTACCTGCAGAAACTCAAGGACGTCAAGGTGACCGTGTGTGAGAATACCGCCGCGGCGGCGCAGCTCGTCGCGCAGTCCGGCAGGAAGGACGCCGCCGCCATCTCCTCGCAGTACTGCGCCGAACTCTACGGCCTCGAGGTCGTCGACGGCGACGTACAGAACTCCGCGAGCAACTTCACGCGTTTTATCTGCATCTCCAAAAACCTCGAAATCTACCCCGGCGCAGATAAAATCAGCATCATGCTCGCCCTGCCGCACCGGCCAGGTTCGCTGTATGAGACGATATCGCGCTTTTCGGCCATGGGCCTTAACCTGACCAAACTCGAAAGCCGGCCGATTCCCGACAGGGATTTTGAGTTTATGTTCTATTTCGATATGGAAGCCTCGCTGCTGAGCGAAGGCGTCATCTCGCTGCTGTGTTCCCTCGCGTCGGACTGCGACCAGTTCGACTTCCTGGGCAGTTACAGCGAAGCCTGAGACGGAGGCGTCTGCATGCGTTACGGCCTCATCGGCGAAAAACTGTCGCACTCCTATTCGAAAACCGTGCACGCTTTGCTCGGCGACGACAGTTACGAATTGGTCAGCCTGCGCCCGGAAGAACTCGCCGGCTTTCTTCGCTCGCGCGCCTTCGAGGGGCTCAATGTCACCATCCCGTACAAAAAAGCCGTGATTCCCTTCTGCGCCGAATTATCCGAAACGGCGCGCAAAACCGGCAGCGTCAACACGATTGCGGTCGACGCCGCAGGCCGCCTTATCGGGCACAATACCGATTACGCCGGCTTTCTGTATATGGCGGCAAGGGCGGGTATCGGCTTCAAAGGCAAAAACGTGCTTGTCCTCGGCAGCGGCGGCACCGGCGTGACCGCGGTGCAGGCGGCTTCGGACCGGGGCGCCGCGCGCGTCACGACCGTTTCCCGCAATGGGCCGGTCCACTACGGCAATGTCCACCGCCTCAGCGACACCGAGATTGTCGTCAACGCCACACCGGTCGGCATGTACCCGGAACCGGCGGCGCAGCCGCTGCCGTTGGCGGGCTTCCCCAACCTGGAGGCGGTTATCGACGTCATCTACAACCCCCTGCGCACGCGGTTGCTGCTGGAGGCCGAAGCCCTCGGCCTGCGCCGCAGCAACGGGCTGCCGATGCTCGTCGCGCAGGCAAAATACGCGCGCGACATTTTCACCGCCGCCCCATCGCCGGACGAGGTCATCGAGCAAGCCGTCCGGCGCATAACAGCCGACACAGCCAATATCATCCTAATCGGCATGCCCGGCTCGGGCAAAAGCGCCGTCGGGCGCGAAATCGCCCGGCTTTCCGGGCGGGAGTTTATCGATACCGACGCCCTGATTGAAGCCGAATATGGCAACCCGCCGGCCGAAATCATCAACAAAAGCGGCGAGGCATATTTCCGCGAGCGCGAAGCCGAAGCGGTTGCCCAAGCCGGCAAAGAAAAAAGCCGGGTCATCGCGACGGGCGGCGGCGCCGTTCTCCGGCAGGAGAATATGACGGCCCTGCGGCAAAACGGCTTTATCATTTACCTGGTTAGGGCGGCGGAACGCCTGGCCAGGCGCGGGCGGCCTTTGTCGGCGGGTCCCGGTTCGCTTGAAACGCTGCTTGCCGAACGGTTGCCGCTTTATGAGCGCTATGCGGGCGCGCGTGTCGACAACACCGGCGGCATCGAAACCGTTGCGCAAAAAGCGCTGGAGGTTTTTTATGAAAATATTGATTGTTAACGGGCCGAACCTCAACATGCTCGGCATACGCGAGCCTTCGCTGTACGGCAGCGCCACCTACGCCCAGCTCGAGACATATATCAAACAAGTCTGCGGTGAAAACGGCATCGAGGCGGAAATATTCCAGTCCAACCACGAAGGCGCCATCGTCGACGCTATCCAGGCCGCGTTGGGCCGGGCCGACGGCATCGTCATCAACCCCGCCGCCTACACCCATACGAGCATCGCTATCCTCGACGCGCTCAAAGCCGTCGCGCTGCCTGCGGTGGAGGTGCACCTGACGGATATCGGCACCCGCGAGGCATTCCGCCGCGTATCCTATCCCGGTATGGCCTGTATCGCGTCTTTTGCCGGGCTCGGCTTTGAAGGTTACCGCAGCGCGCTGCTGCTGCTGAAACAAACCCTCGAAAACGGACAACCGGCTTGACGTTCCCGCTCCGTTTCCAAAGCGCCGCGGACGCCGATACCCCCGGCACCATGGTGTGGGCTTTGCGCGGCGGCAGACGGGCGTTGCAGAAGCCGAAAAGCATAGAAAACGGATAAAGTCCCCTTTATTTTTATAATTATTGCTATAATACCATTGAGAATACGAAAAACAATGGTATAATAAAGTGCTTTATTAGGCAAAATGCGCTGTCATCGTAAGTAAAAAGATTTCGGAGGGAATACAAATGTCAGCAAAAAAGAAGATTCTTGCCATCGCGATGGTCTTTGCCCTGCTGCTCAATTTCGCCGCTTTCGGCGCGTCGGCGTCACTGGGCGACGGTCTCATGACAACGCTGGACATTGACCTCGTCGTCGGCACCGGTACCGGCGCCGGTTTCACGCCGCTTGCAACCTCAGATCAGCCCCCCGCGGGGAGTGTCCTGACGGTCAGGCTCGTACCCACCAGCGACTTTTATGTTGCTTCGCAATGTATCCGGATCAATGTTGAAAGAGAATTCTTTACCTGGGTAAGCGCCTCGTTTCAATTAAATCCGGCATGCCCGTACTTCAACGCCGTGTCTTCATTCTCCGGGAACTACGGCACCATACCAGAAAGCACATTTACCGCCACCAGCGCGTACGGCCCGGGTTTGGGCTCCACGATGTATGCGCAGTACAGCGCAGGCCAAATTACCTGTGTGGCTGCTTCCAACGCGCCCAACGGCGGTTTCGGCGAGATGTACAACGGCACGTGGTTCTGCGAGTTCCAGCTCAACGTTATCAAAGACATCACGGCCGGTTCCGACGCGCGCGTCTATATCGACAGAATCTGGCTGCGCAACACAACCAATACCAGCGGCGGTATGTACTTTAATAAATGCGCCACCGCGGATACCACGTCAAGTTCCGCAACACTGGCCAGCAAATTCGACTGCCAGCTCGATGTGGCCGGCGCCGATATCAGCCTGCCGCTTACCGTCAACAGCACCGTCACCTTTGACAGTACCGGCGGTTCCCCGGTCGCTCCCCTGACGGGCGCGGTCGGCTCCCCGCTGACGCCTCCCGCGAATCCCGTGAAGGCGGGCTACACCTTTGGCGGTT
>JAKJCA010000006.1 GCA_022706685.1 Bacillota bacterium
CGCCCGCCGCGGGCGAGGACTCCCCCGGCATCCTCGACGCCTACGGTTCGGACAACTGCGTGCGCGCCATCCGCACGGCGGCGGCGCAGAGCGACTATGTCATCGTCTACGTCCACTGGGGTACGGAAGACAGCCACCATACCTCCGCCGAACAGCTGGCCGAAGGGGAACGCTACATCGAGGCAGGCGCGGATGCGGTCATCGGCTCGCATCCGCATGTGCTGCAGGGCATGAATTTCTACCGCGGCAAGTTCATCGCTTACAGCCTGGGCAACTTCTGGTTCAACCTCAAGGACCTGGAGTCGGCTTACCTTGAACTGACGTTCGACGCCGGCGGCGGCATCACGCCGCGGCTGACGCCCTGCATGACCTCGGGCGGCCATACGATCATCGAAACGGACGCCGCGAAGGCCGGGGAGATTACCGCCCTGATTGAAAGCGTCTCCCCGAAGCAGAACGTCTATATCGCGCCCGACGGCACGGTGAAACAAAAATAGCCGCCCGGCGGCGAGGTGGGAATGAAGTCAAGAACAAAAACATCCGTCGGCGGCGATACCGTCCGGGAAATGATGCGCGTTGCCGGCATCGGGGACATCGCGGCCGTCGAGGAACTCGGCGACGGCGAATTCAACACCGCTTACAAGGTGACGGCGGCAGGCGGCTGTTATGTTGTCAAAATCGCCCCGGCGCCCGGCGCGGACGTATTGACCTACGAAAAAAACCTGATGGCCACGGAACTGGCGGTCTACGATCTCATCAGCCGGCAAACAGACGTCCGCGTCCCGAAAGTGCTGTACCGCAGCAGCGCGGTCATCGGCAGCCCCTGGTACGTCATGGAGTACCTGCCCGGAAAGCCGCTGACAAAAGCCAGACTTACGCGTGCGCAGCGGCGAAACGTGATGTTTGAACTGGGCCGAAGCGCCGCCAAAATCAATGCTCTTACAAACGACGCCTTCGGCTACATGCAAAACGGGCTGAAACCCTCATGGAAAGAGGCGTACAACGATATGGTGTCCGCCGTCCTCGCCGACGCGGACCGGCTGCGCGTCCGCGTGCCGCGCAGGGAGAAGATTCTCCGGCTCATCGGCCGAAACGCCGGCGTTCTGGAAGAAGTGGCGCAGGCGCGGCTGATTCATTTCGACCTGTGGAAAGGCAATATTTTCGTCGGCGAAAGCGGAACGCTCGAGGGCATCATCGACACCGAGCGGGCGATGTGGGGCGACTTCTACGGCGAGTTTGTCAACCTTGATTTTTTCGGAAACTTCGGCAGGAATACGGCGTTCATCGAGGGTTACAATTCCGTTGCCGGGGAAAAAATCGCGCTCAACGCTTCAACGATAAAAAGAATGAACCTCATGCGGCTTTACCTCGCGCTGGTGATTTTTACCGAGGCGGACACCCGCACGGGCAAGTCCGGCGGCGTTTACCTGTTCAAAAAAGTTTTCGCGCGGCTGCTGATGCACAAGGCGTTCAAGGCTCTGAAACACAAGGACGGTGCTTGATGAAAGAGATTGATTTTACGAGTTACGACGGCAAACGGCTGGCCTGCTTCCTTTGGGACGAGGTCGAACATCCGAAGGGCGTCATTCAGCTGGTGCACGGCCTGACCTCCCACACTCTGCGCTACGGCGATTTTGCCGAAGCCCTCAACGCGGGCGGCTACATCGTGTTCGGCGACGACCACCGCATGAACGGCAAAACCGCCGGCCTCGAGAACCTCGGCAAGGCCGGCCCGGACAACTTCAACGAAAACGTGCGCGACGAAATCGAAATCACGAAAATGCTGCGCGAAAAGTTCGGTCTGCCGGTGCAGCTGTTCGCGCACAGTTACGGCTCCTTTCTCGGGCAGCGTTATATTGAACTCGCCGGTGATTCGGTCGACGGCGTCGTGCTCAGCGGCTCGGCGTACATGGGCGGGCCGATGCTGTTCTGGGGCAAGGTGCTCACCTGGTTCCAGCGGTTGTTTTTCGGGGCGTACCGGCCCGGCAAGATGTTTTATAAAATGACTTTCACCTCCAACGACCGGTACTTTCCGGACGATACGATACAAAACGCCTGGCTCAACCGGGACCCGGAGAAGGTCAAAATCTACAACGCAGACCCGTATTGCAATTTCATCATGAGCCACGGTTTTTTCTACGCTCTGATGCGGGGGCTCGCCGACGCCTGTCAAAAGAAAAACCTCAAACAGATACCCAAAGGGCTGCCCGTCTTTCTCATCAGCGGGGAAAAAGACCCCGTCGGCGGCATGGGCGTCAAGGTCCGGGCGCTGCATGAACTGTACCGGTCGCTCGGCCTCAACGTCCGAATGAAGATTTATCCGGACGTGCGGCACGAACTGACGGGCGATTACGACGAACAGGCCCATATCGCGGATATGCTGGCGTTTTTTGACGCGAACATTCAACACGGAGGCCGGCCATGAAGCAAAGCATCCGGCTCGACTACGGCAAAACGGGCCTGACGGTACGCCTGGACGGCGCGGACGTCATCGAGCCCCTCGAACAGCCCGCCGCGGAGAACCCCGCCGCTCTTATCGGGAAAAAGTTGTATAAGCCCGACTTCGGGCCAAGCCTGGCGCACCTTGCCGCCGGCAAACGGACCGCCGCCGTCGCCCATACGGACATCACGCGCGCGACGCCCAACCGGCTCATCCTGCCCGCCGTCCTCGGCGAACTGCGCGCGCTGGGTTTTGAGAAGGAAAATATCGTGCTGGTCAATATGACCGGCAGCCACAGGCCCCAGACGCCCGCCGAGCTGGCGGATATGCTGGGCGGCGAAACGGCGTCGGCGTACCGCTGCGTGCAGCACAACGCTTTCGACAACAGCACCATGAGCTGCGCCGGCGAGCTGGACGGCTATCCGCTCTATGTCAACAAAGCATACCTGCAGGCGGACCTGAAAATCTGCACGGGTTTTATCGAACCGCATTTTTTTGCCGGTTTCAGCGGCGGGCCCAAAGCGGTGCTGCCGGGGCTGTGCGACATCGGCTCCATCATGCGCAACCACAACGCGGCCCGAATCGCCGACGACAGGGCCACCTGGGCCGTGACGCGGGGCAACCCCGTGTGGGAAAACATCCGGGACGGCTGCGCCCTGGCGGCGCCCGATTTTCTGCTCAACGTCGCGCTGAACACCCACGGGGAGGTTTCGGCCGTGTTCGCCGGCTCGTGGGAAGAGGCGCACCGTAAAGGTTGCGAATTTGTGCGCGAACACGCGATGCGCAAAACGGACAAATTATATGACATGGTCATTACCTCCAACAGCGGTTATCCGCTGGATATGAACCTCTACCAGTGCGTCAAAGCCATGAGCTGCGCCGCGCAGATTGTCAGGGACGGCGGCATCATCGTC
Organism: Bacillota bacterium; assembly: GCA_022706685.1. Classification (GTDB taxonomy): domain Bacteria; phylum Bacillota; class Clostridia; order Oscillospirales; family Acutalibacteraceae; genus UBA1447. The sequence goes on from JAKJCA010000006.1 coordinate 3,355, forward strand.
GTGGCCGGCGAATGCTCCGACGGCCTGCCCAAGGGCAGCCCGTATGAAAAAATCCTGAAAACCGCAAGGACCCCCGAAGAGTTGTTCGACCTGATCGTATCCGGCAAGGAAACGCTGCCCGAACAGTGGCAGGCGCAGATACAGGCAAGGATTCAAAAGCGGGCGAGGGTCTTCGTGTATGCCGGCTGTTTAAGCGACGATGAAATCAAACAGGCGCTGCTCGAGCCCTGCCGGGATATCGAAGCGCTGGTCAGGGAATACGGCGGCAGCGTCGCCGTGCTGCCCAAAGGCCCTCAAACCGTTCCCTGCTGCGTATCATAACGATTGCTATACAGACCGTTCATCAAACCCGGGAGGAAACATGGGCAAAAAAATCATTGTGGCCGGCGCGGGCCACGGCGGCCTCGTTGCCGCGGCGCATTTGGCGCGGCTCGGCTGCGAATGCGAGGTTTTTGAAAAAAAGCGGCGCGATGAACTCGGCTACGACTGGACCGACACCATCGGGCGCAACACGTTTGACATCGCGGGGTTCGCTGATAATGAACGCGGCGCGGTGACGCTGCGGAAAAACTCGACCTTTTATGCCCCGAACCGGAAAACGCCGGTCGAATATAACGTCAGTCCCGGGCGCGAGGCGCTGGAAATCGAGCGCAAAACCATGTATGACTGCCTGATTGCGCACGCCGAAAACGCGGGGGTCAGGATTCATTATTCGGCCGTCGTCCAAGGTCCGCTGCCGGACGCGGAAGGCGGCGTCCGTGGTTTGAAAGTCGACGGCAGGGAGGAAGAAGCCGATTTGGTCGTCGACAGCGCCGGCCTGTTTTCGCCCGTGATGGCGGGCCTGCCGGCGCACTACCGCATGGCCGAACCCTACGGCGAAAACAGCGTGTTCCACGTCTACCGTGGGTACTACGACCTGGCGGAAGGCGCCGACACGCCGCAGATGGGCCGTTTCAATATTTATTTCAAATTCATGGGCATCAAAGGCATCGCCTGGTACAAAGTGTCGGAGGGGATGGCGGATTTCCTTGTCGGCAGCGTCGAGCCGCTGGATCCGGACACGGCGCAGGCGGCCCTGCGCGAAATGCGCAAGGTGCATCCCGAAATCGGCGGTCGGCTCCTGCGCGGCGGCCGGATCAACGACATCCCCATCCGTTCCACCCACACCCTGCTCGTCGGCAACCGCTACGCTGCTGTCGGCGACGCGGTCTCCATGCCCGACCCGATGAACGGCTCGGGCATCACCAACGCCGTTAAGGCAGGCGCGCTGCTCGCCGAAACCGCTGCCGGCCTTCTGCGGGAAGGCAGGCCCTTCGATACGGCCGGGCTGTGGGATTACCAGGTCCGTTACTACAAAAGCGCCGCGCACAAAGCGGCCGCCATCTGCGTGCTGAAAAACTGCCTGCTGTCGTTTTCGCCGGAGGTACTGAACTTTTTCTTCGACAAAAAGATCCTGACCGCCAAGGAACTCGGCGGCAGCGGACAGGCGATGAAGATGGATAAAGCGGAACTGACGGGCAAAATCAGGCGCGGCATCGGGCGGCCGCTCAGCCTGCTGAAACTCAAAAAGGCGGTTGAAACCTCCAAAGAGGCAAAGAACACCGCCCTGGCCATACCGGAAACATACGACGCCGACGCCGTGGAAGCCTGGCGCGCCAAACTCAACGCCCTGCTGGCATAAAAATTGAAGGAATTTTTGTTTCTGCCGGAAACCGGCGGTCCGGTTTTCGGCAAAGACGGCATTAAAAACGGCCGTTTGATGCCCGAGCGAAAACATCAGGCCGGCCGGATGGAAAAGTAACCAAAAATTTGCGTTTTGCACCCCGAATGTTTTCGGCTGCCGCGCCTTGACCGCGGCGGCCCGGAGGTCTATCATTTTTGAGGCGGCAAAAAACCGGAAAGAGACGGAGAGAACATTGCTTTACATCATCGACACAGCCAACCTGGACGACATCAAAAGGTGCATGGAATACTTCCCCGTGGCGGGCGTCACGACGAACCCGACCATCATCTCCAAGGAGCATACCGGCTTCCCCGACCTGATCAAAGCGATCCGCGCGCTCATCGGCGACGAGAAGATGCTGCACATCCAGACGACGGGTACCGACGCGCAGACCATCGTCAAAGAGGCGGTCCTGCTCAGGGATTTTGTCGGCGGCGACTTTTACGCAAAAATCCCGATTTCACCCGAAGGCCTCAAGGCCACCATGCAACTGAAAAAAATGGGCATCAAGGTGACGGAAACCGCCATTTTCACCCAGCAGCAGGCCATGATCGCCGCGCAGGCCGGCGCGGATTTTGTGGCGCCCTATATCAACCGGCTCGACAGTATCGTCAGCGACGGGGTGCACGTGGTATCCGAGATTGTGAAGATGTTCAACGTCCACAATATCAAATCCCGCGTGCTGGCGGCAAGCTTCAAAAACGTCGAGCAGATTCATAAAATCGCCCTGGCCGGCGGCCACGCCGTGACCATCAGCCCGGAGCTTTTCAATACCCTGACCTACCATCCTCTGACCGACCGCGCCATCGAGAGTTTCAACGCCGACTGGCAGAGCGTGTACGGCGACAAAGGCGTGCTTGACGTGTTTGAACGCTGAAAACGGCCGCCCGCCGCCTGTCCGCGCGGACAGGCGGCTTTTTTTGCCCGTTGCCGCCGCGCAGGCGTCAGCCGATTGCAGTTTGGCCGGTTGTGTGAAATAATATCCTCAATACAGCAGACAGTCCGGCCGCGCGTAACGCCGGCAGATACGGAGGCCTGTCATGACAAAAGAAACCGCCATGCTCCGGGAACTGGCCCGCGAATATTTCACGTTCGCCCGCGAAGAACGCAACGCCGGTCGCCTGCGGCTCCACCGCGCGGTCAACGACCTGAAAATGGTCCGGCCCGTCGTGCTCATCGACGAACTGCCGTGGAGTGAAATGAACATCAACGGCGAGCTGACGGTACGCTGCAAAGACCCTTTCCTCGCCGGAATCGAATGGTTTCTGCGCTCAAACCTGTATAAGTACCGCCATTTCCCCGCCGACATGGTCCTGCGGCCGTACGTGCCCGTCTCCAAGGTGGTCCGCTCGACCGGCAACGGAGTCAGCGTCAAGGAAGAAATACTCAGGACCGACAAGAAAAACAGCATCGTTTCGCACCGCTATACCGACCAGTTTGAAAACGACGCCGATTTGGCGAAACTGCGCGTGCCCGTCATTACCTACGACCGGGAGGAAACGCGCCGGCGTTATGAACTGGCAGGCGAAATCCTGGGCGACATCATCCCCGTCAAGATGACCGGCCGGGATTATTTCCACGTGTCGACATGGGACGAAATCTCCCACTACCGCGGGGTGACGAACCTGCTGATCGACCTGGCCGAGCGGCCCGCCTTCTCGCACGCGCTCGCGCGCAAACTGACCGACATCAGCCTGGCGGAACTCGAACAGTACGAGCGGTTGGATTTGTTTGAAAACGACCCCTATTCCCTGCACTGCACGCCCGTCAAGGCGAGCGACCTGCCGGGCCCCGACTACGCCGGCGGGCCGCTGACAAGGAAAAACATCTGGGGCAGGGGCGCGGCGCAGATTTTTTCCTCGGTGTCCAAAGCGATGCACGAGGAATTCGACATCGCCTATATGATCGAAACCGTCGGGCAGTGCGGCCTGGTGTACTATGGCTGCTGCGAGGCGCTCGACAAAAAAATCGACATCGTCGAGAAAATTCCCCATCTGCGCAAAATCGGCGCGACGCCCTGGGCGGACATCGACGCCATCGCGGAAACGGTCGGCCCGAAATACGTCGTATCCGCCAAACCGAACCCCGCCGCGGTCGGCGAGCCGGTGCTCGACCGCGACAGCCTGCGCAAAGAGTTGCGCCGCATCCTCGGCGCCGTCAAACGTTACGGCTGCAGCTGCGACATCGTGCTTAAAGACATCAGCACCTGCCGCGGCCGGCCGGAAAACATTTTTGAATGGGAACGCACCGCCATGGAGGAAGTGCTGGCTTTTTAAGCGGCGGTATCATCATCACGGGAGGCGGGGCGGCGATGCCGGACAACCACAATCACAGTCACCATCACGGCATAGAAGCCGGAGAGGCCAAAGGCAGCCGGCTGCTCGCGGTGATTGCCCTGAACTTTATCATCACCGCGGCGCAGACGGCGGCGGGTATTTTCGCGGGCAGCCTTTCGCTGATTTCGGACTCCCTGCACAATTTCAGCGACGGGATGGCCGTCATCATCAGTTACCTCGCCCTGCGCATCGCCGGGCGCGGCAACGACAAGCGGAGGACCTTCGGCTACAAACGGGCGACCATCCTCGCGGCGCTGGTTAATTCATCGGTGCTGGCGGTGATTTCGGTTTTCCTGTTCCGGGAGGCCTACGGCCGCTTCCAACACCCCCGCGAGGTGGACGGCGGCCTGGTGATATGGGTCGCGCTTGTCGGCCTGGCCGCCAACGCGCTGGGCGCCTGGCTGCTGCACGGCCACAGCAAGGGCGACATCAACCTCAAAGCCTCCTACCTGCACCTCATCAGCGACACGCTTTCGTCGGTCGGCGTCGTCATCGGCGGCATCCTGATTTATTTCTTCCGGGTGTACTGGGTCGACCCCCTGCTGACGGTGCTCATCGCGCTGTATGTGCTGACGCAAAGCTATAAAATCATCAAACAGGCTTTCGCCATTCTGATGCAGAGCGTCCCCGCGAGCCTGGACCCGGAGGCCATCGCGGCCGAGTTATGCTCCATGGAAGAAATCGAAAACGTCCATCACGTCCATATCTGGAGCTTGGACGAAAACAACGTCATGTTCGAAGCGCACGTCAACGTATGCGACATGCTCGTCAGCGAAACGGCGCGGACGCTTGAAAAAATCGAACGCCTGCTTGAGGCCCATGGCATCCGGCATGTGACCATCCAGTTTGAGAACGGCTGCTGCCCGGGCGCCGGCGTCATCAGCGCGGGCGGACCCGGCGCGCCGGCCTGCAAAAAGCCGGATTGCGGCGCTTGACCGCCGCGGGATTGAAAGGGCGATGATATGGCGAATATCGACGATTTACTCGGCAGCGGGGAGCCCTGGACCGTCTACCGGACGCTGGTCGACCTGGCGGGCTATGAAGAAACTTCCGCGCGGGCGCAGGCGGCAAAGGCGGAGATGCTCGCCCATCCGCTCGTGCAGGGCCTGCTCGGGGAACTGCTCGGCTGGCCCGGCGCCGTTATCGCCAGCCACAAGAGCGCCGGGCAGCTTTACCACAAGCTGGCCTTTCTCGCCGATATCGGCCTGAAAAAGGGCGACGGCCCCATGGCGGAAATCGGCAAAAAGGTACTCGAACACCGCGACGGGCACGGCCTCATCTGCCTGCCGACAAATATCCCCGCGCATTACGGCGGCACGGGGGAGACGGCTTGGGCCTGGTCGCTTTGCGACGCGCCGCTCAACGCGTACAGCACCGCGAAAGCGGGGCTGGCGGACGAGGCGCAGACGCGCGTAGCCGTCGAATACCTGCTGACGTTCCAAAGGGACAACGGCTTCCCCTGCGCCGTGTCGGAGCAGCTCGGCTCTTTCCGCGGGCCGGGCAGAAAAGAGGACCCCTGCCCGTATGCGAACCTGCTGATGCTGAAACTGCTCGCAATATTCGAGGATACAAAGCAAAGCGGCGGCGCGAAGGCGGCGGCCGAATGCCTGCTGAACCTCTGGGCGAACAGCCGGACGCAGCACCCCTATATTTTCTATATGGGCGACGATTTCAGGAAATTGAAGGTGCCGTTCATCTGGTACGACATCTTACATGTGGCGGACGCGCTCTCGCAGTACGAGACCGTGCGCGGCGACGCGCGCTTTCAAGATATGCTTGCCGTCATCAACGCCAAGGCGGACGCCGCCGGCAGGTTCAGCCCCGAATCGGACTGGAAGGTTTGGAAAGATTCGGGTTTCGCCTCTAAGAACAAACCTTCGCCCTGGCTGACTTTTCTGGTCGCCGGAATCAACAAAAGGGTGGACAACAAATGAAAGTTCTCGCTATCGGCAACAGCTTCTCCGACGACGCGTCGTCCTATCTGCATCAAATCGCCGCTGCGGGCGGGACGCAGCTGGACGTCGTCAGCCTGTGCATCGGCGGCTGCCCGCTGCAGCTGCACTGGGAAAACGCGCTGAGCGCGCAGAAGGTTTACGGCGCGCTGGTCAACGGCCGGGAAACCGAAGGGCTGGTGTCCCTGCCCGAAACGCTCGAAAACGGCGGCTTCGACGCCGTGACGCTCCAGCAGGGGAGCATCCTCAGCGGAAAAGCGGACACTTACTACCCGTATATCGAAAACCTGTTTCACTACGTCCGGGCGATGAGCCCCGGCGCCGAGATACTGGTTCACCAGACCTGGGCGTACGAGGATGGCTACGAGCGGCTTTCGGAATACTCGAACAGCAGCGAAACCATGTTCGTTCGTTTGGAGGCCGCCTACGCGCTGGCCGCCGAAAGGCTCGGCGCGCTCAACGGCGCCCCCGTGCGCGTCATCCCCTGCGGGGCGGCGATGCGCGCCGCGCGCCGGAATCCCGTTTTCACCTCGGTCTGCGGGGACGGCAACCCTTATTCGCTGTACCGGGACGGTTTCCACGCCGGTTTGGTGTATGGCCGCTATCTGCTCGGCGCCGTGTGGTATGAAACGCTGACCGGCAAAAGCATCCTGCCGAACGGCTTCGCGCCCGCCGGTGCCGAAGCGGACAAGATTGCGCTGCTGAAGGAGTGCGCGCACAAGGCGGCGAGGGGATAAAACCCTCACAAACGGTAAAACCGGAGTTGTCCCGCCGGTTCCTTTTGCAGGTATGTATTCAAAGATAAAAAGCCGGGCCTCTACGGCTGCCAGTATTTACTTATCGTTTGCTTTGCAAGCTCAACATATCTTCGGCCGCGTTCATAATCGCCGAATATTGTGCCGACCTCTCTTTGCGCAATTTCAAGCATACACCCCGATGCCGCCCGGGCAATTTCTTTAAAACTGCCAATGACTGCCTCTTCGTTCAGCGGGCCGGGGAGCGTGACATGTTCGGCGCGCGGCTTGCTGTAATAAACAATATTGCTGCCCCTTAAATATTCGCCGACCAGCATCGCGTCGTTGAACGGCGACACGGACAGCTTGCGAAGGTTCTTCCACTTGCTGATGTGCTCCCAGATAGCGTCAACCCTTTCACAACAGCCGTAGGATAATAAGCCGAACCGTTTCGCCAGCCTGTTTTGGTACGGAAACACAAACTCGGCAAAGGTTTCCGGGGATACCGCCGTCGTTTCCTGGGATTCCAAAAAGCCCCAGCAATCGGTCGTTTTTGTTGCTTTATCTGCCGGAAGCTCGTTGTTAAAAGCATAACTTTCCTGCGCTACCGGGCTGATTCCCGCGGCAGGCAGCAGCAGGCCTTCGTTTTCAAGGTAATCATAATATCTTTCGTATACTTGACAGGCGCTATCCATTAACCTGTGCAGCAAATGGGGGTAATCATACATCGACAAATACAGGGTTTCCATCCCCATCAGATGAACAAGAGCATTCGTTATCGAACCCTCCAAACTGCGCATAACCCTTTTTACCTGCAGAATATCCCCGAAAATATCTGAAGCAAATTCGACGGCTTGATTCGTCGCTTCTATATTCGGAAAGAAAAAGCCCTCTTTGATCTTATCAAAATCCTCGGCAAGGTCATGGATAACCGGGTCGATATGGTAGCCTTTCGCGTTTTCCCCCTGCGCGCGTGTCAGTTTGGAAGCAATATTAAACGGCGTTACCCATATATTCTGCTGAACCGGAAACTCATCCGTTACGGGCGTATCATCGTCAAACAAATCTCTGCCCGCCGTAGAGAACAGCAGCTGAAATTCTAAATTTCTTGCTTCCTCGCCCTCACATCGCAGGCGCGGTGTTATCGTTTCATTGGTAAAATTGGACACGGGAAAACGGACGGTTGGCTCGCCTGTCTTCCCTTGTTCGATGCATTTCCACTTTTCAAGCACTTTTTCGTTTTCTTTTGAATGGCTGAGTTCAAGGTGCTTCCTTGCTATTTCCCTTATGATGTCCCGGTCTTTTTTTGTAACTGTCTTCATTTTCTGTCCCCTTGCCAAACCCATGCATTCCGGATTTTGCTTTCACGTCATATTCAATTATATCATAACGGCAGCGCTCTGTTTCGCTTGACAGGAACCGGCGGGCTCACGCAGCCCGCTCCGGCAAGTTTGTGCATTCCACTGCACAAACACATCATTTTTATCAATTTTGCGCAGTGCGTTTCACAAAATTCATATTTGTACCGGCACCCGCAAACCGGCGCAAACAAGAAACCCCGCCTTGCGGCGGGGCTTCGTCAATAGGTTGTTATTATGCTTTGCCGGCGCAGCCGAGCACGGTCTCGATCTTGTGCGCGACCATGTCCTCGATGGCCTGCCTGGCGGGGGCAAGGTACTGCCGCGGGTCGAAGTGCGACGGGTTTTCCGCCATATGCTTGCGGATAGCGGCGGTCATGGCCAGGCGCAGGTCGGAGTCGATGTTGATTTTGCACACGGCCATGCGCGCGGCTTCCCGGAGCATTTCCTCGGGGATGCCGACGGCAAAATCCATCTTGCCGCCGAACTCGTTGATCTGGCGGACAAACTCCGGCACGACGGAGCTCGCGCCGTGCAGCACGATGGGGAAACCGGGCAGGCGCCGCTCGACTTCTTCGAGAATATCGAAGCGCAGCTGCGGCTGCTGGCCGGGCTTGAACTTATAGGCGCCGTGGCTGGTGCCGATGGCGATGGCGAGCGAGTCGACGCCGGTTTTGGCAACGAACTCCTCGACCTGGGCGGGGTTGGTGTAGGAGGCGTTCTCGGCGGAGACGTTGACATCGTCCTCGATGCCGGCGAGCTGGCCGAGTTCGCCCTCGACGGTGACGCCCCGTTCGTGCGCGTAGGCGACAACCTTGGCGGTCAGGGTGATGTTCTCCTCGAAGGGGTGGTGGGATCCGTCGATCATCACGGAGGTGAAGCCGCCGTCGATACAGCTTTTGCAGGTTTCGAAATCCGGCCCGTGGTCCAGGTGAAGCGCGACGGGCAGGCCCGTCTCAATGACGGCCGCCTCGACGAGTTTCATCAGGTAGGTGTGGTTGGCGTACTTGCGCGCGCCCGCGGACACTTGCAGAATCAGGGGCGCGTTGAGCTTGGCCGCCGCCTGCGCGATGCCCTGGATAATCTCCATATTATTGACATTGAAGGCGCCGACCGCATAGCCCTCGGCATAAGCCCGGGCGAACATTTCTCGGGTGGTTACAAGGGGCATCGCTTTTCCTCCGTACGTCAGTCGCTCGAAAAGGGCATCAGGGCGACGTGCCTGGCTCTCTTGATGGCGGTGGTCAGCGCGCGCTGGTGCAGCGCGCAGGTGCCCGTCACCCTGCGGGGCAGGATTTTGGACCTGTCGGAAACAAACCTGCCGAGTTTGGCGACGTCTTTGTAATCGATGCTTTCGACTTTGTCGACGCAGAAGGAGCAGACCTTCCTGCGGCCTTTTTTGTTATAGGACTTTTTTTCGCCCTTGTCGTTTGTATTTGCCATTGTTTTACTCCTGTTCCAATCGTAATAACGCCGCTCAGAACGGCAGGTCGTCGTCCGGTTCGATCTCCTCAAACTCGCCGGGTTCGGCGTTGGAGAAAGAAGCGGGCTTGGCCGCCGCGGCCGCGTCCTCAAACCTGTCGGCCGTGTTGCTCTGCTTGGCTCCGCAGAAGCTGACGTTGGCGGCGACGATCTCGTACGCTTTGCGCTTGTTGCCGTTTTTGTCTTCATAATTCCTGACTTGAAGCGAGCCCTGCACGGCAATCAGGGACCCTTTGCGGAAAAACTTGGTGACGAACTCCGCCGTCTGCCTCCAGGCGACGACGTCGAGGAAATCCGTCTGGCGCTCTTCGCCGGCCTTGACAAAATCGCGGTCGACCGCGACGGTGAAAGTCGTGACGGGCGTATTGGTCGACGTCATGCGCAGTTCGGGGTCGGCGACAAACCTGCCGACGATGCAAATGCTGTTTAACATAACAACCTTACCTCCTGATGGTCAGGTAACGCAGTACGCCGTCGGTGATCTTCAACACGCGTTCGAGTTCCGCCGGGAAATCCGGCCCTGCGAGGAACTGGAGAAGAACATAGTAACCCTCGGGTTCGTCATTGATGGGATAGGCGAGCTTGCGCTTGCCCCACTCATCCATGCTCTCGAGAGTGCCGTTCTCCTCGATGAGAGCCTTGAACTTTTCGACAAGTTCGGCCGCCTTTTCGTCGCCCCCGGCGACGGAAAAGACGAGCATGGTCTCATAACCGATTTCTGCTGACATTCTTTTGGCACCTCCTTACGGTCTCAGGCCGCGGTGCTGCCGCGGCAAGGATGCCGGCGCGCCTTAAAAATTTTGCGCGGCGGCGCCGCAAGACTCCCGTCCGTGCGGCAAGTTGCAATTATATCAGCCGCGCGCGCCAAAGTCAAGCAAAACGGGCGCCGCCAAGCGCCGCCTTCCAAGGCCCTTTTGCGTTGACAGTGCCCCTGCCCCATGTTAGAATTGACGCAATATTCAGGGCAACTTTTGTCGTTGAGAGGATGTTGATTTTGTTCCGTAACATGATGGACACCATCGGTTTTGTGGCGCAGACAGACCCCGAAGTCGGGGAGGGCATGAAGAAGGAACTCGAGCGCCAGCGGCGCAACATCGAGCTTATCGCCTCCGAAAACATCGTTTCGCCGGCCGTGCTGGCGGCGATGGGCACCGTGCTGACCAACAAGTACGCCGAGGGCTACCCGGGCAAGCGCTACTACGGCGGCTGCGAATGCGTGGATATCGTCGAGAACCTCGCCATCGATCGCGCGAAGGAACTGTTCGGCGCGCAGTTCGCCAACGTGCAGGCCCACTCGGGGGCGCAGGCGAACATGGCGGTGTACTCCGCTCTGCTCGAGCCGGGCGACACGGTCATGGGCATGAACCTCGCACACGGCGGCCACCTTTCGCACGGGTCACCGGTCAATATGAGCGGGAAACTCTACAAATTCGTCCCCTACGGCGTCAACGCAGACGGCTTCATCGACTACGACGAAATGGAGCAGATCGCCGAACAGGTCAGGCCGAAGCTCATCGTCGCGGGCGCTTCGGCGTACCCGCGCATCATCGACTTCATGCGCATCGGCAAAATCGCCAAGGCGGTCGGCGCGCTGTATATGGTCGACATGGCGCACATCGCGGGCCTCGTCGCGGCGGGGCTGCACATTTCGCCGGTTCCCTACGCGGACGTCGTCACCACCACGACGCACAAAACCCTGCGCGGGCCCAGGGGCGGCCTCATCCTTTGTAAAGAGGAATTCGGGCAAGCCATCAACAAGGCGATTTTCCCCGGCAACCAGGGCGGGCCGCTGATGCACATCATCGCCGCCAAGGCGGTATGCTTCGGCGAGGCGCTCAAGCCGGAATTCAAAGAGTATCAGCACAATATCCTCGTCAACTGCAAGGCGCTCGCCAAAGGGCTCATGTCCCGGGGCGTCGACCTCGTATCCGGCGGCACGGACAACCACCTGATGCTCGTCGACCTGCGCTCGCTGGGCATCACGGGCAAAGAACTCGAGCACCGGCTCGACGAGGTCTATATCACCGCCAACAAAAACGCCATCCCCAACGACCCGGAGAAGCCTTTCGTCACCAGCGGCGTCCGTCTGGGCACGGCGGCGGTGACCACGAGGGGATTCGGGCCCGAGGATATGGAAAAAATCGCCGAACTCATCTATACCGCGGCGACGGACTTCGAAAACTCGGCGGATAAAATCAGGGCAGAGGTCAACGCCCTCTGCCGGAAGTACCCGCTGTACGAATAGAGGCGGCCGCGTTCAGCCGATGACGCTCCAGCCGTTTTCCTCGTCGATTTCGCCGGAATGGATCGTCTTTTTCCCCTCAAGGGTCTGAATCACCAGCGCCCCGTCGGGCGCCAAATCAAGGGCAACGGCGGTTTCCTTCTTTGTTTGGGAGGAAACCGTTATTTTTTTGCCCAGGGTAAACGACAGGTCCTTCAGCCGGCTGATATAGGGCGAGGCCGGCTGGCAAAGCGCGTTCTGGTAGAGCATGATCATGTCGAGTTCGTTGACAATCTCCGCCAGGAGGCGTTCGCGCTCGGCGACCTGGCCGAGGGCGATGCGCACCGAGCCGGCTTTCGCCGACAGTTCGGGCGGGAAGTCGCCCGGCGTCTGGTTGACGTTGACGCCGATGCCGATGACGGCGTGGGGCGTTTTGCCGTCCGCGCCGCCCGCGCAAAGGCGGGTCAGGATGCCGCATATTTTTTTGTTTTTGATGACGATATCGTTGGGCCACTTGATGAGCGCCTTGAGCCCGAAGCATTTTTCGAGCGCGGCGACGACGGCGAGGCCGGCCAGGGAGGTGATGAAGCCCGGGCTGCCCGCGGCGTCGGGTATTTTTTTGATGTAGGACAGATAAACGCCCAGGCCGGGCGGCGAGTAGAACTCCCTGCCGAGCCGGCCGGCGCCGCGCGTCTGGCTGTCCGCGGCCACCGCGTACCCGTCGGCGGCTTCCCCCGCGGCGACGAGCGCTTCGGCGACAACATTGGTCGAAACCACCGTGTCGAAACAGTACATGCGGCCGGGCCTGCCCGGCACGAGATACTTGTCCACACGCTTCGCGTTGAGCATGCCGTCACACTGCTTTCTGTTGCTGTTATTCTGTTGTTGTTGGATTGATTATAACACAGATTTCAATCAAGGCAAAATGGCGCGCCGCAGCCGCCCGCTTTCCTTGACAGTCAAATCGCGCGGGATGTATAATTTCCCGTGCCGAAAACCCCTTTCAACCCCTTTGTTGATAAGGCGGCGCCGCTTCGGGATGTGGCTCAGCTTGGTAGAGCGCTTGCTTTGGGAGCAAGATGCCGCAGGTTCAAATCCTGTCATCCCGACCATGTAAAAAACCTGATTTGTCCTGTAGACAAATCAGGCTTTTTACAATGATATCCGTTCCCTTCGGTCACGGATGATATACCCTGCGGGTATGATATCTGCTTTGCAGATGATATACGCTTCGCGTATGAAGGGAACGGATATTATATCATGCTTGCGAAGCAAGTATATCATACAGCACGGCTGTATATCATATCGCCAAAGGCGATATATCATTTAAGAACGATAAATTGTGATACAATCATAAAGAAAGAAGGTGCGTTTATGTCTGAAAACAAATTACTTGACCTATCTTTTGAATATGCGGTTGCGATCGTTCATCTCATTGACGGTGTAACTGCGCCGAAAAGTTCCTATATGACCGATCAGCTTGCACGAGCAGGTACATCCGTTGGCGCTAATGTTTACGAGGCGCAGTATGCGCAAAGTAAAAAAGACTTTGTTGCAAAGTTAGAAATCGCATTAAAAGAATCTTATGAAACAAGCTATTGGTTAAAGCTGATGTGCGAAACAAAAAGAATTGATGTTGAAGCTTATCAACATACCGAAAAACTGTGCGGCAATATTCGCAGACTTTTAATCGCTTCATGTCAAACCGCAAAGAAAAATACAAAATGATATACACATTGTTGACGCAACAAAAATATGAAGATATACCGCGCTTAGGTTGCCCTTTACCTCGAAAAAGCACTTCTTCGGAAGTGTTTTTTCGAATGATGTTTGCCCTGACAGGCAAATGATGTTTGCTGCGCAAATGATGCGTGCTTCGCACATGATGCGCGCCGCGGCGCATCGGAGGGCAAACGCCGCATCATTGGCCGCTTGCGGACAGCATCATTTCGGCATAGCCGAAACATCATGTTTGCATAGCAAACGCATCATTGCGTTCTCGTTACCCTGAAGAGTACTTTTTCAACGATGTGCAGCGGCTTGACCGAGTGCTTCACGCCGGCAAAGCCGGCACTTCACTATTGTTTGGAAAAGAGGGCTTTTTCGAATGATGTTTGCCCTGCCGGGCAAATGATGTTTGCTTCGCAAATGATGCATGCTTCGCATATGATGTGCGCTGCGGCGCATCAAAGGGCAAACGTCGCATCATTGGCCGCTCGCGGACAGCATCATTTCGGCAGAGCCGAAACATCATGTTTGCACAGCAAACACATCATTGCGTTCCTCTTCACCTTGAAGAGTGCTTTTTCGAATGATGTTTGCCCTGACAGGCAAATGATGCATGCTGCGCATATGATGCGTGCTTCGCACATGATGCGCGCTGCGGCGCATCAGAGGGCAAACGTCGCATCATTGGCCGCTTGCGGACGGCATCATTTCGGCATAGCCGAAACATCACGTTTGCATAGCAAACACATCATTGCATTCTCATTAGTGTAAATTTCTTTTTCGAATGAAGCGCGCCTTTCGGCACGTGAAGAAGTGAAGCATGCTTCGCACGTGAAGCGCCGCTTCGCGGCGTTTTGGCGCGCGCTTCGCTTCACAAGGCGCAAAGCGCCGTCTTCACACGAGCGGTCAAGCCGCGCGGCGGCTTGCGCGAGTGCTTCACGCCGGCACAGCCGGCACTTCACGATTGTTTAAGGATCGGATATTTATTTTGACAAAACCGCCGTATCTGTTAGAATGAACCTGTAAACTGCCGACGGAAAGAAGTGGGTTTCGCATGGCATTTCTGTTTCGCTTTTTGAACCCGACCGCCAAAAAAACCGTTCTCACGGTTTTGTCCTATCTGCTGTTCGCCTGCACGATGTTCGGCATCGTCAACCCCGCCGCGCCGCCCGCCTTCACCCCGGCGGAAACCGCCGCGCAGGAGGTTGCCGGCGAAACCGTCACGCTCGCCGACGGCGGCGCGAGCGGTTACGTGATTGTCAAGGGCGCCGCCGCCTCGCCGGCCGAAAACACGGCGGCGGCCAAATTCCGGGCCATCTTCAAGCAAATCAGCGGCGTGGAACTGCCGATTGTTCCGGACGCGGCCATGCTCCCGACCGCCAAAGAAATTATTATCGGCAAAACCGACCGCGAGGGCGCGGCATACGCCGTGGACCGCGCCGCGCTCGGGGACGACGGGTTTATCATCAAAACCGTCGGGCAAAACATCGTCATCGCGGGCGGCGAGGTGCGGGGCACGCTGTACGGCGTCTTCGACTTCTTCCAAAAATTCCTGGGCTGCAAGTGGCTGTCGTCCGACGCCGTGATCATTCCGCCGCGCAAAGCCGTGGCGGTGCCCGCCGCCATCGATGTGCGGGAGACGCCCGCTTTCCGCTTCCGGGCGCCGACGATGGTTTACAACATGACCTCCGTCAACGCGGACTACGCTCTGGCAAACAAGATCAACGGCCTGGTCGCTTCCGTCAGCGGCACCGAATACGGCGGCATCATCCGGGATTACCCGGGGCATACCGCGGCGCTCATCGTCCCGCCGGACAAATATTTCGCAGAACATCCCGAGTATTACGCGCTGACAACGGACGGGAAGAGGGTCACCGACAACCCCTGCCTTTCCAACGAGGACGTCGTCCAAATCTATATCGACTACGCCAAAAAGCAGATTGAGGCGAACCCGAACATCACCTCGATCACCATGGGGCTCAACGACAGCGACGTTGTCTGCCATTGCCCCGCGTGCGAGGCCGTCTACGCAGAGGAGGGCGCGTACTCCGGCACGCTGGTGCGGCTGCTCAACCGCGTGTGCGAAGCCATCCGGCCGCTGAACCCGAACGTCAAACTGCTGACGTTCGCCTACGCCTGTACGGTGGAAGCGCCCAGGACGGTCTGCGACGAAAACATCATCATCTATTACTGCCCCATCGGCATGTGCTACGCCCATCCGCTGCAGGAGTGCGACTACGATATATCCAAGGATACCTGCCGCCAGCTCGTTGAATGGGGCAAGGTCACCGGCAACATCTATATTTTCGAGTACCCGATGAATTACAGCGAGCAGGCGCTGCCCTACGCGAAATACGACGCGATGCAGAAGAATATCCGGTTCTATTACGAAAACCACGCGAGCGGCCTGTTCAACTGCGCCGTCGCCACCTGCGACCCAAACTTCTTCGTGCTGGACAACTACCTGTACGCGAAACTGCTCTGGAACCCTTACGCCGATTTTGAGGCGATCATGGCGGAATTCATGACCGACTATTTCGGCGAGGGCTGGCAGTATGTGCGCGAATACCTGCGCATGGTGTCCGAGGAATGCAACGGCAGATCCTTCCTCGGCGTGCGGCTGCACGCGGTCTGCGTCTCCGGCGCGACGGAGCAGGGCAATCTTTCCATGGGCAGGGACCAGGTGGCATACTGCGACACGCTTTGGGCGAAAGCGAAGGCGCTGGCGAAAGAGGACTGGCAGCTGAAAAACCTGAGAAGCTGCGAGATTTCCTGGCGGACCTGGAAATCGGACAATTTCAAGGGCGAGTTTACGCTGTTCCAGCCGCCGTCCAAACGCTACGCCGCCAACGACCGGCTCTTCGCCGACATCTATGAACTCGGCGTCACCCAGCACGACGAGGGCAGCGTGTTCGTCTCGCCCGAAGATTACGAACGGCTCGATTTGAACCGGCTCAACCCCACCTTCTGGACGTGGCGCCGGCTCGGGAGGGAAAAGCAGTTCACCGCGGACAGTCTGTGGGATATCATTTTCAGCTGGTTCAACGAAATATAGGAAACGCTTGAAATCGACTGAAATCAACGGGGACGCGCGGCGCGCGTCCCCGTTTGACGTCGTCGGCAGTCGAAATCTTAAGCACCATGCAAATCCAAAAACTCACCAAAATCGGGAAGTTATTGGAACTAATTCCAAAAACTTGTCAATTTATGACAGTTTTGGGAATGAAATCCAAAAACTATTGATTTTTACAAAGTTTTGGGATATATTGTTATCAACAACGAGCCGGAGGTGTGCTGAATGATTGATAGAAAAGAATATTTGGATCGATTGATTGGGTTCAAGGATAAACATATTATTAAAGTCATCACGGGTATCAGAAGATGCGGAAAATCGACGCTTTTGGAAATCTATCAGGAATATCTGCTTAAAAACGGAATTTTACCCGAGCAGATCATTGCAATCAACTTTGAGGATTATAACAATCGAGCATTAAAGGATTTAACAGCATTGCATGATTTTATCAGCGAACGCTTGGTCTCCGGTAAAAAAACATACGTTTTTCTTGACGAGATACAGAATGTTACCGATTTTCCGGTTGTTGTAGACAGTCTGTACATCAATAAAAATGTCGATTTATATATCACCGGCTCAAACGCCTACATGCTTTCCGGTGAAATAGCAACCTTGCTGTCGGGCAGATATGTGGAGATTGAAATGCTTCCCTTATCTTTTCACGAGTATGTTCTCAGCACGGGGAATTCAAATGAACTGGCTCGCAAATATATCGAGTATTTGGAAAACAGTTCCTTCCCGTATACGACCGAACTTGATGGAAATCAAAGGAAGATTTACGACTATTTAAGCGGAATTTATGATACCGTCGTCTTAAAGGATGTTGTCGGCAGATACAAAATGTCCGATACGATGATACTTGAAAGCATTATCAGACTTATTTTTGACAATATCGGCAATCGGTTGTCTACAAAAAAGATCAGCGATACATTAAACTCAAACGGAAGAAAAATCGATGTAAAGACGGTTGAAAAATATCTGACCGCGCTTATCGATACATTCATTATTTACCAGGCAAAGCGTTATGATGTGAAAGGTAAGCAATACCTTAAGACGCTTGAAAAGTATTATGTCGTCGATATCGGGATGAGGGGCATGCTGCTGGGCAACCGCAACTTTGATGCCGGACATATTTTGGAAAACGTTGTTTATTTAGAGTTGCTGCGCAGAGGCTATAAGGTGTTTGTCGGTAAGGTAGATGCGTTTGAGGTCGATTTTGTTGCGATGAATCAGAAAGGAATCACTTATTTTCAGGTTGCGGCAACCGTCAGGGATAAAGATACCTTGGCCAGAGAGTTAAGGCCGCTGCAAAAGATTACCGACAGTTATCCAAAATATATTTTATCCCTTGATGATGATCCCGAAGCGGATTATGACGGGATATGCAGAATCAATGCGCTGAACTGGTTGATGAAATAGACGAAAAGGGACGGGGCACTGAAAAGAAAAAGGTCCGCGGGGAAAGCACGGCTGACCCTGCGGGCTTCGATTTTTACGGATAAAGTTTACCCGTATATCAGTTTCATGAACATCAGCCCCGTCAGGATTTCCGCGACGGTCCAGCCGCTCTCAATCGAACACGGCGCCCAGCCGACGTCGTGCGGCACGCCGGCAATCTCCCGCAGGTCCATATCGAACGCGCGCGCCCAGGCGCCGTCGATGGCTTTGTCTTCGCTTTGGATTTGCGCCAGGCAGAAGAAGCGGGCGATATCCCCCCAGAGGCCGAAAAACATCCGGTCCCCGGTCGCGTAATAGGCATACGCGAAGCCGAGCGGCAGCCAGTTGACCGAATACAGCAGGTCCGCGACGGGGTCGCCGTTTTCCGCCAAGAGCGAGCATTCGCCGGCTTCGCGCCGCGAGCAGTTCGCCCGGTAACCCGTATCCCACTCCGCGTAGCCGCCGCTGGGATGCCAACGCCGCTGAAGGTCTTCGTTCACCCGGCAGAGCATCGCTTTGTGCCTGTCTTCCCCGCTCGCTTCGTACAGGCAGGCCAGGGGGAAAATCAAGCGGCACATTTCCTGCGTTTCGCTCTGTTCGCGCAGGGTGTCGGGGTACAGCGCCATGATGGTTTCGAGCCCTTTTCGCGCCGTGTCGAAATAGGCCTGTTTTTTGCAGATTTGATACGCCTGCAGCAGCGCTGCGTGGTAATAGGCGTTGTAGTGCGCGCTGGCCCGGCCGCTTTCGGTCGTGCGGATGCGCTCCGTTTCCGCCGGCGTGAGCGTCGCGCAGTCGGTGCGGTTGGGGCGCAGGCCGTCGGTGCCCGTCGTCGCGGCCAGGAAATCGAGCGCCGCGAACGCGTCGTCCAAACGGCGGCGGGCGCCGTCGCTTTTTGAAAAGCGCGCCCTCAGCAGCGTCGGCAGAACGGCCCGCGCAACATCGTCCTGGTAACAGGTCCCCCACGCGCTTTCGGACCAGCGGACCATGCCCTTGTACGGCCCGTCTTTGACCTGCAGGTAATCAAAGATGAAATCCTCGAGGTTGTCGGCGACGGCGAGGCTCCTTTGACTGCCGGTGAGCAGGGCGTCCAGGAGGAACGCCCCGCCCGTTTCCCCGCAGCAGTCGGTCCTGATTTGCGGCGCGGCGTGCTGCCTGCCGTCTTTGGCGTCGATGTGGTGGCTGAATCCCTCGCGCGCGCCGCGTCTGCCGTCCTCCACGAGAATGCCGGCGTCGGTAAACCAGCGCAGGCCCCTTTGGATACAGTCGTCCAGGCGCCGGTTGGCGTCATGGGTACAGACGGGCTGAGGGAACGCGGCTTCGACCGCAGAACCGTTGAGCCAGCCGGCGATGTATCGTACGAGCGCGCGCCATTTCGCCAGCGGCGCCAGGCGGGCGCGGTTGAAGTTGCACAGGCGGAAGGCGCAGACCATCGTCTTTTCGCCGTCGAGCCAGAGCGACGGCGTACCGCACAGCAGTTCTCGCGCGGGCAATTTGACTTTGGTATGCGCGCAGAGATAGGGGTGGCAGACCAGCAGGGGCTCGATATTGTCGGGCCGGAAATGGTAGGCCAGCAATTCGTTGTAATGGGTGTCGAAGAGGTCGCCGGTATCGACGCCTTCCACGCGGGCGCCGCCGGTGAAAACGCTGCGGTGGTGCGTCAGCCGTTCGGGTTCGCCGGCGTACATCTGGCCGAGGGAAGCGATGAATTCGCCGAACACCCGTCCCCCCGCTTCGCGGTAGTTTTCAAGGCGGGTTCTCGCCGCCGCGTCGAGGATGATCGGGGCGTCGCCGTTGCCCCCGAGCAGCGCGACGGAATAAAAACCGTCCAGGGCGGTATCGCCGAGAGTGCGGAAATTGATGATTTGCGCGCCGCAGGACCGTATCAGAACCTCGGACAGGTCGCTGCCGGCGTCCGAAACAACCAGGATTCTGTTTTTCATCTTTATGTGTTTCCTCCCTTTATGGCGCGGCGGCGTTTGGCCCAGCGTTCCCCGGCAAAGGCCCGCAGCGGTTTACGGTAAAAGCAAACGATATTTTGAAATTATTCTATCATAACTTGGCCGAGAACGATTGATTTCTTTCAGCGGCATAGCGGACGTCAACATGGCCGCCGCCGGCAAGTTCAACAAAAAAGACGGCACGCCCCGGGTCACCCAATGACGCACGCGAACCGAAAACACGCACGCGAGCGCCGGCAAAACCGGCGCTTTACTGTTTCGCGCGCCGCGGCGTCCGCCTTGACACCGCGGCGGGGTTGCGTTATATTCTTGAAAGCGCGCATGCCCCGCCGGTCCCGGGGGCGGGCGGGCGCAAAGCCGGACGGACGGGGAACGCCAATGTTCCCTTTTTTGATAATAAGAACGGAGAAAACGGCGATGGCGGATTGCGGCGCCCTGATAAAAGAAGCGCTTGAGCAGGGGTTTTCTTTCGCGTGCGAGCTCAACGTCGAGGCCCTCGAGTTCATGCCCGAGGTGCGCGCCATGTGCGCGGCCGACCGCTGCCAAAGTTACGGCAAAAGCTGGAACTGCCCGCCCGGCTGCGGCACGGTGGAGGAGGCGGCGCAAAGGGCTTCCGCCTTCAAGCAGGGGATTCTGGTGCAGACCATCGGGCAGCTGGAGGACGATTTCGACTGGGAAGGCATCGAGGCCGCGCACCAAAGGCACCGCGAGAACTTCGAGGCCTTCACCGCCAAACTGCGCGGCCGTTTCGGCGACTTGATGCCCATGGGCGTGGGCGCTTGCTCGATTTGCGAAACGTGCACCTACCCCGACGCGCCCTGCCGATACCCAGAGCGCGCCGTGCCGCCGATGGAAGCGTACGGCCTGTTTGTCAGCAAAGTCTGCTCGCTGTCCGGCGCGAAGTACAACAACGGCCCGCAGACGATCACTTTTACGAGTTGTTACCTTTTGCCATAGAACGCCACGACGGAGGGATCCCGATGGAAACCATTCGGCCGTACCGGCCCGAAGACCGCGACCGCATCCGCCATATCTGCCTGGTCAACGCGGGCAACCCGCGGACCAAAAAGCAGCAGCGCTTCATCCTGACGACTTACTGCGACTACTACCTCGAGTACGAGCCGGACAACTGCTTCGTCGCCGCCAACGACGCCGACGAGGCCGTCGGCTATATCTACTGCGCGGAAAACCACGCGCTGTTTGCGAAGCGTTTCGAGGGGGTGTTCCTGCCCCGCGCGGCGGACCTCGGCGAAGCGAAACAAAAAGCGGCCAGGGACTCCTACGCGGCGCACCGCCGGTTCGCCGCCGAATTCCCCGCGCACATGCACATCGACATCCTCGCCGACTACCAGCGCAAAGGCCTGGGCAGCCGGCTGGTCGACACGCTCGCGGAGCATCTGCGCGCCAAAGGCATCCCCGGCCTGATGCTGACCGTCGGGGCGGGCAATATCAAGGGCATCAACTTCTATAAAAAATACGGGTTCGAGGAACTCGAACGCAAAGCGGGCGACGTCGCGATGGGCCTGCGGCTGTAAGGGCGCCGCCGGCGGGAAACGGGCAAAGCGAAAAAGTAAAAACGAGCGGGGGAGGCCCGCCGTGAGCGATAAAACAAGTTACGCGAACGTTTACAGCCGGCAATACGTCGGCAATACGGAAGCCGCCGCCTACGTCATCTTCGACGGGTCGGAGAGCATCAACGCGGGCATTTTCGCCTCGCGTTTCAATATCGACATCCTCAAAATCAACCTCAACCTCTATTCGCTGCTGAGCATCATCAACGGCGTGTGGGACGTGGTCAACGACACCTTCATCGGCCAGATCGTCGACAAGACGAGGACGCGGTTCGGGAAGTTCCGCCCCTATCTCATCGCCTTCGCCGTCCCCTCGCTGCTGCTGGGCGTCCTCCAGTGGCTGATGCCGTATTTTGTCAACACCGACAACGAATACGATTTGACCAAGTTTTTCATGTTCCTGGCTATCCAGGTCAGCGGCGAGGCCATCGGGACCTTCCGCTCCATCGCCAAAACGGGCCTGCTCGCCGCGCTGACGCCCAACCCGGCGGAGCGCGTGAAACTGCTGTCGATGGCGAAGTTTATCTCCTGCCAGTTCGATCAGTTCCCGAACATCATCCTCGGTGTGGTCTACGACGCGATGAACAACGGCCTGATCAAAATATCCAGCCGCAAAGCCTTCTACGCCTCCATCGGCATTTCGACGGCGGTCATCAGCACGTCCATGGCGCTGTTTTTTTTCGCCAAGGCGAAGGAACGCGTCACCCAGGCGGAGAAAATCCCCAATATCGTCGAGGGCTTCAAGACCATCATCAGCAGCCGCCCCGTTTTTCTGCTGATGCTCAACGACCTGCTCAACGCGCTGAAGTTTTCGACCAGCAACACCAACTACTACATCGACGTGCTGGGTTTTTCCTCCTTCGGCAAGCTGGTCGAAACCCCCTCGCTGCCGCTGTTTGAAATCAGCTACAGCTGGATCGGCTGGACGCGGCGCAAGTTCTCCACCCGGGCGCTGTGGCTGATGTCGACGAACATCGACAACGTCACCAACCTGCTGACCTTCGCCTTCGGCTGCATCGGCGGCCGCGGCAGGCAGGGCTGGTACCGCAGCTGGAAAAAAATGTTCCTGGTCATGGCGTCGCTGGACATGGTGCGCAAATCCGTCTGGGGCACGCGCAACGTCATCCCGCAGGAGATCACCTACGAGGCCATCGACTACTGCGAATGGAAAAACGGCTACCGCTCCGAGGGCATCATCATGGTCACCAAGGGGCTGATGTCCAAAATCATCTCGAACCTGACCTCCGGCCTGCAGCATTCCATCATGAGTTCCATCGGCTATTCTCTGGGCCGCGGCTTTGGCCAGCAGGACGACGCGACGAAGTTCAACCTGTTCGCGACGTCGTTTCTGCTCCCGGGCGTCACGGGTGCGCTGAGCATCATCCCGAAACTGCTCTACAACCTCGGCCCGGCGGAAAAAGAGGTGATGTACCGCGAGCTCAAAGAGCGGCGCCAACGCCAGGAAGAACTGCGCAAACAGGTGGATGGCCGGCCGCAGGCCGGGGCGGACGCCGGTGCGATGTAACGGCGAAAGCCGGTCATCAACCCGGCGGTCAGCCATTCCCGTTACGGACATACAACATACATATAAAAAAAGGCCGTATCCCCGCCGTTCGACCGGCTTCGGGATACGGCCTTTTCAAAGCGCTTTTTTTACGCCTCGCACGGGGGCGGCAAGAGGGCTCCGGGCTTCAAACAGACCCCTTCGTCGACGAGAACATCGATATAGCCGGCCATCTCCTCCTTGGTCAGTTTGGTGCCGCTGAGAATCCACCACTTCGCCAGCGCAATCAGCGCGCCGGTATAATATTCCCCGAGGATATGGACCGGCAGGCGGTATTTGACGCCGGCCGCTTCGCTTTCGCTGAGTTTTTTGCCGATTTCAAGCCTGACCGCGTTTTGAATCGCGTCGGTGATGGTGTTGGAGTTGGTCGCATTGAAAATTTGGCGGACCACTTTGCGGTTGGCGTCCAGAAAATCCAGCACTTTTTCGACGATGCCCATGAAATACTCTTTGGTGCCGAGCAGTTTTTCGTCGGTCAGCGAGGGAAAAAGCTCGTCGAGCTTCCGTTCGATACAAAACTCAAAAAAGCGGTATTTATCCTCAAAGTGCTTATAAAACGTCGCGCGGTGGACCATGGCGCGCTCGCAGATTTCGCTGACCGAAATGTCGTCGAACCCCTTTTTGTCGATCAGCGAAAACATCGCGTCCACCAGCAGCTTGTGCGTTCTCCTGATTCTCAAATCTTCGGTTTTACCCACGATAACCGCCCCTTTGGCGACAAAGCCGTATATTTTGCCGCACAATCATTGAAAAAAATATCGAATTTCCGCTTGAACCTTTCCGGAAACAAGTATATATTTATAAGCGACATTTGTCAATTATATAATTTATGTTGTTTTAAGGAGTTGGCCGGTTGAACCTCTTCGCACGTTTTGTCGTACGCAAAAAATGGCTTGTCTTATTCGTCGCGCTGGCGCTCGTCGTGCCGGCGGCGGCCGGTTTCGCCGCGACGGGCATCAACTACAACATCCTCGAGTATCTGCCGGCGGGGCTGGACTCCGTGGCGGGCGAAAAATACCTGGAAAACGATTTCAAACTCGCGAGCACGGCCATGGTGACCGCCGACGGCCTGTCCACGGCGGACACCCTCGCGCTCAAGCAGAAGATACAGGCCGTCGACGGCGTCCGTAAGGTGCTGTGGGTCGACGACATCGCGGACGCGACGGTCCCGCCGCAGGCGCTGCCGGCGCAGATACGGGATTTGTTTTTCAGCGGCTCGACCACCTTGATGATCGTCACGTTTGAAGACAACATTTCCTCCGAACGGACCTATGCCGGAATCAACAAAATCAAAAGCCTCCTGCCGGACGGCTGCCTGATCAGCGGCGCGTCGGCCATCGTGAACGAAACGCGTTCCCTGGTGGAAAAGGAACTGCCGGTCTACGTCCTCGTCGCGGTGTTCCTGGTGACGGCGGTCCTGTTTCTGGGCGTGGAGTCGACCTTCGTGCCTTTCATCTTCCTCGCCAGCATCGGCCTCGCGGTGCTGTACAACTTCGGCAGCAACATCTTTCTGGGCGAAATCAGTTACATCACCAGGGCGCTCGCGGCCGTGCTTCAACTCGGGGTGACGATGGACTTTTCCATTTTCCTGCTGCACCGCTACGACGAGGAGCGCGTCAAGGGCGGCGACCACGGCGAGGCGATGGAGGCAGCCATCAAAAACACGGCGGCCGCCATCACCGGCAGCTCGACGACGACCATCGCCGGCTTTCTGGCGCTGTGCACGATGAGCCTGACCCTGGGCCGGGATATGGGCATCGTCATGGCCAAAGGCGTCCTCATCGGGGTTCTCTGCTCCCTGACGGTCCTGCCGGCTCTCCTGCTGATTTTTGACAAACCGATTCACCGCTACACGCACAGAACCGTCATCCCTTCGCTGAAGAGGACGTCGCATTTTGTGGCGAAACATTACAAAGCCATCGCGCTCGCCTTCCTGGCGGTGCTGATTCCCTTCCTGTATTTCCAGTCGCAGACCAAACTGTACTACAACCTGGCGCAGTCCCTGCCGGAGGATTTCGTCAGCGTGCGCGGCGCCAGGGAAATATCGCAGAAATTCAACCGGCCCAGCACGGACTTCCTGCTGGTGGACGACAGCCTGCCCGGCCGTCAAATCGCCGCCCTGGCGGCGGAACTGTCCGGTATCAAAGGCGTCAGCAGCGTGATATGCAAAGAAAGCCTCGTCGGCGACGGCCTGCCCGAAAGCCTGCTGCCGGCCTCGGTCGACAGCATCTTCCATGCCGGCGGCAAGCGTCTGCTGGTCGTCAGTTCCTCCTACGTCCTGGCGTCGGACGAGGCAAACCGCCAGGTCGACGAGATACGCGCCGTCGCGAAACGGTATGACGAAAACGCCCTGTTTACCGGCGAGACGCCCATGACGAAGGATTTGATCTCCGTTGCGGACGTGGATTTCAAAAACGTGAGCATCGTCTCGATCGCCGCCGTATTTTTCATCATCCTGCTGACGTTCCGTTCCGTTTCGGTGCCGGTGATTCTGGTCGCGGCGATTGAGTCGGCGATTATGATCAACATGGGGATACCGTTTTTAACCGGCACCAAACTGGCGTTTATCACGAGCATCGTGCTGGGCACCATCCAGCTGGGGGCGACGATCGACTACGCCATTTTGATGACGACCCGCTTCCGCGAGGAACGGCGCAAAGGGTCCGGCGCGAAGCAGGCGGCGCAGGTCGCGGTCGAAACCTGTTCGAAACCCATCCTCTCGAGCGGCTTGGCGTTTTTCGGCGCGACCATCGGCGTCGCGGTCATCTCCAAGCTCGACATGCTCAAAAGCATCTGCCTGATGATATCGATGGGCGCGCTTATCAGCATGACCATTATTATCCTCGTGCTGCCGGCGCTGCTTGTTATCTTCTCGAAACTGATCGAAAAAACCTCGTACAAATTCGCCGCTGCGGCCCCTAAGGACACGCAGCCGGGAAAGGATGCCGATACCGTATGAAAAAAATACTGAAAAGAGCCGCGGCCGTTGCCCTGGGCGCAGCCATCCTCGCCGCCGGGACGGTCAACGCCTTCGCGCAGCAGCAGCCGGCGGTCAAAAAGGATGAAAACGTCTACCTGATTCTCAACGCCGACGGTTCGCTGAAGGAGCAGATCGTCAGCGTCTGGCTTCAGGCGCCGGACGGCCTGAGGGGCGTCAAGGACGTCAGCAACCTCAAGGACGTGCAGAACGTCAAAAGTAACCTCGCCCCGGAAAAAGCCGGCGGCGCGCTCGTCTGGGCCACCGACGACACCGACGTCTACTACAGGGGGACCGGAACGGCAACCCCGCCGCTGGACGTGAGCATTGACTACACCCTCGACGGCAAGGCGGTGAAAGCCGAGGATCTGATCGGCAAAACGGGCGCCGTCGGGATTCATATCCGCCTGAAAAACAACCTCCGGCAGGAACGCGCCCTCAAAGGCGGGACCCGCACCGTTTATACGCCGATCGCCGTTGCTTTGGTGATGAACCTGCCGACCGCCGTGTTCTCCAACGTCAGCGCGCCCAACGCGATGGTGCTGACCGAAGGGACGAACCAGGTGGTCACCATGCTGGCGGCGCCGGGACTGGCGGAGAATTTCAGCGGCCTGTTCGGCGATAAGCTGAACGATGTCGAGGATAAGCTCGGCGGCGAATTCACCGTCACCGCCGAGACGTCGAACTTCGCGTTCCCGATGATCATGGGCGGAGCGGCGTCGGACTTTGCCAAACTCGGGGATATCGGCAGCCTCACGGGCACGACGGACTTCCTCTCGGGCATCGGCACGCTGCTTTCCGCCGTGGACATGCTCGGCAGCGGCACCAAGTCCCTGGCGGACATCGCCGCGCTTTTCAAGGACCAAAACGTGCCCTTCAGCGTGCAGATTGTCGAGGCGGCGGACGGCATCACGCAGCTGAGCGACGGCATCAAGCAGCTGTCGGATGCGGCGAACCTGCTCGAGGGCAAGGTCAACAGCGAACTGATCCCCGGCATCAACGAGGCGATGGACACCAAAAAGGAACTGACCGACAAGCTCGCCGCCGTCGAGCAGCTGTACCGGGAACTCAACATCCCCGAAGTCGCGGAAATCCAGAGCGAACTGACGGCGCTGCTGAGCGACGTATGCGACGAATCCTCCGACGCGACCATCAAAGCGCTCACCGGCAAAACCTTCGCGCAGCTGACCCCGGCCGAAAAAGCCGCCGTGACGGCCGCGCGGGCGAAAGTGAAACTGGACGCCGACGCGAAAATCGTCCGTTTTATGTCCGGTTTGAACGCGACCAAACTGGTCCAGCTGATTGTCAAACTGCAGGATTTGCAGAAGGGCGCTTCCGAAATGCTCGGCGGCATGGACACGCTGGTCAAATCCCTGTATAACCCGGACGACGACATCGACAACCCCACCTCCCTCGCCACGGCGATTCTCGCCTTCGCCAGGGGGATCGACCAGCTGAGCACCGGCTTCAACGGCTTCGAGGAGAAACTCCTCGCCGGCGGGGGCCCCGGCACGGCGGATATCCGGACGGCGCTCGAGGTCAAAGACGCGATGCTCGAGCAGGCGGCGGCTTACAAGTCCTATTCCGGGGCGCCGGACAACGCCGCGTGTTCGGTCAAGTTCATCATCAAGGTCAACGAGCCGGAACAAACCCGGCAGGACGACAAGACGGACGAAACGCCCGCCCCGGCGGAACTTTCCCTGTGGCGCAGGTTTGTCAACTGGCTTAAAGGGCTGTTCGATTAGGCGCGGTATCAAGTAGGGTGCCAGGGGGACGGGGGTTAGACACGGCGTTGGAGTGTCAAACCCCCGTCCCCCTGGCACCCCTGGCACCCTCCCCCTGGCACCCAAGCGGCGCTTGAGCGGGCAGGTTTCTTTTTTATCCCATCAGCCGCGGGCGGTCAGGCGAGCCCGAAATACTTTTCAAAAAACGCCATCAGCCGCTCGATAACGCCCTGTTTTTTGGCCGCCCTGTTCCCGCCGCCGAAACGCGACACGGGGGGCAGAATCCGGTCGATGTCCGTGCCGGTCGTTTTGAGCACGCCGTCGCGCAGGGCATTGTCCACGAAGCGCCTGGTTTCGTCCGCTTTGAGGTTTTCCTCGGCGATAATCGCGTCGAGGTCGCTCGCCTTTTGCTTAACGACAAAGTCCCGCCAGTCCTCGACGACCTTTGTGTCGGCGTTGACGGTCTCGATAAAGCGCTCGATGAGTTCTTTTTTGCTGCGCAGGCGCAGGCTCGAATCCACGGCTTTGCCGATGGAAGCGAGGATGTCCTTATCCTCGCAGTTGGATTGATGGTACCGGGCGACCAGCATGAGGATGTAGTCGATGTTGACCTCCACCTGGCGGATGAGCTCAATTTCAAAAATGATGTCGTCGTTGATATTTTCCTTATCCGCCTGCCTGCCGCGGCGAAGCTCCTGGTACAGGTCGAGGTAGGCGCTCTGATAATCCTGCAAATCGCGCTGCGGCAGGATCTCCTTGCCCTCAAAGTCGTCGAAAGCCGTGAGGATGTTCCGTATGCGCAGTATCGAGCCGAACAGGGCGATGAACTCCTTTTGGTTGTGTTCGCCCGTGACCGGTTGCCCGAGGGGGAACTTCGCGGTGAGCTGACCGATCAGTTCGGTGTAGCCCGGGTAGTGCTTGCCGTTGTCGTCAAAACCGTCGTAGTACGAGCCGAAGTCTTTCAGCAGCACGATGGAACCCGCGTCCTTGTCGCCGAACAGGGCGATGGCCTCGTCCGTCGCCTGCTGCAGGTCGCGGAAGCAGATGATTCATGCGTTCCTGGTTCTGCCGGGACTATACCTGACCTGGTTTGTCACCATCGTACTCAGGCTGCTGGGATTGATTCCCTGAACATGAAAGGAGAAAAAGGAAATGACAAAAATCGTATTCATTGACGCCGGCCACGGAGGCAGAGACCCCGGCGCGGTATCCGGCAAGTTCATCGAGAAAGAGCTGAATCTCAAGGTCGCGCTTGCGGCGAGGGAATAAGTTCAACGGTGACCGAAAGTGCAAAACACCTCATTTAGACGAGGATAACATCAAACGGCTCTTTATAACTGCGGTAAACAAGCTGCTTACTGAAAAGGACGAAATTTTCACGAACTTCGAATCCATTAAAAACGTTCTCTTTGATACCGAATCTCTGGAGATGGAGAAGGCTAAACTCCAAAATGAGATGGAAGTTGTCACTGAAATGATACAGCAGTGCATCAATGAAAACGCCCACGTAGTTCTTGACCAAACACAATATCAGAAGCGATACGACGATTTGATTAAGCGGTTCGAATCCACAAAATCCAATCTTGAGTCGGTTAGCGGGCTAATTAAGGACAAAGCCAACCGTCGCAACGATATCGAGTGCTTTCTATCGGTTATAAAAAACCAGGAGGGCCTGTTAACGGATTTTGACCCGCTTCTCTGGCACAGCCTGGTTGATATCGTCACTGTTTATATGTCGGACGATGTGCGGTTTGCGTTCAAGGACGGAACAGTGATTTAGGCTTTATATAACACAATCAACGAACTAAGAATTTTTCTATGCGTGCAAGTTCGTCTGCATTAATCGGTTTAGTATACAACTCCATAACTTGCCACAATCCACTTTTTTGTATCTTCTCAATTGGACTGAATTTCCCTAACCAATCCGGAGAAGGACTGCAGTCATCACAACCTGATACTGTCCCAATTATTCGTGCTTCAAAGTGCAATCGTTCTTCCTTTGAGGGAACATCCAGAAGGCAAAAACTCAAATTACTTTGAATGTATTTAGAAATCCGAGCTTCAATCGAGTCCTCAAATGTTCTATCAACAAGAACTTGAAATTTTTCTTTGTTTGACCTGCTTGTGGTATCCAACTCCCACACAGGTAGATATTTGCTCTGTTCCTTGTTCAAAAAGCAACGTCCAATGTTTTTTCGGAATATACTTCGATTTTTATTTTTGTTTTCAAAATGTTGGTATATCCGACTGCGAAGTTGGTTATCGCCAGTATGTGTCCCAATACGAACTATCCTGTCTTCACCGTGGGCAGTTTCTCCCTTTTCAAACATAATATAAATTCCGTTCATGGGAATGTTAGAATAACCCATACTAAAATCAAACCGTTTTCCCGCACTCATCAGGTGGTGTATTTCTTCGCACAATTCAGACATTATTATTCTCCTTGTAAAAAGCAAGCTGCTTGCCGATGGGCATACCTTTTAGCGGTATAGAGAAATTATTTAAATCGCTAAGTAAATATTTTCTATATCTTTCGCCAGCTAAGAGAACGAAAAAATCATTTTGAATATCCGAATGCGTATTTAGTTTTTGAATTACAGAAATTGCCCATTTTTTTACATCTTCTTGTGTTTTATCATTTAGTGTCTCATTGTAGGGTTCAATAATATCATCCTCTTCAAGTAAGCCATATTTCGCAGATAGTATAAATATCTTATCTGCTCCTAACTTTTGAGCATAACGATATGCACCCTTAAACAACGGGCTTACATACATTTCGTTTGCTGGAGAGGGCACCTTCTTTTTTTTCGCTACACAAGAAATCAATACGACGAGCATAGTTTCACCTCTGTTATAACATTAAGAATCGAAAACAATTCAGCATGGCTGTGAGCAATTGCATCAAGGCATCCATCAATCATGGGGTTCTGACCATTTGGCAAAAGACTTCGTGGATCTGTAGAGTAACCAACGCAATGTTTGCCTTTACTGTAAGCATAACCCAGTTCCATTGCGGCCCCTTCATCAATTGTGTTTATTTTTTTACGCAAGCCATGTTGAAAATTAAATTGATAACTCAAAATGAATCAATGCGCACACCTTTTTTTGTTTGCACACCCCTAAGCGCAGCGACTTTTAGCATCATTAAATTGTATCAAATTCGCAGTGATTATATCGTATACCTTGTTGACCTCGCTTTTGCCCACGAGCGCGATGCGCGCGAGCAGTTCGCTGACCTCCTGCGGGGTGAAAAATTCGCCGCCGCTTTTCCCCGAGCTTCCCGCATACATCGTCATAAGGAATTCATAGGCATCGCCGAATACATCAATGGTGTTTTCGCCGAATGTCCCCAGTTTGAGATCGCCGATAGCGTTGAGAAGTTTAGCAAGCCGTCCGTTGCGTTGAGCAACCGTCCCGCCGAGTTTGTTGGAATTGACGTCGATGTCGTCAAACAGGCCCTTGAAGTCGTCCTCGCTGCCGGTGCCCTGCGCCGACGCCTCGATGTTGCGGAAAACCCGCTCCAGCGTTTCGTTGAGGTTTTCGTCGTCCGCCGCCTTTTGCCGGACATTCTCGAACAGCTCGCTGGGCAGGATGAAAAAGCCCTTCACATCCACTAGATCAGCGCGCGCCTGCTCCGCTTCGGCGTCGGACAGGCGGGCGTAGTCAAAATCGGCGTTGCCCGCCTCGCGCTCGCCGCGGTTGACGTAGGCGGCGAGGTTCTCGGAAATATAGCGGTAGAACAGCATGCCGAGCACGTACTGCTTGAAGTCCCAGCCGTCCACGCTGCCGCGCAGGTCGTTGGCGATCGCCCAGATGGTGCGGTGCAGTTCCGCGCGCTCGGTTTCTCTTTTGTTGTCGGCCATGGGATACCGCCCTTTCGCGTTTTGACGGCGCGCAGGCGTGCCGGCCGCGCCGATTATTATTATTTTATCGCCGTTAAAACTTTTTCTATTATAACCATATCGCGCGCGCGCCGCAATATGAAAAGAGGCGGCGCGCGGCCGCCTCCCTTTGCGTTTGGGCTTTGTTTTATGACAGCAGCAGGGCGATGTCGTCGTCGACCCCGCCGATGCCGGCGATGCCGAACTGTTCGACGAGCGCCTTCGCGACGGCGGGGGAGAGGAAGCCGGGCAGCGTCGGGCCGAGGTGGATGTTCTTGAAGCCCAGCGACAACAGCGCCAGCAGGACGATGACCGCCTTCTGCTCGTACCAGGCGATGTTGAAGGCAATCGGCAAATCATTGACGGAAGCGGCACCGAAAATCTCCTTGAGTTTCAGCGCGATGACCGCCAGGGAGTACGAGTCGTTGCACTGGCCGGCGTCGAGCACGCGCGGGATGCCGCCGATGTCGCCGAGGGCGAGTTTGTTGTAGCGGTATTTCGCGCAGCCGGCGGTCAGGATGACGGTGTCGGGAGGCAGTTTCGCGGCGAACTCGGTGTAATACTCGCGCGACTTCATGCGGCCGTCGCAGCCCGCCATGACCAGGAACTTGCGGATGGCGCCGGACTTCACCGCATCGACGATTTTGTCCGCCAGGGCGAAGACCTGGGCGTGCGCGAAGCCGCCGGTGAGGGCGCCGCTCTCGATGGCTTCGGGCGGCGGCAGCGTTTTGGCCAGGGCGATGACGGGCGAAAAATCCTTTTTGCCCTGCGCGTCGGCTTCGATATGCATGCAGCCGGGGTAGCCCGCGGCGTTGGTGGTGAAGATCCTGCCCCCGACCTCGTCGCTGCGCGGGGGCACGATGCAGTTGGACGTGAAGAGGATAGGGCCGCGGAAGGTGACGAACTCGTCGAGCTGTTTCCACCAGGCGTTGCCGTAGTTGCCCGCGAAATGCGGGTATTTTTTGAAAAACGGGTAGTAGTGCCCGGGCAGCATCTCGCTGTGGGTATAGACGTCCACGCCCGAGCCCCCGGTCTGCTCGAGCAGCTGTTCGAGGTCGCGCAGGTCGTGGCCGGAGATGAGGATGCCGGGGTTGCCGCGCACGCCGAGGTCCACCCGGGTGATTTCGGGGTTGCCGTACCTCGAGGTGTTGGCCTCGTCGAGCAGCGCCATCGCCTTGACGCCGTATTCGCCCGTCTTGAGCGTCAGGGCGACAAGGTCGCCGGCGCCGAGGTTGTCGTCGAGCGTTTGGGCGAGCGCTTCGTACATAAAGGCGTAGATGTCCGGATTTTCCTTGCCGAGGTTGAGCGCGTGCTCGGCGTAGGCCGCGATGCCTTTGAGCCCCAGCGTGACCATCTGGCGCAGGGAACGGACGTCCTCGTCCGCCGTCGCGAGCACGCCGCAGGTTTCGGCCTTTTCGAGCATTTCCCCGGGCGTATCCGCACGGAACACCGCCGCGTCGTGCAGTTTGCCGCCGGCGCCCGTGATGCCGTCGCGCAGGGCGAGCATCCTGCGGATCTGCGCCGCGAGGGCATCGTCGTCGAAGTTGGCGTTGGTGATGGTCATGAATAAACTGTTGAGCAGCGCGCGGTTGACCTCGGGAATGGCGCGCGCATCAACGGAATACTTGACCACCCTGTCCGCGATGCCTTTGAGCGTATAAATCAGCAGGTCCTGGATGTTGGCGGTCGGTTCGGTTTTGCCGCAGACGCCGCGCACCGTGCAGCCGGTGTTGCGCGCCGTTTCCTGGCACTGGTTGCAAAACATGCCCATCGAATTAGCTCCTTTTATCGATTTGATTTGATCCCGCCGGTTTGCCGTTGCGGCGCACAGGCGGCTTTACTCAACGCCGAACGCCTGCGCCGCGTCTTATGGCGCGGGCGCTTTGACGACGGTGAACTCCAGCGTTTCATCGTGCAGGTTTTTGATGTCCATGCGGACGCCTTTGGGGATTTTCAGCAGCGTCAGGCGCGGGTAAGCGGCCGCCGGCTGCCCGCCCAGGGCGATGGAAAGGGTGCCCCGCAGCACCGTCATGTAGACATTGGAATTGGACAGGTGCACGGGCAGCCCCTCGCCTTTTTGCAGCACCATGTGGTTGTAGTGGATGTTTTCGTCGGCGATGATTTTTTCGACGGCGCGCTCGTCCGTATCCGCGAGTTTGAAAACCTGTTCGATCATCGGAAAGCCCCCCTTTTGCATTTGCGCGTAACTTATTGTACCATCTTATCAAACACAATACTGTAACCGCGGTTACGGTATTTCCGGACCGGAGGGGTAAAATGGACGCTATTTTTGAAAAACTGGCCGGCGTGCGGCTGTTCGCCGGCGTCTCCGCGCAGGATTTGCGCGGGGCGCTCGCCGTCGAGGAATGTATCGTCGGGCGCTACGAAAAGGGCACGGTCGTGCTGCAGCAGGGGGACGAGTGCCGGCACGTCGGGCTGATTCTTTCGGGCTGCCTGACGGCCGAGCAGCTGTCGCCGTCGGGCGAGAGCATGGCGATACGGACCTTCGGCGCGGGGGATTGTTTCGCGCCGGCGCAGGTGTACGCGCGCGACCCCGTCTACGCCTATACGCTGACGGCGGCGCGGCGAACGGAAGTTTTCTATATCCCCATGCCGCTGTTCCGGCATCTCGTCGACGCCCTCCCCGGTTTCGCCCGGAACCTGGTCGCCCATCTGGCCGATATGGTCGTCTACTTCAGCGACAGGGTCACGATGCTTTCGCAGCGGGGGATACGGCCGCGGCTGGTTTTGTACCTCAACAAAGCGTCGAAGGCGGCGGGTTCCCTGCGCTTCACGCTGCCCGATACGTTCACCCGCGTCGCGTCGCTGACGGGAACGGCCCGGCCTTCGGTACACCGGGAACTGAAAAAAATGGCCGGAGAAGGCCTGCTCCGGCTGGCCGGCAGGCAGGTCGTCCTGCTGCGGCCGGAAGCGTTCGGGCTTTGATATCCCGCCGCTTGACAGAGAAAGCGCAACGGCACTATAATGCAAACGGTTCGCGTTTGCATTTTGTATTCCGGGGGTCTTTATGAAGTTCGGTTCCCGTGCGGCCAGAACGGCCTGCCTTCTTCTTGCCGCGTTTGCGGCGCTTTCGCCTTTGGCCGGCTGCGGCCCCTCCGGCGGCGAAACCACAACGGCAAGCGGCGGCAAACCCGTGGTGGCGGTGACCATCGCGCCGGTGGGCAGTTTCGCGCGCTATGTGTGCGGCGGCCTCGCCGAGGTCATCGTCCTCGTGCCGCCGGGCTTCAGCCCCGAAACGTACGAGCCGTCGCCGCGGGATATCGAGGCGTTCAGCCGGGCGGATATCTATTTCACCGTCGGCGTGCCCGTCGAATCGTCCGGCTACCTCGCGCGCGCCGGCGGGATGAAAGTCGTGCCGCTGGCCGAAAAGGTCGCCGGGGTTTATCCCGACCTGACCTTTGAGAACGGGGACAGGGATCCGCACATCTGGCTTTCGCCCAAAAGGGCGAAGGTGATGGTCGAAACCATCGCCGCGGAGATGTCGGCCCTTGACCCCAAAAACAGGGAGACCTACATGCTCAACGCCAATTCCTACCTGGCGCGGCTCGACGCGCTCGACGGCAAAATCAGGCAATCCCTCGCGGGCGTCAAAAACCGGAAGTTCATCGTGTTCCACCCCGCGTTCGGCTATTTTGCGGACGATTACGGCCTCGAGATGGTCGCACTCGAGCAGGACGGCAAGGAAGCCGCGCCCGGCCGCCTGCAAGAGATGGTCGACTTCGCCAAAGCGCAGAAGATACGCGTCATCTTCTACCAGGCGGAACTCGACAGCAGCCAGTCGGCGGCCTTTGCGGAGGAAATCGGCGGCAAGACCGCCGCGCTGGAGCCCCTGGCGGAGAACTATATCGAAAACCTTGAACACATGGCCGAAGTGATGGCGGAGGCAATGACATGAACGAACCGGCTGTCGCGATGGAAAACCTCAGCGTCCGCTACGGCGGGACGGCCGCGTTGACGGACGTCAATCTGACCGTCGAAGCGGGCGAATACCTCGGCATCATCGGCCCCAACGGCGGCGGCAAATCGACGCTGCTCAAGGCGATGCTCGGGCTGGTGCGCCCCTCGTCGGGCAGCGTCAGAATCTTCGGGCAGGCCCCGCGCGGCGCTTACGGCCGCATCGGTTATGTTCCGCAGTTTTCCGAGCTCGACAAGCGCTTCCCGATTACGCTGCTCGACGTCGTGCTGACCGGGCGGCTGAAGCCCGGTTTCGCCGCGTTTTACCGTTATTCGGCGTCCGACAAAGCCGCGGCCCTCTCGCTGATCGAGCAGGTCGGCCTCGGGGAACTGGCGAAGCGGCGCGTTTCGGACCTGTCGGGCGGGGAGTTTCAAAAAATGCTGATCGCCCGCGCTCTGGCCGCCGAACCCCGGCTGCTGCTGCTCGACGAGCCGACCGCGAGCGTGGACGCCGCCTCGCGCGAGCAGATCTACGGCCTGCTGGCCGCGCTGAACCGAAAAATGACCATCGTTCTGGTCACGCACGACCTGCTGGCGGTGTCCTCCCAGGTCAAGCGGCTGGCCTGCCTCAACGGCGCGCTGGTTTACCACGGCGAGCCGGAACTCGGCGAGGAGATGGTCGACCGCCTCTACGGCTGCCAGGTGGACCTCATCGCGCACGGGGTGCCCCACCGGGTTCTCAAACAGCACACGCAAGGGGGGACGCACGATGATTGAGGCGCTGCTCGAATACCGTTTTCTGCAGCACGCGTTTTTATCCGGCCTGCTGGCGAGCGTCGTCTGCGGGATTATCGGCGTCGTCATCGTCGAAAAGAAGCTCGTCATGATGAGCGGCGGCATCGCGCACGCTTCCTACGGCGGGGTCGGCTTCGGCTACTACGTCGGCATCGCGCCGATTGCGGGCGCCTTCCTGTTCGCGCTGCTGTCCGCGCTGGGGATCGGTTACATCAAGCGCAGGGGGGCGGCGAGGTCCGACGTCGTCATCGGCCTCTTCTGGTCGCTGGGCATGGCGCTGGGCATCCTTTTCATCGCGCTGCGGCCCGGCTACCCGCCCGACGTCTCGTCCTACCTGTTCGGCAACATATTATCCGTCACCCGGTCGGATTTGCTGCTGATGCTCGCGCTGACGGCGGCCGTCGCCGCCGTGATTCTGGTTTTCTTCGCGCGCTGGAAGGCCTACCTGTTCGACGACGAATTCGTGCGCATCAAAGGCATCAATACGGCGCTGATGGAATACCTGCTGCTGGTCCTCGTCGCGATGACCGTCGTCGTGCTCATCCGCGTGGTCGGCATTATCCTCGTGCTCGCGCTGCTCACAGCGCCGGCGGCCGCCGCCGCGCAGGTGACGGCGAACCTGAAAAACAGGATGGCCTTCGCCGCCTTGTTCGGCATGGTATCGTGCTTCGCGGGGCTCGCCGTTTCCTACCGGCTGAACATCGCGTCGGGCGCGGTCATCGTCATGGTGTCGGCCGCCCTTTACCTGCTTGTCACCCTCGGCTCGGCGGCCGTCAGGGCCTTCGGGCGGGGCAAAAGCGCCGGCGCGGCGGGCACGGCGGAAAACGGAGGCGCGCCATGAAGCGTTTTGACGCAGGGGAGAGTTTGAAACAAGGCGGCCTGAAATCGACGCGCTACCGCAGGGCGATACTCGATATCCTCGCCGAAAGCGCCCGGCCGCTGAGCGCGGAGGACGTCTTTCTGCGGCTGAAAGAGCTTTCCTACGCGGCGAACCTCTCGACCGTTTACCGCGCGCTGGAAACGTTCGCGCACAAGAACCTGGTCGAAAAACTCGTGATCGCCGGCGAAAACAAAGCCCTGTTCGGCCTCGGCCGCGCGGAGCACGCCCATCACCTCATCTGCCTGGAATGCAGGAGCATCCTGGCGGTGGAGCACTGCCCGCTCGGCCAGTATGAGGAAACGCTGGCGAAAGAGACGGCGTTTGAAATCGCCGGGCATAACCTCGACATCTACGGCTACTGCCCGAAGTGCCGGTCGAAGAAAGGCCGCACTGTTTGACTTGAACGGGAAATCACGTACAATAGAGGGGCGTATATTGTAAAGCGAGGGGGAACCTGCCTTGACCGAAATCAAATGGACGGACGGCGCCGTCGAGATTTTCGCCTTCGGCAGAAGCGTGTTCCGGTTCGACCGGCAGGCGAGCCCGCTGTCGGTGGGCCGCGGCAGCGCAACCTACAAAATGAAGCGGGGCAGTTTCAAATTCCGCGAAAAGGCGTTTGAAACCGTGCCGCTTTTTTTCGGCGCGCCGAAACCGGAAGCCGGCGCGGTCGAACTCGCCGACAAAGGCGGAAACGTCCTTTTCCTGCTCAAGGCGAGTGTCGACGGCGGCCTGCTGCGCCTGCGTTTGGAGCCGCTGACGCAGCGCAAGTTCAACCGCCTGACGTTCCGCCTGCCCGCCGAAGCGGATGAGCACGTCTACGGCAGCGGGGAAACTTTCACAAAATTCGACCTGCGCGGCGAAACGGCCCGGGTCTGGGTGGCGGAGCACAGCAGCGCCGCGAGAATCGCCAAAAAAGTGCTGTATGAAAAGGTCTTCGGCAAAAAGCCGAAGCGCGTCCTGAAGTTTTCCTCTTACGAAACGTATTACGCGCAGCCGACCTTCGTCTCCTCGCGCAGGTACTTTGTCCATATCGATTCGAACGCCTACATGGATTTTGACTTCACGCGGCCCGACAGGCACGAAATCCGCGCCAGGGGCTTCGGGGAGATCTGCCTGGGCTTCGCGGAAGATTTCGAGTCGCTGTCGCGGCTGCTGGCCTCCCTGCTCGGCCGGCAGCCGCGGCTGCCGGACTGGGCGTACGACGGCGCCATCCTCGGCATCCAGGGCGGCACGCAGGCCGTGTTGGACAAGCTGGAAAAAGCCAAAAGCGAAAACATGAAGGTCTGCGGCGTCTGGTGCCAGGACTGGGAGGGCGAACGCATTACCTTCGTCGGCAAGCAGCTGATGTGGAACTGGGCGTGGGACCGCGAACTGTACCCGAACCTCGATGCCGTCATCCCTCAACTGAAAGGGGAGGGCGTCCGTTTTCTGGGCTACTGCAACCCCTTCCTCGCCGTGGAAAAGGAACTTTACAAAGAAGCGTCCGCCAAAGGCTACTGCGTCAAGAACAGCAAGGGCGAAGATTACCTCGTCACGACGACGACCTTCCCCGCCGCGATGGTCGACCTTTCCAACCCCGAAGCGAGCGAATGGATCAAGCGTGTCATCCAGGTCAACATGATCGACTTCGGCCTCGGCGGCTGGATGGCGGATTTCGGCGAGTACCTGCCGACCGACTGCGTGCTGCACAGCGGCGAGCCGGCGGAGGAAATCCACAACGCCTGGCCCGCGATTTGGGCGAAAATCAACCGCGAGGCGGTCGAGGAGCGCGGCAAACTCGGCGAGGTCTTCTTCTTCACCCGGGCGGGGCATACGCAGACGGTGCGCTATTCCACGCTGATGTGGACCGGCGACCAGCAGGTCGACTGGTCTTTCGCCGAGGCGATGCCCTCGGTCATCCCCGCCTCGCTTTCGCTTGCGATGTGCGGCTTCGGCCTGGCGCACAGCGACGTCGGGGGCTACGCGACGTTCGCGCACATCCGGCGGGAACCCGAGCAGCTGATGCGCTGGGCGGAGATGTCCGTCTTTTCGCCGCTGTTCCGCTCGCACGAGGGCAACCGCCCCGGGGACAACGTCCAGTTTGACTCGACGCCGGAAATCCTGCGCCACTACGCGCGCATGAGCCGCCTGCACGCTGCGCTGGCGCCTTACCTTAAAGAAGCGGACCGCGTCAACAGCGAAACGGGCGTGCCCGTCATGCGGCCGCTGTTTTTCTACTACGACGAGCCGCGCGCCTATACCGAAATGTACGAATACCTGCTGGGCAGGGATATCCTCGTGGCGCCCGTGCTGGAAAAAGGGCAAACGGTGAAGGCCGTCTACCTGCCCGCCGACCGCTGGGTCCATTTGTGGAGCGGAAAGGTCTACGGCGGCGGGGAGCACGCCGTCGGGGCGCCGTTGGGCAAGCCGCCCGTTTTCTGCCGCGCGGACAGCTGCTATCTGGAAGCGTTTTTGAAACTTTCCGCAATCGAATAAACGGAGGAAAGCACCATGACCAAAGCGAAAATCGGGGCGCTGTGCCTGGCGCGCGGCACCTTCGACTTTGAGGCGGCTCGGGCGCTCTATCTGGAGCGGA
The DNA here is from genome assembly GCA_022706685.1 of Bacillota bacterium. Classification (GTDB taxonomy): domain Bacteria; phylum Bacillota; class Clostridia; order Oscillospirales; family Acutalibacteraceae; genus UBA1447. The sequence continues at coordinate 43,239 of JAKJCA010000006.1, forward strand.
AGGCGCAAATCGAGCGTGACGGGTCGGTCGAATGGTTCTTTTACGGCGACCTGGTTTTTGAGCCCGAACAGGCGCAGCAGGCCGCGGAGTATTTTGAAAAAGCCGGCGTCGACGCGGTGATGGCCGTCAGCGGGACCTTCCACCTGGGCCACCTCGCGCTGATTGTCGAAAAACGCCTGCGCAGGCCGCTGCTGCTGTGGGGCTTCAACGAACTGCCCTACAACGGCGGCAAAATACGGCTCAACTCCGTTTGCGGCGTCAACCTCGACGCCTCCAATCTCTACAAGGCGGGCAACGATACCTATGTCTGCCACATCGGCGACGAACCCGACCCGGATTGGATACGGGCGGTCAAAATGAAGGCGGTGCTCGCCGGCGCGCACTTCGGCCTGGCGGGCTACCGGGCGCACGGCTTTTTCAACCTCGGCGCTGCCGACGCGGACCTGTATGGCAAAACGGGGGTTTTGCTCGACCATTACGAACTGTCGGACCTCATGCGCGGCGCCGGCGAGGCCGGGGCGGGTTACGGTGCCGGCGAAGTGGCGGAGATTTTCGACTGCGCGGCGATTACGCCCGAGCAGCTTGAAAAGGTCGCGGCGCTGACGCGTTCGATGGAAAGTTTTCTGCTCAGAAACCGGCTCGACGCCCTGGCCGTCCGCTGCTGGCCGGAGTTCGCCGACACCTACGGCATCTCGCCGTGCGCCGCGATGAGCCTGCTGGCCGCCAAGGGCTATACGCTCGGCTGCGAAGGCGATGTGGAGGGCACCCTCTCGATGCTCGCGTGCAACGCCGTCGCGGACGAACCCGCCTTCCTCGCCGATTTGTCGCAGGTCAACCTGCGGGAAGATTACGCCCTGATGTGGCACTGCGGCGTCGCCGCCTGCCCGCTGTGGGATAAAAAATCCGCGCGCACGCTGGAACCCTATTTCGCCGGCGGACGCGGCGTGACCGCCGACTTCGTGATGAAAAGCGGCCCGGTCACGTTCATGCGCATCGACTCGGCGCGGGGCGTCACCAGGCTGTTTATCCAAAGCGGCACGGCCATGGAAATGGACAAGGATTTGAAAGGGACGTACTGCAAGGTCCGGTTCGGCAAGCCCGCCGCGCAGGTGCTCGACACCGTGACGAGCCGGGGCGTGGCGCACCATGTCGCCATGATTTACGGCGACTACGCCGAAACGATGCGGAAGTTCGCCCGCATCATGGACTTCGAAACCATCGAATAGCGTTTCATGCCGCCTCGGACATTCGACCATACGGGAGGAACTTCATGAACACAAGCGCCGGCGCCTATTCCCCCGGGGGCATCACGTGGAAAGATAAAATCGGCTACGCCCTCGGCGATTTTTCGGGCCTGCTGTTCTTCGGCGTCGTCGGGGCCTTCCTGCAGATGTTCTATACCGACGTGCTGTACCTTGACCTGGGCAAAATCGCGGCGCTTATTGTCATCGCCCGCATCTGGGACGCGGTCAACGACCCGTTGTGGGGCGCGGTCATCGACATGCGCAAGCCGGGCAAGTACGGCAAGTTCCGCCCCTACCTGCTGTGGGTGTGCGTGCCCCTGGCGGTCAGCGCGGTGCTGATGTTCCTGAAGATACCGGGTTTGACGCAGACGCAGTACCTCGTCTACGCCTACGTGACCTACATCCTCTACGGCATGATGTACACCGGCATCAACATCCCCTACGGTTCGCTGGCCTCGGTGATTACCGCCGACGAGAACGAGCGTTCCTCGCTTTCGCTGTACCGCTCGCTGGGTTCCGGCCTCGGCGGCCTGCCCGGCCAGGTGCTGCTGCCGCTGTTTATTTTCTCGACCGACGCCCTGACGGGGAAAAAATACCTCGATTCGGACAAACTGGGCCTGGCGATGCTCGCCTTCGCCGTCGTCAGCGTGGCCTTTTACCTCGTTTCGTTCTCGATGATCCGCGAGCGGGTGCCCTTCCCCGCCTCAAAGCCCAGGCTTAACGTCGGCAAAACCGTCAAAACGCTGCTGAAAAACAGGCCCTTCATCGTCCTTTGCGTCGCTTCGATGCTGCTGATCGCCTCGCAGATTTATACGACGAACCTGAACTCCTACCTGTTCAAAGACTATTTCAAAAAACCCGAACTCATCAGCGTCGCCACGGTCGCGCTGTACGCGCCCATGGCGCTGGTGCTGCCGCTGACGGGCAAACTGGTCCGGCGCTTCGGCAAAAAGGAGTTGTGCGGCGCGGGCGGCCTCTTCGCGGCGGCGGCGAGCGCAGTGCTGCTGCTGATTAAAACGCAAAACCCCTATGTCTTCCTCTCCTTCAGTTTCCTCACGGGGCTGGGCACCTCCTTCTTCGTCCTGCTGGTTTGGGCGCTCGTGACCGACGTCATCGACTATCAGGAATACCTGACCGACCAGCGCGAGGAGGGCATCTGCTACGCGTTTTTCTCCTTCATGCGCAAGCTCGGGCACTCCGTATCCGGCCTGCTGGGCGTCTGGGTGCTGCAGCTCATCGGCTACGACGCCAAAAACATCACCGCCGCGGCGACGCAGAAAATGTACGGCGTCGCGGTGCTGATGCCCGGCCTGCTGTACCTGGGCATCTTTGTGTTTTTGACCCTGCTGTATCCGCTGGGCAAAAAGAAGCTTCAACAGCTGCATGAAAACGAATACCGCCTCATGCGGGAAGAACAGGCGGGCGGATAAACCGCCGGCCCTGCCGGACGGAGGTGACGGACATGCTGAAAAAACGGCTGCTGCCGCTGGCGCTGTGCCTGATACTGGCCGCTTCCACGCTGCCGGCAGCCGCGCGCAGCCAGCCCGGCCTCGCCGCGGAACAGCTGACGGTCAACCGCCTGGCAGAGCCGCTGGGCCTGGACGGACCTTTTGTCTTCGGGTGGAAAATGAAATCGGACACGGCCGGCGCCGCGCAAACCGCCTACCGGATTGTTGTGGCCGAAGCCGGCGGTTCCGCGGACCCCGTCTGGGACTCCGGCCGGGTGGAAAGCGGCGTTGCCGCGGGGATACCCTGCGGGGCCGCGCTCGAATCCATGACCGCCTACGAGTGGTCCGTGCGCGTCTGGGACAATTTCGGCCGCACAAGCGTTTCCGGACCGGCGCGCTTTGAAACCGGGCTGCTCGAGGAGTCGTTATGGGACTCCGGCGAATGGATCAGCGCGGCGCCGGCGCCCGCAGTGTTCCCGAAGGTGTCTATCGGCGCCGACGTCAACACGCAGGCGGCGGATTTCGAAAAACTGTACGCATTCGAGGCGGTCATTGCCAACGCCTCGAAAATCCTGCCAAAACCGGCCGCAGGGGGCTTGCGCTTCCTGTTCAAACTGATTTACAACAGCGCCCTGCGCAACGCGGGCTCCTCGATATTCAGAAAAGAGTTTGAGGTCAAAGACGAAATCCTCAGCGCCCGGCTCTACATCACCTCGCTGGGCGTGTTCGACGCTTACCTCAACGGGCAGAGAATCGGGAACATCGGCCAAGACAGGCAGACGGTTTACGACGAACTGAAACCCGGCTACACCCAGCCGGGCAGCCGCGCGCTCTATTACACCTACGACGCCGCCCCGCTGCTCGCGCCCGGAAAGACCAACACGCTGTCGGCCGTCGTCTCCAACGGCTGGTGGCGCGACGACATCGTTTCGAACATCGGCAAACAAAGCGCCCTGCGCGCGATGTTGCTGCTGCGCTATGCCGACGGCACGACGCAGACCGTGGCAACCACGACCGGCTGGAAGGCAAAAACCGGCGGGCCCGTCGTTGCCGCGACCATCTATGACGGCGAGGTGTACGACGCGCGCATCCCGGCCGGATGGAAAACCTCGGCTTACAACGACGCCCGCTGGGCGAACGCGGTGCCGAACACCGAGTTTGCCGGTTCCATCGACTCGGCGGCGGCCGGTTCCGGCGTCCGTATCCGCGGGGATTTGACGCTTGCGCCTCAGACGGTGCGCGTCCTTTTCGGCGCGGCGGGCATGACGGCGGCGCAATACGGCAACGCGGTCCGGGTCGCCTCCTATGAGGGCGGCGAAAGTTTCACGCTGAAAAAGGGGCGGACCGCCGTCGTCGATTTCGGCCAGAACTTCGCCGGCGTGGCGCAGATCACCGTCCGGGGGCCGCGCGGCACGGTCGTGCGCATACGGCACGCGGAAATGCTCAACGAAAAAGACGGCGTCATCGCCAGGGGCAACGACGGCCCGGGCGGCAGTATTTATACCAGGAACCTCCGGGGCGCGGGCGCCAGGGCGATCTATGTCCTCGCGGGAGAGGGCGAAGAAACCTACCGCCCGGTTTTCACCTATTTCGGCTTCCGCTACGCGGAAATCACCGCGTCGGAAGACATCCGGCTCAGCGGCATCCGGGGCCTCGTGATGACCTCGGTTCAGGAAGACACCGGCTCGATCACCACCTCCGACCCCGCGCTGAACAGGCTGGCCCGAAACACCTTATGGGGGCAGTACAGCAACTACGTCAGCATACCGACCGACTGCCCGCAGCGCGACGAGCGGCTCGGCTGGAGCGCGGACACGCAGGTGTTCTCCGCCGCCGCGTGCTATAACGCGCAGAGTTACAACCTGCTGCGCAAATGGATGCGCGATATGCGCGACTGCCAGCGCTCCGACGGCGCTTTCCCCGTCATCGCCCCCTACGGCAAATACATGTGGCACGCCCAGCTCGGCTGGAGCGACGCGGGCATCGTCGTGCCATACAACGCCTACCGGATGTACGGCGACGCCACGATTTTGGAAGAAAACTACGAGGCGATGCGCAAGTTCATGGACGTCTACATGGCCTCCACCGGCAAAGAGGGCGGCGGGCTCGCGTACGGGGACTGGCTGGCTTTCGAAGCCAATGACGACGATTTGAAACGGCTCATCGGCATCGCTTATTTCGCGTGGGACGCGCAGATGATGGCCGAGATGGCGCGCGCGCTGGGCAAAACCGGCGACGAGGCGAAATACCGTGCGGTCTACCTCGAGGAAAAGGACTATTTTATCAGCCGCTACATCAACCCCGACGGCACCCTGAAACGCACGGAGCAGACCGCCTGCCTGATGGCGCTGAAAACGGACCTCTTCCCCGACGAGGCGTCGCGACAGGCGGCCGTACGGGCGCTGGCGGACAACATCGGGCGCAACGGCAACAAACTGCAGACCGGCTTCCTCGGCACCGCGTTCCTGCTGGACGTCCTGACGCAAATCGGCAGGAACGATATCGCCTACAAGGTGCTCCTGCAGCACGGGTGCCCCTCCTGGCTGTACTGCGTCGACATGGGGGCGACGACGATGTGGGAACGCTGGAACTCGTACACGAAAGAGGCCGGTTTCGGCGACCCGGGCATGAATTCCTTCAACCATTACGCCTACGGCTGCGTCGCCGAGTGGCTTTACGGCCGGATGGCGGGCATCCGCTGCGACCTGTCCGCCCCCGGCTTCAAAAAAATCATCCTGGAACCCGCCGCGGACCCTTCGCTCGCATTTGCGGACTGCCGGTTCGAATCGCCGTACGGAACCATTCAGAGCGGCTGGCGTTACGAAAACGGGCTGCCCGTCTACCGGATAACCATCCCCGCGAACACCACCGCGACGGTGCGCCTGCCCGCGCGGGCGGCGGCTTATTCGGTCAGCGGCGATACGGCCTCCTTCCTCGGCTGCGCGGACGGGTTCGCCGTGTACGAAATCGCGGCGGGCAGTTTTGAATTCCGCGCCGTTTAGCGTATACTATTCAATAATCCTTTGAAAACGAGAGGTTATCTTCATGTCGAAACACAACGGCACCCGGCAAAAAACAGGCGGCGCGAAAAAGACGCTCTGGCAGTTCGTCAAGTTTTCCATCGTCGGCATGCTGGCGAGCGTTGTCAGCTTCGGCACGCTCAACCTGCTGATTTACATGCCGTTTATCCGTGACCTTTTCGCGGAACCTTTCAAGTGGTTCGTGTTCGATTACCCCGTCATCCGCGACACGGCGGGCAAGGTTCTCTCGGGCGGCCTCGGCTACTTCATCGCCTTCAACACCGCGAACATCCTCGCGCAGCTCGTCGCCTTTTTCGTCAACCGCGAAAAAACCTTCAAGAGCAGCGCGAACATCGGCGTCACGCTGCCGATTTATATCGTGTTCACGCTGATGCTCATCTGCTTCAGCGCCTGGCTTTCCCCGCAAATCAACGCACTGGTCATCAACCGGACCGTTTTCGGCGTCTTCATCGGCAAAGGGCTGGCCGCCAACATCGCGAACATGGGCATCAGTTTCGTCCAGTTCGTGGTGTACTTTCCGGTGGACAAAATCCTCTTCCGCAAGCCGAAAGCGGCCTGAACGCCGGGCGTCCGCGGCGCGCAAAAATCCCGCCGCGGACGGCTTGACGATAAAAATCAATTGTGATATATTATCTGAGCATCGAACGCGCTGGTGTAGCTCAGTCGGTAGAGCAGCTGATTTGTAATCAGCAGGTCGGGGGTTCGAGTCCGTCCACCAGCTCCACCGGCAAAACCGAATACGGGAGAGTTCCCGAGCGGCCAAAGGGAACAGACTGTAAATCTGTCGTCAGTGACTTCGGTGGTTCGAATCCACCCTCTCCCACCAGAAAAAACCTTGTCGAAAGACAAGGTTTTTTCAATGAAGCGCGCCTGTCGGCGCATGAAGCATCCTTCGGATATGAAGCCGCTGCGCTAATGAAGTATCCCTTCGGGATATTCAAGGCGCGCTTCGCTTCACGTTTGCGCCGCAAACACTTCATTTCGGCGAAAGCCGATGCTTCACGCCGGCGAAGCCGGTGCTTCATTTTCGTTACCTACGTCGTCACCACAAAATGAAGCGGCGCCTGTCGGCGCATGAAGCATCCTTCGGATATGAAGCCGCTGCGCTAATGATGCATCCCTTCGGGATATAAAAGGCGCGCTTCGCTTCACGTTTGCATCGCAAACACTTCATTTCGGCGAAAGCCGATGCTTCACGCCGGCGAAGCCGGTGCTTCATTTTCGTTACTTACGTCGTCACCACAAAATGAAGCGCGCCTGTCGGCGCATGAAGCATCCTTCGGATATGAAGCCGCTTCGCTAATGATGCATCCCTTCGGGATATAAAAGGCGCGCTTCGCTTCACGTTTGCGCCGCAAACACTTCACGCCGGCGAAAGCCGATGCTTCACGCCGGCGAAGCTGGTGCTTCATTTTCGTTACCTACGTCGTCACCACAAAATGAAGTGTGCCTGTCGGCGCATCATATACTTTTCCGTAGAAGCTTTATGTCGTAAGAGCGCGAAATACTTCGTTGACAAAATCAATTATCTCCAACATACTTGATCGAGGCGGTGATAATATGCGAAAAGATAAGTTGTCCGAACAATCCATGAATTTCTCCATTGCAATCATCGGCCTTGTCAAAGAATTAAAAACAAAGAAAGAGTCGATTATTTGCAGCCAGATCGGCAGAAGCGGTACTTCCATCGGAGCCAATATCCGCGAGGCGCAATATGCTCATGGAAAGGCAGATTTTATAGCAAAACTTCAAATAGCCTTGAAAGAATCCAATGAAACCGGTTATTGGCTTGAATTGCTCTGCAAGACCAAATACATCAATGAAACGCAATATAAAGAACTTGATGCTATGTGCACAAGCCTGCGCGTGATGCTCATCTCCTCCGTCAACACCGCGAAAGAGAAGCAGGGCGGAGCGGAAAAATAACCGGCCTTTCCGGCGCCAAGCCCCGGAATTATGATAAAATAACAAACCGAAAAGGCGGGCGGGACTGCCCGTAAAAGAAAAAACCACAAATCGGGGTGCTGCATGGGCCGTTTGATTGTTTCACTTTCCAGTACATTGGCCCTGACGGGCGCGGCCGGGGCAAAAAGGGCGTTGCGCAACAGCGGGGCGCAGATTCCGGCAGGGTTCACCGTGACCGCGCACACCGGGGCGATGCTGACGCCGCCCAATTCCCTGCGGTCCATCCGCGCTTCCATCGAGGCCGGGGCCGACATCGTCGAGGTTGACGTGACCTTCCGCAAAGACGGAACCGTTGTCATCATTCACAGCGAAACTCCGGGCGACGGCGAGGGCGTGCCGTTTGAACAGGCCGCCGCCCTGCTGGCCGAAAACGCCGGGGTTCGGGTCAATCTGGACCTCAAGGCCTTTTGGAACACCGCCGCGGTGCAGGAAATCCTCGCGCGCCGCAACCTGCTGGAGAGGGCTTTCTATACGGGCGTTTGCGCCGAAAACGTGCCGCCCGTCCGCGAGGGCTCGCCGCTCGTGGCTTATTATGTCAACGATTCGGTCGATAAAGCCAACCTGGAAAATGAAGAATTCCTGCGCGCCTACGCCGAAAAAATCGCCGGCCTGGGAGCCGTCGGGCTCAACACCCGTTTCGACGGCGTCAGCAAAACGCTGTGCGCCGTCATGCACGCGCACGGGCTGCTCGTTTCCGCCTGGACCGTCGACAAACTCGGCGACCAGCTGCGCATGCTCGCGTGCGGCGTCGACAACATCACGACGAAGAACCCCGTCAAACTCCGGACGCTGCTCGAAACGGTGAAAAACGGGGCGTGACCCGGCCTGCCTTGACCCGGCATTCCCGACGTTTCCGACGATGAAGCGCGGCGGATTTCTCCGCCGCGCTTGCGTCCTGCCCGGGCCAGGAACGCGCGGGGCCGGACAGGCATATTCAAATTGACTTTTTTGCCGGCAGTCCCTTTGGGACGCCGGTCAAATCACAGCGACGCCGCGCGGGCCGCCGTTTGTTTGTCAGGCTTCCCGTATCCGGCTGACAAAGTCGGGGTTGACCAGCTGCGTTCCCTTTTTTGTTTGAATCCGCAGCCAGCCGTCTTCCTCCGCCTCGATAACGCCTTTGACGGCGTTATTCTCGAACGTGTACACCACGCACTCCTTGCCCAAAAAACGCTTGATTGCCTCCGTCATGCGAAAGCCCTCCCTGTTCGAATGTTTTTTCCTGAGGATGATTTTTCTCATCATTTGCCGCCGGTTGCGCAGCAGGGCCATAACAATCACCAGGATGATGACCAAATAAACCCCAATTAAACCGTTGTTCAACCGCACCGCCTCCGTTGATGACGTTCCTGCCGCAAAATCATAGCAGGAGAACCCGTACCGTACAAGCGCCTTTACCGGCGCTACTTCACCAAATCGAACGAATCGAACACCTCGTAACCGGCTTCGTTGTCCGCGACGCACAGCGACCGGACTGCAATCTTGTCGTCGGACACGTTGAGAATCGACACGCTCGGGGTTTTGCTGTCGTACACGGCGTTCCAGATATCCCGGTGCAGCGCCCAATCGTGGTGCGACGCGCCGCCCGACGTGGCGCACTGCAGATAGGTGACGCCGCTCGATGCGGAAATGACCGGGCCGGCGTCGAGCGTCTCGCGGTTCTTGATGGTGGCGCGCTGGAAGGTATGGTCGTGGCCCGAAATCAGCATGTCGATGCCGGCGGTGTTGAAGAAATCGCCCCACTTGATCTCTTCCGCGGCCGAGTTGATGAAGCAGGTGTAGGGCCCCTCGTGGGTCAAGACGATTTTCCATTTCATCGCCGTTTTTTGGATCACTTTGCTCATCCAGTCCATCACGACGCGGTCGTCGCCGTAGCCGCCGGCCGCTGAAATGAACAGCGTGTTGTTCAGTTCGGCATAGTAGAACAGCCCGTCCGGCGCGCCCGCCGGCCCGTTGGCCGGGTTGACGTGCGTCAGGCGGTAATTTTCGCCGGTGCCGTCGCTTAAATCGTGGTTGCCGATGACGCCGAGGGTCGGATAGGTCCCGTGCAGGCCGCCGCCGTCGGCGAAATAGGCCAGCCAGTCGTCGTACACGCCGCCGGCGGAGACAAAATCGCCCGCGTGGGCGAAAAACGCGAGGCCGGGGTCGTATTTCAGCGCGGCGCGCATGGCCTCGCCGCAGACGTCGTGCGTGTCGGCCAGCACGGCGAAGGAGAACGCGCCGGCGGCCGGGACGGTTTTGAAAACCCCCGTTTCGCTCCAGGTCCCGCCGCAGCCGATTTGATACAGGTACTCCGCGCCGGGTTCCAGGCCGGACAAGCGGACGCAATAGCCGTTGACCTCGCTCGGTTCGCCCCGGTAGGTGCTGAAACTGTTGCGTCGTTCGGCTTTGAGGACGGGGCCGTCGGGCGGCAGTTCCTTTTTGCCGGGCGTTTTGAGCGCGTAACGGAAAAGCGTTTCGGTGATGGCGACGCCGGTCTGCCAGGATAACGTCAGATGCGAACAGTCCTTTCCGCAGGCGGCGTTGACGTTGACCGGCCGGGTAAAGCCCGGGTCGACGCTGACGGCATAACGCGCGGTGATGCTGAAGCGGTCGGCCTTGCGGGCGTACAAGTCGAGTTTTGTCCCGACGACGCCGGCAATGCCGGGGACGGCCAGACGGCCGTCGGCGCCGGTTTCTCCCGGGTACTCGATGCCCGAGCGGCGCTCGCCGACCTTGGCGCCCTCTGCCGGCTGCCCGCCGGCGCCGGTCACGGTGAACACGGTGTCGCAGCCAGCGCAAAGCCGCTCGACAGCCAGGCGAAGGCCGGGCGCGACGGCGATTTCGGCGTCGGCAAAGCAGAAGGGTTCGGGCTCGCCGCCGCAGGCGAATTGCGCCTCGCGGCAGACGATGGCGGTGTCCCGGGGGCTGTCGAGCGCGGACGCCGCGGTAAAACTTAGCGCCGCGAGCTCAAAATCGCCGCTGTTTCCGCCGGCGTCCAGTTCCAGGGAAACAAGGCCGTTTTCCCTTTCAACCTTCGCGGATACGCCCGGCGCGGGGAGGACAAAGTCTTCGGCGGGCGTCAGCAGTTCGCCGTCATAAAGAAGCGCCGCCGATAGTTTCGCGCCTTTCGGGGCGCCTTCCATCGCCAGCCGGCAGTTTACGCAGCCGCCGAACTCCACCGCAGACGGAACGCTCAGGCGCGGCCGCGGCGCGCGGGAAGCGACCTCAAAAAAGCGTTTGGCCTGCGTCCGGTTGCCCGCCCGGTCGAAGGCGGCGATTTCCAGCCGGTGCGGGCCGCCGCACAGGGCGAAGTCCGGGGTAAACGTCAGCATATATCCGTTGCCGGAGGGTTCGACGGCGATGTTGTTTTGGTGGCGTATGCCGTCGATCGTCACTTCGACGCGTTGAGGGTCGACGCCCGACGCGGCGCAGCCGTTCTCCCCGTCGTCCGGGTCGGAAAGCAGGGCGGTCACCTCGGGGAAGCCGGGCCGGCCGGGCAGTTCCAGGCAGGATATTTGCGCGATTTCGGGTTCGACGGCGTCGAAATCGATGCCGCCGTAGACCGCCATGATGTCGTCGATATACAGGGTGCCGTGGATAGTTTGACTGCCGGTGAGCATGCGCGCCGGGTAGGCGATATAGAAGGGGAGTTTGAACCTCGGCGGGATGTCCATCATGACAAACTTCCAGCCGGTCCATTCCAGGTCGCCGCAGGTGACCTCCACCTCGTTGCCGTCGGCGTCGATGAACATGCCGTTGAACCAGGCGTCATTGGCGTCGCCGTAGACCCACATGCCCAGGTGGGTGGGGTATTCGCCCTCGGGAATCACCAGCGCGAAGGGGTCGTTTCGGATGCCCGAAGCCAGCGTCGGATATCGGTTGTCGCTCGCCCAGGTGTTGAAATAGGCTCGGCGGCTGCCGCCCTCGGTGGTCTCGTAGCGGAAGTCGTAGTCGAACTTCAGCGCGTAATTGCCGCTGCGGACGATATGCGGGTGGGTCTGCCGGCTGACGATTTCGACCGATGCGCAGGTTTTTTCCCCGCGGGAACCCCAGCGGCGTCCGGTCCCTTCCGCCGCGGTCCGCGCCGACTCGAAATCTTCCAGCAACAGGGGCGGGCGGGTCATTCTGTTCGAGGCCATGTCTTGCTCCTTGGTTTGTATTCGCGGCGTTGCGCGGCATTTCAATATACTATACTAAACGCGGGCCCAAAGGGCAACTCTCCGCGCGTCGCGCGGGCCCGCAGGCGCGTTTTTTGCGCCGGATTGTGTTATACTGGACATATACGGCTAAGTGCCGGAACCGCCGGAACAGTTCCGGCGCAAACGGGGGCCGCCGATATGAAAAAAGCATTTTGTTTCGTTCTTGTCTTCGCCCTTTCGGCGTTTTTGTGCGCCTGTGCCGCCGGCGGCGAAAGCACGACGGCCGCTTCCGCTCAAACGACAACGGCCGCGGAAAAAGCGCAGACCGTCGGCACCCCCTGTTCGAAGGACGGCGTCGACGCCTTTATCGCCGTTTTGAAGGAAAAGCAAAAGCAGGGTTCCATCGAGGATTTCCCTTTCAGCGGGGACCTCTGCTACAACGTCACGCCGGACAGCCTGAAAGAGGAAACCGGCGGCGCGATTTTCAAGTTCGGCGATTCCGGCCAAACCCTTCTGCTGCTCGGCGGCAGCGTGTACGGATTGGGCTCGTATTTCGGCGGCGACGGGCTGACGAGCGCCGTGCCCTGCGATTTTGACGGCGACGGGAAGAAAGACATTCTTTACACCTATTCGTGGGGGTCGGGCATTCACCGCTCGCACCTCGCTGTTTTCAACACGCGGACCAAAGAGAGCGCGGAACTTTACAACACGCTTGATAAAAACGATTTGTCGAAAAGCGGCATGGATATCATTGTCAGCAAACTGCCGGGTACTTCGTCCGACGCAGGCACGCCGTTTGACTATATCGTCTATTCCGCTGAAATAACGGTTCAAGACAACAACTTCGCCTCGCTTCAATACACGCAACCAGGGGTGTTCGGTTCGGTGAAAGCGGTGGACGGTGTTCCGGTGTTTGTCAAAGCGCAGCCGTAAACCAAGGGACTGTCCTTGGCAAGGGGGTGGGTCATAACGCAAAACGGTTATATTTCCGTCATCGGCGGGGCGAACATCGACATCGCCGGCCGGCCTTATCAAAAACTGATTCGCGCGGATTCGAACCCGGGCGAAGTGACCCTTTCCGCCGGCGGCGTGGGCAGGAATATCGCCGAGAACCTTGCGCGGCTGGGGGCGCACGTCAAACTCTTCACCGCCGTCGGCCGCGATATGTACGGCGATAAAATCATCGACGAAGCGCGGCGCGCGGGCATCGATGTCAGCCATATCAAACAAACGGACCTGGCCGGCACCGGCTTTTACCTCGCCGTGCTCGACGCGGCAGGGGACATGGACGTGGCCGTGTCGTCGATGGGCATTATGGACCACCTCGACACCGCTTACCTTGACGCGAACCGCGACGTCATCGCCGGCAGCCGGGCGGTGGTTTTTGACACCAACCTCGGGGAAGAAACGCTGCGGCACGGCGCCGAACTGTTCCGCGGCAACAGCCTGTATCTCGACACCGTCTCGCACACCAAATCGCTGCGCGCCAAAGATTTTATCGGCCTGTTCGGCACCATCAAGCCCAACCGCATCGAGGCCGAAGCGCTCAGCGGCGTCCGGATTGACGGCGAGGCCGCCCTGCGGCGCGCCGCGGCCTATTTTCACGGGCAGGGCGTGCGCAACGTCGTCATCACCCTGGGTTCGGACGGCTCGTTTTACAGCGACGGCGCGCGCATGGGCGTCGTCAAATCCGCCAAGGTATTCCCCAAAAACGCGACGGGCGCGGGCGACGCCTTCCAAGCCGCGCTCGTGTACGCGCAGCTGGAGGGCATGGGCCTGGCGGACGCGGTGCGCTTCGCCACGGGGGCGGCGCTGGTCGCGATGGACTCCGCCGGCACCATCAATACGGACATGTCGCCGGAGACGGCGGCAGCGGCCATGACACATTTGGAGGAGACGATATGGTAAAGCAATACCTTGAAACGAACCCGGAAGTCCGGGCGGCGCTCGAAACGGGCGGCGCGGTGGTCGCGCTGGAGTCGACGATCATTTCCCACGGCATGCCCTACCCGAAAAATGTGGAAACCGCGCTCGAGACAGAGCGCATCATCCGCGAAAACGGCGCGGTGCCCGCGACGGTCGGCATCATCGGCGGCAAACTGAAAGCAGGCCTGACCGAAGATGAAATCGAACACATGGGCAAATCGCCGGACATCGCCAAAGTCTCGCGGCGCGACCTCGCCTATATCGCGGCCAAGGGGCTCGACGGCGCGACGACGGTCGCCGCCACGATGATGATCGCGCGCATGGCGGGCATCGGCATTTTCGCCACGGGCGGCATCGGCGGCGTGCACCGCGGCGCGGAAACGACGATGGATATTTCCGCCGACCTCGAGGAACTCGCCCGGACGGACGTCGCCGTCGTGTGCGCGGGGGCGAAATCCATCCTCGACATCGGCCTGACGCTCGAATACCTCGAGACCAAAGGCGTGCCGGTGTACGGCTATCAAACCGGCGAAATGCCCGCGTTCTATACCCGCGAAAGCGGCTTCAAGGCCGACTACCGCTTCGAAACGCCGGAGGAAATGGCCGGTATCTTAAAGACAAAACGGGCGCTCGGCCTCACGGGGGGCGTGCTGGTGGTCAACCCGATACCGGAGCAATACTCGATGGACCGCGAGGCGATTACCGCCGTCATCGACAGGGCCGTTGCCGAAGCGGAGAAGCGGGGCATCCGCGGCAAAAAACTGACGCCCTTCCTGCTTTCGGAAATCAAGGAAGTGACTGGCGGGGACTCGCTGGAGGCGAACATCCAGCTTGTGTACAACAACGCGCGCCTGGCCGCGCAAATCGCAAGGGCAGCCGTTTGACGGGCAAAGCGTCTGATTTGAAACACCGGGAGGTTTGTTTTTGAGACTGCTGATTTTCGGCACCTGTTCGGGCACGGAGCCGTACCCGGGGAGGCACCACACGTCGTTCGCCGTCGAGCGGGGCGGCAACCTGTACTGGTTCGACGCGGGCGAGGGCTGCTCCTACACCGCCTGCTGCATGGGCGTCGACCTGATGCAAACGCGCAAAATCGTCATCTCGCACACGCACATGGACCACATCGGCGGCCTGGGCAACCTGCTGTGGAACATCCGCAAAATCAACGAGCGGACCGGGGCTTTCGCAGGCCGCGATTTGGAACTGCTGATCCCCGACATCAGGGCGTGGGAAGGGCTGCTGGCCATGCTGCAGACGACGGAGGGCGGTTTCAGCCGCAACTTTACTTTAAGCGCGCGAGAGTTCGGCGACGGCCTGCTGTTTGACGACGGCGGCTTGCGCGTCGCCGCGCTGCACAACAGCCATCTGCGCCGGGACCTGACCGCCGGCGGCCGCTGGCTGTCGTTCGGCTTCCTCATCGAGGCGGACGGCAAATCGATCGTCTACTCCGGCGACACCGGCGGCATCGGCGACTTTGCCGAACTGCTGACGCCGCGCCGCGACATCCTCTTAATGGAAACGGGGCACCACGACCCCGTCGCCTTCGCAAAGCAGCTCGCCGCGCGCGCGGACTGCCCCGGGCGGCTGCTGTTCATCCACCACGGGCGGCACATCCTCGACTCATTCACGCGCGTCCAGCGCGAGGTCCGCGACCTGCTCGGGGACCGGGCGCAAATCCTCGCCGACAGGACCGTTATTGAGTTGTAATACTATTCTGCATTAAAAATGTAGATACATTTTTAATCGGC
This sequence comes from Bacillota bacterium, assembly GCA_022706685.1. Classification (GTDB taxonomy): domain Bacteria; phylum Bacillota; class Clostridia; order Oscillospirales; family Acutalibacteraceae; genus UBA1447. The sequence continues at coordinate 58,729 of JAKJCA010000006.1, forward strand.
AAGCAAAGCTTGTCGCTGCGGCTGAAGCCGCAGGCAGCCAGCATTGAACGGTATCTCCGGCAGCTTGACTGCCGGTAGGAAGTCAAGCTGCCCCCGCTGTCTATAGACAGCGGATTAAAAAGATAGATTATATCTATCTTTTTAATGGAGATTAGTATAAGGCGCCTTTTTCGGCGCGACCGGCGCGCAAATCACCGCTCACGCAGGGCGGGGTGATTTGACATCCCGCATCTTTTGGCATAGTATTACACAATTCGGCCAATTAAAATATTTGCCGGAAAAATATCAAACAGGAGAAAACATGCAATTCAGCCAACTCCATATCAGCCCGTCCATTATCCGCGCGCTCGAGCACGAGGGCTACGTCGAACCGACGCCGATCCAGGCGCAGGCGATCCCGCCCGTCCTCGAAGGCAGGGACCTGCTCGGCTGCGCGCAGACGGGCACGGGCAAAACCGCGGCCTTCGCCGTGCCGGTGATTCAGCTGCTCAGCGCCGATCGAAGCGCGGCGGCGGGCAAAAGAAAAATCCGCGCGCTGGTCCTCACGCCGACGAGGGAACTCGCCGTGCAGATTGACGAAAGTTTCCGCACCTACGGCAGGAACGCCGACTTGCGCTACCTCGTCGTGTACGGCGGCGTATCGCAAAAACCGTCGGAGGCCCACCTGAAAGCCGGCGTCGACGTCCTCGTCGCGACGCCCGGCCGGCTCAACGACCTCATCGGCCAGGGGCTCGTCGACCTGCAGGACCTCAAAATCTTCATCCTCGACGAGGCGGACCGCATGCTGGACATGGGCTTTATCCATGACGTCAAAAAAATCATCGCCAAGACGCCGGAAAAGAAGCAGACGCTGCTTTTTTCCGCCACGATACCCCCCGAAATTTCCAAAATGGCCGACTCCCTGCTGGTCAACCCCGTCAAAATCTCCGTCACGCCCGACCAGCCGACGGTGGAGGCGGTCGAGCAGTATGTGTATTTCACCGACAGGGAAAACAAGCCGGCGCTGCTGGCGCACCTGCTGAAAAACAGCGGCATCGAGTCCGCCCTCGTCTTTTCGCGCACCAAACACGGCGCCGACAAAATCGTGCGCCTGCTGCACCGCGAGTTCATCCGGGCCGAGTCCATCCACGGCAACAAGTCGCAGAACGCGCGCCAGACCGCGCTCAACAACTTTAAAAACAGGACGACCCGCGTGCTCGTGGCGACGGATATCGCCGCGCGGGGCATTGACATCGACGAACTGTCGCATGTTTTTAACTACGACCTGCCCGAGGTGCCGGAGACCTACGTCCACCGCATCGGGCGCACCGCCCGCGCGGGGCTGGGCGGCACGGCCATCGCCTTTTGCGACTACGACGAAAAGCCCCTGCTCGCCGCGATTGAAAAACTCATCAACAAAAAAGTGACGGTCGTCGAGGACCACCCTTACCCGATGCTCATCCATACGCCGCGGCCGAGGCAGCAGCAGGGGCGGAGAAAGTCCCCGGACGGCCCGCCGCAGGGCGGAAAGCCGAAGGCGCCGGCCGCGCCGCCGGCCAGGAAAAGCGCTGAGCCGCCGTTCGAGTGGCCCAACCGCCCGCAGAGGCCCGGCGGCGGCCCTCCGGCGTTCGGCAGACGCCCGGGGAGAAGGCCCGCGAGGCGGAAAAACAATTCTTACCGATAAACCTCAACGATAAAGCACACCCCCGAACCGCTTGCGGCCGGGGGTGGCGTTGCGTTTGAACCAAGTTGTTTCGCAGGGCTTAGTACGTCTTCGCGCTGACAGCCGTGGTGGGGTTGCCGTAAATATTTACTCCGCTGACGGTGCGGTATGCCCTGACTTTGTAATAGTAGGTCACACCTTTTGTCAGGCCGGTGTTGATGTAACTCGTCGCCGTCAGCGTTTTCAGCTGCGTGTAGGTTTTTGTGGAAGCGTTGTACTTGTAAAGGACATAACCGGTGGCTCCCGCGACGGGGTTCCACGTCAGTTTGATGCTTGTGCTGCTGTAGCGCGCCGCTTTGAAATTGGCCGGCGTGGCGGGGACGGGCTTCGCGGAGACAACGGCGGAGGCGGAACTGTAGATATTGGCGCCGTTGAATGTCTTGTAGGCATAAACCTTGTAATAATAGGTTGTTCCGGTTGTCAGAGAGGGGTCGGTGTAGTTCGTCGAGGCCGTTGTCTTTATTTTTGCATAACCGCCGGCGCTGTTTGTCGAACGGTAAACAGCATAGCCGGCCGCGCCGGTGACCGCGGACCAACTGACTTTGACGCTGTTGTAAGAGGCGGAGGCGGCTTTGACGTTTGTCGGCGTTCCCACAGACACGGCGACTGTCGGATACCCTTGCCATGGATTGGTAAAACCGGTTTTGCCGCTTATATAATAAATCTTAAAATTGCTTGCAACATCAGAAAAATAATTGTTACCCGTTGCCGGCGCATTGCCGAGGAACAACGCCGTCTGCAAATTTTTACAACCGCCAAACGCTCCGGCGCCGATGCTCGCCACGCTGGCCGGGATGGTCACGTTCGGCAGACTGCTGCAATTGTTAAACGCCTGCGTACCGATGCTTGTCACGCCGTTCGGTATCGTTACCCCCGTCAGGCCGCTGCAGCTGGAAAATGCGGAATTTCCGATACTCGTCACGCTGTTCGGAATGATCACGCTTTTCAGGCTCGTGCAGCCGGAAAACACGGAACCTCCGATGCCCGTTATGCTGTTCGAAATAGCCACGCCCGTCAGGCCCGTGCAGCCGGAAAATGCGGAATCTCCGATGTTCGTTACACTGTTAGGAATGGTGACGCCCGTCAGGCCCGTGCAGCCGGAAAATGCGGAATCTCCGATGTTCGTCACGCTGTTTGGAATGGTGATGCCCGTCAGGCCCGCGCAGCCGGAAAACGCGCCGCCCGCAATACCCAAAGTATCCGTTTGAAGTTGAACGGAGGTATTGGACGGCATGGCGCCTTTGTAAACATAAGCGACCTTCCCAGCATAAACGAGTCCATCCGGTTGATTGTTTAACCAGGCGGTACCGTAAAATGCTTTCGTCCCGATATTTTTCACGCTGTCCGGTATCACTACGCTCGCCAGAACAGGGCAGCCTTCAAAGGCTGAACCTCCGATGCCCGTCACGCTGTTCGGAATAACTATGTTTGTCAGGCCGCTGCAGTTTTGAAACGCCATCCCTCCGATGCTCGTCACGCTGTTTGGAATGGTGATGCCCGTCAGGCCCGTGCAGCCGGAAAACGCGTAAGCTCCGATGCTCGTTACGCTGTTCGGAATTGTCACGCTCTTCAGACCCTTGCAGCCGGAAAATGTGGTACCGCCGATGCTCGTCACGCTGTTCGGAATGACCATGCTTGTCAGGCCCGTACAATAGAAGAATGCTCCATCCCCGATGCTTGTCACGCTGTTCGGAATTGTCACGCTCGTCAGGTTGTTGCAGAAAGAAAATGCGGAACCTCCGATGCTCGTCACGCTGGCCGGAATGGTAACGCTCGTCAGGCCTGAGCAGCCGTAAAACGCGCCGCCCGCAATACCCAAAGTATCCGTCTTGAGTTGTACGGCCGTACTGGACGGCATGGCGCCTTTGTAAACATAAGCGACCTTGCCGGCATATACCAGTCCATTTGGTTGATTGCTTAGCCAAGCAGTATTGGAAAATGCATCATGGCCGATACTTGACACGCTGTCCGGGATTGTTATGCTCGTCAGCCCGGTGCACCCGGAAAATGCGGAATTTCCGATACCCCTCACGCTATTCGGGAACGTCATGCTCGTCAGCTTTGTGCAATTATAAAACGTACTGTCTTCTATGCCTGTCACGCTGTTCGGGATCGTCACGTTCGTCAGGCCGTCGCAGCGGGAAAACGCAGAATCCTCGATGCTCGTCACGCCGTTCGGAATCGTTACACTCGTCAGACCGCTGCGGTTGGCAAACGCATAACTCTTGATGGCTGTCACCGGATAACCGCCAAGCGTTGAGGGGATCGTGATCGCGCCGCTTGCAGAGGAACTGCAATATGTAATGGTCGCTTTGCCGCCTGAAACGGTGTAGGTGTAAATCCCGCTTGTTTCCGCGTTTGCCGTTAAAGTGAAGGGAACCGAACCGAACGTTAAAACCGCTGCCAAGAAGAATGCCAATAAGCTTTTAACACACTTTTTCACAGCAGCAACCTCCATTTTTTTCCATAGCAAAACGATTATACAATTTTGGGAGAATTGTATCAATATGTTTTAACGACTGCCGCGGCGGACCCAACCTTGACCGGCTCTGTGCCCGTTGAATCCGGTTTTCAACATGAGTCTAATTACACTTTACAACCCAACGTTTTCCGCCGCCTGCATCAAGTCGTCATATTTCCGCTCGAGGGCCTGCTGTTTGAGGGTTTTGGAGAACGGCGATTTGCGGTACATTTCCGAATATTCCAAACGGCTGCTCCTGCCCTCGACATAGACGGTATTCGACAGCGCTTCCCTCAACAGGGCGTCGTATGCGGCGTAAAAGGCCTCCCGTGCCGGCGCGGCGGCGCCGCTGGCGTCGGCGTTCAGCAGGTCTTTGAGCAGGCCGGTGTATCGGGTGATGTCCAGCAGATTGCCGTAAGCGCAGGCCAGCCGGAATTCCGCCGCGGCGAGTTGGAAAACGGATGTTTCGCCCTCGTCAATAAGGACTTTCGCGTTCTCGAGCGCGGCGCTGAATTGCAGATAACTGTATTCGTTGTAGCAGGATTTATCCTTGACTGCCAAACTGCCTATAAGGTTCCGCAGGCGCGTTGTCCGGCCGCAGGCGGGCGGCGGCATGGTACAAGCGGAAACTTCTGCCTGCTGCGCGGGGCGGGCGGCGGGCGGCGGGACGTCAAAAAGGACCTTGAACTTCACGACGCCGTTGTGTTCGATTTGCAGCGTCAGCGTTTCGCCGTCCCATGCGGAGGAATAAGTAAACGGCCGGTTCGATTTGCCGCTGCCGTCGGGGCTGCTCAGCCACACGACGCGCGGCTCGACGCCGCCGGTTTTGACGGTGACGGCGGTGGTCCTTTTCTGCGTATCGTCGACGCCTTTGGGGTTGCCATGCGCGTCGAGCGTCAGGAAGTTGCCCAAAAAGGCCGTCAAACCCACCGATTCAAAATAGGCGGGCGTGAAGGACTTAATCATGTTTCCTTTATCGGTGCGGTAGTTCGACAGGTAGAAGCCCAGCCCGCCCCCTGTTTGCTTCACGACGGCGCAGGTGTGCTCCTGCGCGCGGATGCCGAAACCCGCGTTGGGCGACAGCGTCATCCACGCGGATTTCACGGCGCGCGCGTTCTCCACATTATTGATGTAAAACCACTGGTCCGCCGTTTTGACGGCGTAGGTGTTGCCGCGCACGGCTTGGCCGTAGAGGTTTTCGTAATATGCTTTGCCCTGTTTTTCACGCACAAGCGTGATGCCGCGCGACTCAAAGACCGCTCTTTCTGCCCGCCGGAGGTTGTTCGGCAGCAGCGGCAGGATGCGCGCGGCGCCTGTGGCGGGGTAGAGGTTCGATTCGTCGAGGTTGTAGTTGAATTCGCTGTAGTTTTCGTACCCGAGCACGACGGCCTTCGTCTCGGCGAGCACCTGTTCCCTTGAGGGAATCTTGATTTCGCCGGCGATGACGGCGTCGAGCAGCGGCGAGATGGCGTATTCATAGCCCGCGACGGGGTTCCCGTAGACGGCCATGGAAAAAACCGGCGCCTCCCACAGGAAGCAGGTTCCCCCGCAACTCATCGTCAGCGCCATCGACTGCGCGAACATATTCTCGGGGAAGTTTATGATGGAGTCCCACTCGTTGTCGACAAAGGCGTCGTATTCGCCGAACAGCGATTTTTTATCGCCGTCGACCTGCCAGTGCCACCAGTCGGAGGAGACGCCCCAGTTGCCGGCGAGCCCGGCGAGCCAAAGCCCCTGCATGACGGAATAACTCGAGGGGTTGCCGAACGACTCTTTATACATCATAACGACATTTTCGGCGTTGTTTTTGAAAGCGGAGTACAGCGAGGGGTTGGTCTCGAGCCACTCGATAATCATGCCGCTGCGGTAATTCATGTTGGTGTCGGTCCAGACGAAGAAGGCGCCGTACCGGGCGGCCAGGTTGACGCAGTCGATGACATACTGCGAATGGTTGCTCTCGGTTTCGCCGCGCCAGGAGACGCCGTTGTAAAGTTCCGCCGCGCTCAGCCCGTAGAAGTACCGGTGCTTTTGGGCAAACTCTTTTTCAAGATAGGCGACGGGGAGGCGCTCCTCCATCTGCGTTTCGCCGGTGATGTTTTGGATGATATACGGGATTTGATTGGCTTCGCACGCCTCGGCCGCGTTTATCAGAAAATCGGGCGAGCGGCCGCTGAGAAGGGGATGGCCGGGGATAATCAGCAGCGCGCAGTAAGGCCGCTGGTTGGCCGGTACGGAGAGCCAGCGCTCCGTGACCGTTTCGCCGCCGTAGTAATTGACCATCACCAGCGGATGTTCGCTGTCGATAACCCTTCTCAGCGGCGCTTTTTCGCCGGCCTCGAGCGGCGTGAACTGCTGCATTAAAGCCGCGCGGTTGACATTGCCAAGCGGTATATCCGTGACCGGCGCCTGGCCGGAAAACAGCAGGACAAACACCCCCGACAACACCGAAAACGCCGACACAACGGCGCACAGTTTGCGCAAAACGGTTGATATCATCGAATTCAATACCTCAGCCCCTTATATTTTCACAGCCAGCCGCTGTGCTGCGCGAGCAGGCGGATAAAATCGTTGTAGTTTTGCCAGGAGATGTCCGGCGGCGCCGCGTGGTCGCAGCCGGGAATGTAGCCCCCCGTCCGGAAAAGAAAGGGCACGATGTCGTCGACAAGGTTTTTCAGGTCGTCGCCTCCGGCGGCGATGACGCGCTTGTCGATGCCCTGCACAAACGCCATCTTTTTGCCGTGCGCGCGGCGCATGCGCTTGATGTCGCAGCCGGCCGCGACCTCGACGGGGCTGCACGCGTTGATGCCCGCCTCGATCCAAATCGGCGCCAGGTCCTCGATAAAGCCGTCGCTGTCCATCTCGACGACGAGGCAGCCGCTGTTTTTGATGAGGGGCACCCACGTTTTGTACGCCGGCAGGATAAACTCGCGCGTCATGGCGGGCGATATCATGCTGTGGGCCTTGTAGGCCATATCTTCCGAAATGACCACGCCGTCGAGCCGGATATGCGGCAGGATGCGCCCGAGCATGACGCTGACAAAGTCCGTCCAGTATTGGGCCATTTCCGCGACGAAATCCGGGTCGTCGAGCATGAGGAGGCAGAGGTTCTCCATCCCGCACCATTCGCGCAGCTGCCAGAAGATGCCGTCGAAACCGATGCGCACCGGCTGGGAGGAATCTTTCAGTTCCCGGCACACGTCCTCGAAATCCTCGCCCAGGCGGGAGGGTTCCAGCGGGTCGAAGCGTTTTTTCATCTCCTGCCAGTCCTCGCGCGTTTCGACGGGGAACTTGTGCCACTTTCTGGTGACGAAATCCTTGGCGCTGCGCAGGTAGGTCGCGTCGTAACGGTCCGAGATTTCGGTGATCGCGCCCATCCAGTCGCGGATAATATAGTGGCCGTTGCGGTGTTCGAGCACCACCGACTCGTATTCGGGAATCATGCGGAAGTTCACCGGCGCCGACCGCCAGGCGAGCGCCGCCTCGGGGTCGATGCCGAGGTTGCCGAGCACGGCGGCCATATAGGGGACGCCCTCCGGCAGGCCCTGCGCCCGCCAGGCCTTCAGCGTCGATTCCCTGGGTCCGCCGGGGTACAGCGGGACCTTGTCCGGATTGCCGAAGAGCATGGTTTCACGGTAACGCTGCCTGGTATTCATCTGCCGCCCCCGCATCAAGTCTCATTCGCATCATGGCGGAAAAAACAGGCCGTCGGGCCTTTTCCACACCAAACAGTATAGCCGCAAACGGCTGCCGGGGCAATCCCGCCGGACGCCTTTGCCTTCATTGACATTTCACGCGAATCTCTATATATTGAATCTATCCGAAAAGCGCCTCGGCGAGGCGCGGCAGGGGAGAAAACAACGATGATTGTCGCCGAAATGTACCTGACGCTGCTGCCCGTCATTATCGCCGGGTCGTTCAACATGATCTGGTGCAAACTGCCTTTCCTCAAAGCGCTGCAAAAGCCGATGGACGGCGGCGAGGTGCTCCGGGACGGCAAGCGGATTTTCGGCGACAACAAAACCTGGAAGGGCTTCGCCGGCATGGTCGTGCTGGGCACCGTGTTCACCGTTGCCTGGGGCCTCATCAGCGGCGCGAGCGCCTTTCTGGAAGCGCACAACTTCATGTACCGCAACTACGCCAACACCGTGGGCTACAACGCGCTGGCCGGCACCCTGTTCGGGCTGGCGTACGCCGTGTTCGAGCTGCCCAACAGTTTTATCAAACGCCGGCTGGGCATCGAGCCGGGCAAGAAACGCGGCAGGCTTTCCGGGGCGGTGAACGTTTTTTTCGACCAGGCGGACTCCGTCATCGGCTGCGTGCTGGTGCTGAGCTTCTTCTACCCCATGAGGCCCCTGTTTTTTATTGCCTATGTGCTGCTGGGCGCGGCCACCCATATTGTCATCAACATGCTCTTGTATTTGCTGAAATTGAGAAAGAATATGTTTTAGGGGCTCGCCATGCTGATTGGTCTGGACCATGCCGCCATACCGGGCACCGTCGGGAACAAAGCCGCGCTTTTGATGGAAATGAAACAGCGCGGTTTCAACGTCCCCGGCGGTTTTGTGCTTGACAACGCCTCCTACCGGGAGATTGCCGCTTTCAACCGCCTGGAAGAGCCCGTCCGCGCGATACTCGACAGCCTCGGCACGGAGGATTTGCGCGGCGCGAGCGCCCGGCTGACGGCGCTGTTCGACGGCGCCGTTATCCCCAAAAACATCGCGGATGAAATCGGGGCGCTGCTTCAAGAGGGGCAAAAGTACGCCGTCAGGAGCAGCGGCTTGAAAGAGGACCTCGAAGCGTTTTCGTTCGCCGGGCAGTACCGGACTTTGCTCAACGTCTCCGGCAAAGAAAACGTCGGCGCCGCCGTCATCGACTGCTACCGTTCGATGTTCACCGAGCCCGTGCTGTCGTATATCGCCAACCACCGTATCGGTTTCGACCGGCTGGAGATGGCGGTCGTGGTGCAGGAAATGGTCGAAGCCGAAAAAAGCGGCGTCGCCTTCACCGTCAACCCGTTGACGGGCAACGATAAAGAAATCGTCCTCGAAGTGGCCGAAGGCACCGGGGAAAACCTCGTCTCGGGCAAAGTGCGCCCCGAACGGTACGCCTACAACTGGTTCGAGGGCAAGGCCGACTACGACCGGGAGAACCGCCTGCTCACCGCCGGGGAACTGGAGGATATGGCGCGGGTTCTGCTGGACATCCAGGCGTATTTCGGCTATCCCTGCGACATCGAGTTCGCCGTGCGCGGCGGGACGTTCTACATCCTGCAGTCGCGGCCGATCACCAAAATCATGTACGCCGGCATCCGCGACCAGTGGTCGACCGCCGATTTCAAAGACGGCGGCGTTTCCGCGACGGTCTGCACGCCCTTCATGTGGAGCCTGTACGAATACATCTGGGAAACGACGCTCAGGAAGTTCCTCGTCGAGTCGAAACTGATTAAAGACAAAGACATCGCCAAACTCGGGGATATGTTCTACGGGCGGCCCTACTGGAACATGACCATGGTCAAAAAGGGCATGGCCGCCGTGCCCGGTTACAAAGAGCGGCAGTTCGACAGCGAATTCGGCGTCAAAATCACCTACGAGGGCGACGGCGAGACGACCAAGGTCACGCCCGGGTCGCTGATAAAAATCCTGCGCGTGGCGCTCAGGCAGAAAAAGTTCCTCGCCCTGCAGGAACAAAACGTCGAAAGCCTCAAGGACGGCCTGCTCCAAACCTACGGACAGTATGTCAAAGACCTCCCGGCGCCCCGCACGGCGCGGGAAATCCGGGACAAGTGGCTGACGCTCGTGCGCGACGATTACCTCAAAAGCGAAGGCACCTATTTCTGGCAGATTTTCCTGAACACCGTGCACCAGGCGGTCTTCAAAGACAAGATTTTGAAATACGTCGACCACGCGGGCTATTTCCGGCTGATCGGCGGGCTGGAAAACATCTCGCACCTGCTGCCCTTCTACGATATGTGGGAGATGAGCAGGGCCATCAAAGCCGACCCTGCCGCTTTAACCTATTGGAACGAATCGGGCGCCGAATCCATCGCGGAAGACCTGCGCCGAGGCGCCGCCCGCCCCTTCCTGGGCGAGTTCTCGCGCCTTGTGGAGAAATACGGCTACCATTCCGACAAGGAACTCGACGTCACCTATCCCTGTTTTTACGAGGAGCCGGTCAGCCTTGTCAAAATGCTTAAAGAGTACCTGCCGCTCGATGAAAGCCGCAGCCCGGTCCACGACATCCAAAAGCAGAAACAGGCCTACCTCGGCGAACTCGCCCGGCTCGAACAGCGGGCGGGCAAAAGGAAAGCGCGCAAACTGCGCGCAAGCGTCGAAAAGGTGCGCTCGATGCTGTGGTGGCGCGAGGAACTCAGGGACGTGTCCACGCGGTTTTACTACATCATCCGCATGTACACCCTCGAACTGGGCGGCTCTTACGCCGAACAGGGAATTTTGGAGCAAACGGAAGATATTTGGTTTTTGAAAATCGCCGACCTCTTCGCCTTCGCCGCGGGGGAAAAGACCGCGGACGAGTTGAAGAAACTGGTCAGGCGCAACAGAACCTACTACGATTCTTTCCGCAACTTTACCGGTGAAAACGAGATCGGCGCCGTGTTCGACCGGGCGGGCACGCAGGAGAAAGACCCCGGCGGGGACGCCCTTTCGGGCATCGGCTGCAACGCCGGCACCGCGACGGGCGCCGCGCGCGTCATCGAGAGCCTGGAGGAGATCGACCGCCTTCGGCCCGACGACATCCTCGTGACGCGCTTCACCGACACCGGCTGGGTCAGCAAGTTCGCGATTCTGGGCGGCATCGTCACCGAATACGGCGGCATCCTCTGCCACGCGGCGATTGTGTCGAGGGAATACGGGATTCCCTGCGTCGTGTGCGTCCCCGACGCCATGAAGCGCATCCAAGACGGCAGCATGATTACCATCAACGGCGAGACGGGTGAAATACGCCTCGCCGGCGAATAAAGGAGGCAGGGCATGATCATCGGCAAATACAACAAATCCGTCATCCTCACCTATGCCGGCGTCGTGATGGCGGCGGCGGGCATCTTCCTCGCGCTCGACGGCCTGTATATCCGCTACGCGGTGATGCTGCTGATTATCGCCGGCATCTGCGACCTTTTCGACGGCAAAATCGCGCGCGCGGTCAAGCGAACCGAGGAGGAAAAATCCTTCGGCGTCCAGATCGACTCGCTGGCGGATATGGTCGATTTCGTCGCGTTTCCGGTTATCCTGCTGTATTGCCTGACCGGCGACAACAAGTGGTACCACTACCTGATTTATATCGTTTACATCCTTGGCGCAGTCATACGGCTGGGCTATTTCAACATCACGGCGGAAGGCCGGCAGACAGAAGAACCCGTCAGCCATTACAGCGGCCTGCCGGTCACCTACGCGGCGATGATTTTTCCCCTGACGTGGCTGGTTTCGCAACTGATTCCGGCGAGGGTTCTGCCCGCCAATCCGGATGTATTCGGGCAAATCGTGTACCCCGCGGTGATGCTGCTGACGGCAGCCGCCTTTATCCTCAACATTAAAATCGCCAAACCCAGGGGCGCCGCGTATATATTTCTTCTGCTTCTTGCGGCCGGCGTCATCACCTACATCGTGTTTTGGGCATAGCCGATGGACGCGCGCGTTTACGACAGGGCCCGCGGCGTCTGTTTTGAAGAAAAGCAGTTCAGGGACAAGCAGGCCGATTTTCTCTACAACACGGCCGCCGGCCGCGCGCTGCTGCGCCTTTTCGTCGCCTCGAAGGCTTTTTCGCGCCTGAGCGCCCTGCCGGGCAAGCGGAAAAAGTCGGCGTCGAAAATCGGGCCGTTTATCGAAACGTACGGCATCGATATGTCCGACTACGGCGACACCGCTTACGAAACTTTTTACGATTTTTTTATCCGGAAACCGCTGCCGGGCAAACGGCCTTTTCCGCAGGAGGCGGGCGTCCTCGGCGCCGTCGCGGACGCCAAACTCACGGTCTATCCCGTCGGTCCGGACCTGGCCGTGACGATTAAAAACCAGCCCTACACCGTCGCCGGGCTGCTCGATAACGCGGCGCTTGCGCGGGGCTTTGAAAACGGCCTGTGCCTCGTCTTCCGCCTGACGGTGGACGACTGCCACCGCTACTGTTTTTTCGACAGCGGCCGGGTGACGGGGTCCTCCGCCGCGGGCGGAAAACTGCATACCGTCGGCCCGGTCTCCGCGCAAAGGCACCGGGTGTACACGGAGAATTACCGTTGCATTACGACGCTCGCGACCGACCATTTCGGCGAGGCGGCGATGATCGAAATCGGCGCGATGCTCGTCGGCAAAATCCGCAACCACCCCGTCGGGCATTTTCAAAGAGGGGACGAGAAGGGTTATTTCGCCCCGGGCGGCTCGAGCATCGCGGTCCTGCTGAAAGCGGGCGCCGCCGTCATCGACGGCGACATCGCGCGTTATTCCGCGCAGGGCGTCGAAACGAAGGTCCGCATGGGCGAAAGAATCGGGGCGGCGCCATGCTGAAAAGAATCGGCGTTTACCTCAAAGAAATGTACCCGGTGCTGCCGCGGCTGTTCCTGTCGGCGGTGCTGTTTTTCGAGATCTATTTCCTGGTGATCCTTACCAATGACAAAACGACAGCCATCCGGTTTTCGATGAGCGAAATCGCGGGCTGGCTGACGGTGTTCTTCTTTTTGCTGAGCCTGCGTATCGCCGACGAATTCAAGGACTTTGAAAGCGACAAAAAACTGTTTCCCGAGCGGCCCTATCCCTCCGGCCGGGTGAAAAAGAAAGACCTGGTCGCGCTGCTGGCCGTGATTTCCGCCGCCGCGGCGGCGCTCAACGCCGTGTTCCTGCGCGGCAACCTGATTTTTTTCGGCATCCTGTGCGTCTACGCCGTATTGATGGGCGTCTGGTTTTTCAGCAGCTACAAAATGCAGAAAAACCTTTTGCTCGCGCTGCTGACCCACAACCCCGTGCAGCTGTTCATCAACCTGTACATCATCGCGTTCACCTGCCGGAAATACGGCATCGAACCGCTGCGCTTCGATAACCTGATGATTCTCGTGACGCTTTATTTCCCGGGGCTGGTCTGGGAAATATCGAGGAAAATCAGGGCCCCCGGGGAGGAGACGGAATACCTCACCTACTCGAAACTCTGGGGCCTGCGCAGGGCGGTCCGTTTTGTGCTGGGCGTGATGACGCTCGACATGCTGACAAGCTCCTACCTGATGTTCCGCCTTTTCCCGCCGGCGGTCGCGACGGTCGTCGGCTGTTACGGCTGGCTGGTGAAAAAATGCGTTGATTTTATCAAAAACCCGGCAGCGTTCCGACTGGTGAAAAAAATCGAACTCTACGAATATGTGACCGAATCGACCGTCATCGCCGTCGAGGCGTTCTGCGTCCTTTTCCCCCTGGCGGCGGCGAAAGCGGCGGGATGGTGGACACCGTGAAACAAACGATCTTGACCTGCGGCGGCGAAAGCCCGCGTCTTGGAGGAAAAGCCGAAAGCCTGCTGCTGATGCAAAACAGCGGCTTCAACGTCCCTGCCTTTTTCGTGGTCGCCGGCTGCTGTTTCGAGCCGCGCGCGGATGAAGCCGGCCGGGAAGGCGCCGCCCTGCGCGGGGAGGCCCAGGCCGCGGTGCGCGCGCTGCTCGACGGCGAATTCGCCCGGGCCCGGCTGTTCGCGGTGCGTTCCTCGGCTTCGGTTGAGGATACGCAGGACGCCTCTTTCGCCGGCAAGTTCGATACCTTTCTGCGCGTGCCGCGCGGCGAAGTGCCCGGGTACATCGTGCGCTGCTACCTGTCGCGCTTTCACCCCGCCGTCGAGGAATACTGCCGGGAAAAAGGCCTCGACGCGCGGGCTTTCGACATGAACGTCGTCGTGCAGGAAATGGTCGAGGCCGAGTTCGCGGGGGTCGTGTTCACCGCCAATCCGCAGGGTCTTCTCAACGAGAGCGTGATGGTTTGCGGCGCGGGCACGGGCGACAACACCGTCGGGGACAAAACCCCCGTGACGACCTATTACCGCAGCAAGACCGACGGGACATACTACTATGAAACGCAGCCCTCGTCGCCGGTTTTTGAAGACGCGCTCGCCGAAAAAATCTTTTCGCTCGCGGCCGACGTCGAAACACGCTTCGGCAAACCGGCGGACATCGAGTTCGCCGTCAAAGGCGGGGAGGTCTTCCTGCTGCAGGCGAGGCCGATTACGGCACTCGGAGCGCCCGCGGTGATTCTCGACAACAGCAACATCGTCGAAAGCTACCCGGGCATCACGCTGCCGCTGACCGGCTCGTTTGTGCGCGAGGCCTATTACGGGGTGTTCCGCTCCCTCGCGGCGCGCTGCCTGAAAAACAGGCGGCTGCTGGCGGGGTACGACAACGAACTGCGCAACATGGTCGCAAGCGCCAACGGCAGGATGTATTACCAGATCAACAACTGGTACGCGGTGCTCGGCTTCCTCCCGATGAGCAAAAAGATTATCCCCATGTGGCAGGACATGATGGGGGTCTCCGAAAAAGAGTACCGGCCTTACGTTAAAAACATCCCGCGGCTGCAAAGCCTGCGCATCTCCCTCAACTGCGTGTACGAGGCGCTGCGCGTCCAAAAAGGCATGCGGTCGCTGAACGGGGAATTCGCATCGGTCATCCAATATTTCCGGCAGGCCTACCGCCCGGGTCTGACCACCGGGGAACTCGAGCAAATCTACCGGGACACTTCGGCAAAGGTTCTGGCAAAATGGGATATCACGCTGCTCAACGATATCTATACCTTCGTCTTTACGGGCCTGCTGAAAAAACGCCTGAAAAAAACCGGCGCGGCCGAATATGAGCGGCTGACGAACGATTACATCGCCGGCGTCAGCAACATCGAGAGCATCAAGCCGGTGCGCGCGCTGATCGCCCTGGCGCAGTCCGCCCTCGAATACGGCCTGCTGGACGAATTGCGGGCGCTGGACAGCGACGGTCAGGCGCGCGCCTTCCTTGCGGGCGGCTCCGTTTTCGCGGCGGCGATGAACGAATACATCCGCGATTACGGCGACCGCTCGCTGGAGGAACTGAAACTTGAAAGCAGGACCTTCCGCACCTCGCCGCTGCTGCTGGTGAAAAAAATCCTCGAATACGGCGCCGACGCGCAAAAACTCGCGGAAATGTCCAAAGCCGTCCGGGGCGCCGACGCGCGCGCGCACATCGGCGGGCGCGGGGGGTTTTTGGACCGGCGGCTGATACGGTTTTTCGCCGGCAAGGCCATGGGCGGCATCGCGAACCGCGAAATCTCGCGGCTTAACCGCAGCCGCGTCTACGGCATCGCCAGAACGCTGTTTCTGGACATCGGCGCGAACCTGGCGGCCGAAGGCCTCCTCGAGCGCGCGGAGGATATCTTCTATCTGACCGCCGAAGAGGCCTTCGGCCGCAGCGGAACCGATTACCGGACTGCGGTCGTGGAGCGCAAGCGGGAATACCACATGTACGCGCAGCTGCCCGCCTTTTCGCGCCTGGTCTTTTCGGGGCCGGTTTTCAACAAGTCGCACCGCAATATCAATGCCCGGAGCACCGGACGCCCTGCGGGCGAAGCGTACGGCACGCCCTGCTCGAACGGAAAGGCCGAAGGCGAGGCGCTCGTCGTCGAAAAGCCGTCCGACGCCGAAAACGCCGCGGGTAAAATCCTCGTCACGAAAATGACGGACCCGGGCTGGGTGTTCCTGCTGGCCGCGGCGAAAGGCGTCATCGCCGAAAAGGGTTCGCTGCTGTCGCACACGGCCATTATTTCGAGGGAACTCGGCGTGCCGTCCATCGTCGGCGCCGAGCACATTACGGAAATGCTCAACAGCGGCGACATCGTCCGCATGGACGGGGGCACCGGAAAAATAGAGGTGGTGAAACGGTTTGGCGCTTGAAGCGGTCGTATTCGATACCGAGCCCGAACGCGTGGAGGACTTTCTGCGGCTGCCGAAGACGCTTTACGGCAGAAAGAACCTCACGCAAAACGAGGCGGAGGAGCGCGACCTTCTGCTTTCGCGGCACGTGCTGAGCAAATATTTCCAAATGAAGAAGTTCCTGGTTTACCGGGACGGCGCCGCCGCGGCCCGCTGCGCGGTCACGCTCTACGAGGGCGACGCCGCGGCCTACCTCGGGTTTTTCGAATGCGTGGACGACACCGCATGCTCGCGCCTGCTCTTCGAGACCGCGGCGCGGTTCGCCGGGGACAGCGGCCGCGTCAAAATCACGGGGCCCGTCGACGCGAGTTTCTGGATCAAATACCGGCTGAAAACCAGCCGTTTTGACGAAAGGCCGTATGTTTCGGAACCGTACAACCTCGGCTACTACCTCAAACTCTTCCTCGATTTCGGCTTCGCCGTCAGCGAAACCTATAAATCCAACGAGTACAAACGGCAGTCCGTTCTGGGGTTCCGGAACAAAAAGAGCGGTCAGCGGCTGAAAGAATACGCCGAAAAGAACTATCTCATCGTGTCGCCCAAGCGCAAAGACTTCGACCGCGTCATCCGGGAGGTCTACGCCCTGATTACCGACTTGTACAAAGATTTCCCGGTGTTTAAAATGGTCGGGGAAGAGGACTTTGTCCGGCACTACGCGGCGCTGAAATACGTGCTGGACCTGTCGATGGTCAAAATGGCCTATTACCGGGGCGAAGCCGTGGGCTTTTTCATCGGCCTGCCCGATTACGGCAACCTGCTCGCCGGCAGCGTCACGCCGGCCGCGATGATAAAAATCCTTCTCAAACGAATCAGGAGCCGCCGGTATGTGATGCTGTATATGGGCGTGGCGAAAAAGCACCGCGGGCTGGGACTGGCGATGACGCAGACGGTCATGCATTCGGTCAACCGGAAAGCCGCGTCCGCCATCGGCGCGCTGATACGCCAGGGCAAGGTGACCGGCGCCTACGGCGCCGAACTGGTCACCTCGACGTACGAATACGCGCTGCTCGACTACCCGCTGGCACAGCCCGGGCAGGCCGGCGGCAGCGGGGAAACATAAAAACACGATCCGGAGGGACTGTACGAATGAACGAAACCGCCATAAAAAACGGCTCGACCCTGCGCGCGCAGGCGCTCGACGGCGCCGTGGCCGTCACCGGCGCGGGGCCCGACGGGGAAAAAACCCTGGCGCGCATCGCTGACGGCCATGCCGTCAACCCGCACCTTTTCATCGACGCCGCGGGTACGCTGCACCTGTTCTATACGGCCGTGCGCTGCGCGTGCGAAGAAACGTCGCAGCCGATGCATTCCATGTCGAAACAGGGCCGTTATTCGGAGGACTTCATCCGTTTCGGCGGCGCCTCCCCGCTGTACCCGCGGCTGGGCGGGAGTTTCACCCCGGGCGACCAAAGCTCGGGCGTCGATGAAAACGACCCTTTCTGGTCCGGCCTGGAGCAGGCGTACCGGTCGCTCGCCCGCGCCGCGGGCGCCGGCGCCGAGCAAACCGAACGTTTTATCGCCGAAAAGCGCGCGCTCGCGCTGGGCCTGCTGTTCGGCATCGAGAACGAAAAGAAACACTGCCCGATTGCCCGGCGTTTCGGTTTCACCGCCGCCGGCGCGCCGGCCGAATGCCTCCGCGAGGGGAAAAGCGCCCTGCTGCTGCCGGTGTATTCCGTGTTTCTGAAGTGCGTGATGCTGATGGTTTCGACCGACGGGGGCGAATGTTTCGACGGCGGCGGATATCTTGTCTGCTCCATGAAGCCCGGCTGCGAGGCCGTCCTCGCCTGCGGGGACGGGGAAATCCGCCTTTCGCTGAAAACCGGAGACGTTGTCAAGCCTGCGGGCGTCACGCGCGACTTGGGCGCCACGTGGGAAAGCCTGTACGACGCTTCCGATTTTGATTTTGACATCCATGGCGGCGAAACGGTCAAATCCCGCCTGCTGAACCTGCGGCTGGGCGACACCGGGCCCTCTTTCCGCTTTCTGCCCGGCCGGTTTTTCCGGCTGGCCAAAGAGGTCGCCGCCAACGAGCAGGTTTTCAAACGCGCGAAAACCCGCCCCTCCGGGCCGGACACCGGCTTCGTCAGGGGCAGGGTCGACGGCCTCGAGGGCTACGGCGTCCCGTCGGTCGAGGATATTTTCCCCATGATCCGCGAGCACGCCCACGGCTCGGGTATCGCCGCGCTCCACAACGGCGAGCTGCTGTGCGTCTGGTTCCAGTCCGACGGCGAGCGGCGCGGCAACTACGGCCGGATTATGGCGGCGCGCAAAAACCCGGGCGGGCCATGGCGCGAGCCCTTCGTGATGGCGGACGCGCCGGGCATGCCCGACTGCAACCCGACGCTGTTCATCGACCGGGAAGAAAACCTCTGGTTTTTCTGGTACCCAGTGCTCGCCAACTGCTGGGAAAGTTCACAGACGCGCTTCTATAAGGCGCCGAAAGGCGCGTACGAGGCGGCCAACGGGTTTGACGCTTGCCCGCGATGGGAGAAGGGCGGCGTCCTCAACCCCGCGCGCGCCGATGAACTCAAGGGCAAGGCGGCGGGCTTCGAAAACGGCGCCTATGTCTACGGCGAGGTCAACGGCGAGTGCTGTTATATCGACGCCGAACAGTTCCGGCAGCATCCGCTGCCCAAACGCTCCTATGTGAAAATCGACGACCGGTATATCACCGACCGTTTTGTCGTCGCCGCGCGCAACGACATGGCGGAAACGCTGAAAATCCTGCGCGAGCAACGGCCTTATCCGGGCCTGACGCCGTTTTTCGAGTTGTACCTGCGCTGGGAGGCCGGCCGGACCTGCCGCATCGCCGCGGGCGCGGAGAGGACCTATGAAAAATGGAAGCCCGTGATGCGCTGCCTCGGCTGGCAGACGAAGAACAAACCCCTCGAGTTCGCGTACGGCGGCAAAACGCGGCTGCTGCTGCCGCTGTATTCCGACGGTTTGCACTGGTCGCTGACGGCCTTCACCGACGACGGCGGGGAAACCTGGGGTTACGGCCTTCCCTTCGGCGCCACGGCGCCCGAGCAGGGAGCCGGCGTCCTGCTTTCGGACGGGCGGCTGCGCTCGTATTTCCGCAACGGCGAACCGGCCGGCCATATCATATCCTACGAATCGGCCGACGGCGGCGAGACGTTCGCCGGCATGCGCGTCGAAACGCAGCTGCGCCACGAGGGCGGGTTCGACATCCTGCAGACGGCAGGCGGCCTGTGGCTGATGAGCGTGACCGAAGCGGCCGCCGGCCCCCCCGCCCGCAAGCACAACCGCTCGCGGCTGAACGTCGCCGTTTCCGCGGACGAAGGCAGGCACTGGACGCTGACCCCGCTGGAACTCGACCGCAACGGCATGGAGGATTATCACTACTCCGCCGTCACGCAGGGCCCGGACGGCACTATACACATCTCCTACAGCCACGACGCCGGCGGGCTCAACAACATCCGCCACGCGGAAATCCGCCCCGGCGGGTGAGCGGCGGCAAGGCAATCGAATAACAGGCAAGGAGGAAAAGACGGTATGAAAGACCTGAAAAAGCTGACTCTTCTCCATTCCAACGACCTGCACGGCGATTTTTTGGCCAAAGAGGCCGACGAGAGCCTCATCGGCGGTGTTTCGATGCTTTCCGGCTACGTCGGAAAGGTGCGTGACGAGGAAGAAAATACCTTGTATGTCATCTCGGGCGATATGTTCCGCGGCTCGCTCATCGACCAGGAGTACCAGGGCCTTTCCACCATCGAAATCATGAACCTGCTGAAACCCGACGCGGTCACGCTGGGCAACCACGAAGTCGACTACGGCGTCGCGCACCTGCTGTTTCTGGAAAAATGCGCCAAGTTCCCGATCATCAACGCCAACATTTACATCAACACCAACCACACCCGGCTGTTCAAGCCGCATTTGATAATCAATACCGGCGGG
>JAKJCA010000007.1 GCA_022706685.1 Bacillota bacterium
TTGTTGTTTCTTCATCAATTCAATTTTAACGCAAAACGGTGAACCGGCCAACCCTTTTGGGCTGACTGGTTCATTGTTTGCTCCTGGGCTCGTTTTGCAACGTGCCCTTTTGCCGGAGTGTAACAGTTAATATTGTCGGCTTATTGAATCAGCGAGCCGATGAGCTCAGCATAACGGCCGGGGTCTTCGATGGGAAGGCCCGCAATCAGCAGCGCCTGGTTGTACAGGATTTCAACATACTTTTCGGCGCGTTCGCGGTCTGCAGCAAACGCGTTTTTAAGCGCCTCGAAGTTGGGGTGCGCGGCGTTGAGTTCCAGCACGCGGGAAGCTTTCGGTTTTTCTTCGCCGGGAATGGTGTTGAAATACTTCTCCATTTCAAGGGAAACGGGGCCTTCGCTTGAGAGGCAGACGGCGTATGTTTTCAGTTTGCGCGAGAGTTTAACCGCCGATACCGCGCCGTGCAATGTTTCTTTAACAAAATCCAGCAGTTCGGCGCTGTCTTTTTCCTGCTGCTCGATGCCGCTTTTTTCATCGTCGGATTCCAGTTCCAGATCGGCTTCGTTGACGCTGCGGAACTCTTTTTCCTCGAAAGCGCCGAGCATCCGGGCGACGAACTCGTCCTCTTCATTGACAAAACAGAGCATGTCGAAGCCCTTATCTTTCACCTGCTCTGCTTGGGGAATGGAGACAGCTCTTTTGACGGTTTCGCCGCAGGCGTAATAGATATATTTCTGGCTTTCGGGCATGGCGTCGCGGTAGGCTTTGAGTGTAATCGGTTTGTCGAGTTCGCAGGAGTGGAACAGCAGCAGGTCGATGAGTTTATCCTTGTGCATGCCGAAATCGCTGAGGATGCCGTATTTCAGCTGCCTGCCGAACGCGGACCAGAACTTCTCGTACTTCTCGGGTTCGTTGTCTTTGAGTTTCACCAGTTCTTCTTTGATGCGTTTTTCGAGATAGCCGGCAATAACCTTCAACTGCCTGTCGTGCTGCAGCAGTTCTCTGGAGATATTCAGCGATATGTCGGCCGAATCGACGACGCCGCGGACGAAGCGGAAATAGTCGGGCAGCAGGTCCTCGCATTTTTCCATGATCAGGACGCCGTTGGAATAAAGCTGAAGCCCTTTCTGGAAGTCTTTGGTATAGAAATCATAGGGCGCCACAGCCGGGATAAACAGCATCGCTTTGTAAACAACCTTGCCCTCCGCGCTGATTCGGATGACCTTGACCGGGTCTTCATGGTCGTAAAACTTCTCGCGGTAGTAGGCGATGCACTCCTCGTCGCTGACTTCGGCCTTGGTCCGCTGCCAGATGGGCACCATGCTGTTGATGGTTTCCTCTTCGATGCGCTTTTCGCTTTTTGTCTTCTTCTTGCCGTCCTCATCGGTTTCATCCGTCTCGACGGTATCGTATTTTTCGATATCCATTTTAATCGGGTAGCGGATATAATCGGAATATTTCTTGATAAGCTGGCGCAGCCGGTAAGTCTCGAGAAATTCACCGTACTTTTCATCGGGCGTATCGGCTTTAATCTTCATGATAACGTCGGTGCCCGCCTCGCCGCGCTGCGCTTCGGTCACGGTATAGCCGTCGGCGCCCCTGGACTGCCAAAGATACGCCTTGTCGCTACCGAAAGCGCGGGTCAAAACAGACACTTCCTCGCTGACCATGAACGCGGAATAAAAGCCCACGCCGAATCGGCCGATGATATTGATGTCGCTCTCTTTTGCTTTTTCTTCCTCGATGGCATCCTTGAAGCCCGACGAACCGCTCCTGGCGATTACGCCGAGGTTGGATTCCAGTTCCTCCTGCGTCATGCCGATGCCGTTGTCGCTGACCGTGAGCAGGCGCTTTTCCTTATCGGCGGTAATCTTGATAAAGAAGTCGCCGCGGCTCAATCCCGTGTCGTTTTCCGTCAAAGAACGGTAACAAAGTTTGTCGAGCGCATCGCTGGCGTTGGAAATGATCTCACGCAGAAAGATCTCCTTGTGGGTGTAGACGGAGTGGATCATCAGGTCCAGCATCTTTTTGGATTCCGCTTTGAATTGTTTTTTCGCCATGGGTCTCATCCTTTCTTTCGTTGTATAATTGCTGGCCGCGGTTTGTGAAACTGCGGCTTGATTGGCGCCGTGTCATTGCGGCTGCGACAGGGTCCGGTAGGCTAGGTCCGGGTAATCGGTCATCACCGCGTCGCAGCCGTTGTCGCGCAGATAAAGCATTTTATCGGCGGTATTGACCGTCCAGTACTGCACGGCAATGTTGTGCCTGTGGGCATAATTGATGAAAGCTTTTGTGCCAAGGTGAATGATCTCCGTCCCCCAGGGTTTGCGGTAAACGCCGTAGGGTATTTGGAGCAGCGAAAAGCGCAAGTTTCGGGAACTGAGGTCTTCGTTGAGGCGGGACGCATAATAAAACTTCAGAACCTCGGGAGGATTTGCGGAGCGGCGCATCAGCGGGCAATGCTCGTCGTAAAACCGGGTCACGGAAGGATTGAAACTTGCGGCGATGACTTCCCCGAACAGATTCCTTTCGCCGACAATCTCGTACAGTTTCGCCGCGGCTTTCGCGCCCGTTTCTCCCCTGTTCTTGACATCGATGCTGAAATAATACCGTTTTTTACCCGAAGAAAGCACCAGGTCCAGAATATCGCCGAGCGTATGCACCCGCAGGTTGGACGGGATCGCGCTGCCTCTTAAACCGCGATAGGGATAGCGGCCGTTGAGGCAGAAATGCTCGCCGAGGTTAAGAACCTGCAATTGTTCTATAGTATAATCGGCGGGATATACATTTTTTTTACCGAACGCTTCCACGGCGTTGCTGGTCGCGTCGTAGGTATTGTTGTGCAGCACGACCAGCTCCCCGTCGCGTGTCAGATGCACGTCGAGTTCAAACAGGTCAATGTCAAAGCCGGCGTCGCCCAGGCAGTTTTCAAAAGCCATGAGCGTATTCTCGGGCACAATGCCGGCGCCCGCGCGGTGGGCCGCGACGAGCGGCTTGCCGTATGGCCGGATAAACGGGTTATCGGAGCTTTCGCAAGGGACTGCCCGGGCACCGGGCTTGTCGCCTCTGGAAAGCGTTGCCGTAACAGCGGCGCAGCGCCCTAAACGGCGGGCTTTTTGTATCAGACCGGGATGCAAGCGCAGTCCCCCTTTGCAGACGTATTTGCCCGGGCGGAAGCAAAAGAAAACCCGCTCCTGCCCGGTGGACGTTCCAGCCAATATTTTATGGACATGCGGCGCTTTTGTCAAGGACGCCCGAAACGCGGCGGCAAAGCCCGTTCAACCCGTCAATCGCATTGATTTTAGCGGGCGTTCTATGTATAATTAGTATGTAATAATATAGCTTTTCACCGCAAGGGTTTCTAACATAACAGCCGTTGCGCAGTACCAACGGAGGAAAATAATGAGATTCAAAAAGTTCACGGCTCTTGCCGCCGCCTGTTGCTTGCTGCTGAGTATTTTGCCCTTTTCGGCCGGCGCGCAGGAATATACGCTCAACGAAGCGCTGAACGTGCCGGGGGGCAATCTTACGTTCACCAATGACTCGCTGCGCCCTTGGGCGGTCGACAGCACGTCGGACAGCGGAAGAATATCGGCCGCGACGGATATCGCGGGCATCGCTTCGGCGACCACGACGCTCACTTTCAACGCCGGTTTGCTGACCGCGGCAAAGGTTCTTTCTTTCGACTGGAAGGTCAGCAGCGAATCCGGCCACGATTTTCTGCTCTTTCTGGTCAACGGGACCCCGAACAAGTACATCAGCGGCCAGACCGGCGGCTGGACGACGGTTAAGTTCCCTATACCTTCCGACGCTTCCTATACTTTCACCTGGGTATATTCGAAAGACAACGCGGTCAACGGCGGCTTCGACCGCGGTTGGGTGGATAATGTTCAGGTGACCGACTTCGTTTACATCACAGGCCTGCAGGTTACACCGGAAGCCGAAACCGTATATATCAATTATTCCAAACAATTGACGGCGACCGTTGAGCCGGCCGACGCGACCATACAGACTATCACCTGGATGAGCAGCAACCCCACCGTCGCCATGGTTGACGAAAACGGGCTGGTCACCGCATTGTCCCAGGGCACCGCCGTGATTTCCGCCACATCGGACGAGGGGTTTTTCGTTGCGGAATGCGCGGTGACGGTACCGCCTCCCGTGCCGGTGACCGGTGTGAGCCTCGACTTCACCTCCGGCGTGCTGTCGGTAGGCAACAGCGGAAAACTCAACGCGACCGTTATGCCGCAGTATGTGACCAACAGCAATGTATTGTGGAGTTCAAGCAATCCCTCCGTGGCGAGCGTGCTCTTCGGCACGGTCACAGCCGAGTCGGTGGGCAACGCAATTATTACGGTGACAACGGTCGACGGCTCTTTTACGGCCACATGCAGCATCACCGTCGTGGCGGACAGCAGCCTTCCGAACGAAACACAGTTTACCTATTCTCCCGTATCAATGAATACGGCAACAACCAGCACGCTCGGCTGGAATTATTCGCCGCTGATCAACTATGTCCGCAGTGAAACGGGCAGCGGTGTCATCACCTACGCAAAAGGTTACAGCGTTTCGCTTGAGGCCGGCAGGACCTATACCTTCGGCACCTCCGGCAGCACGCTGGTTGACACATACATTAATATATATAATCCGGCTTTTCATGAAGTCGCCTTTGACGATGATTCCGGCGAGGCCAGTTTCAGCCTGGTGGAGGATTTTGTTCCAACGCAAACCGGAACTTATTATATTCTTGTCAGCGGATATAACGTCACCTCGACGGGCACCTTCACCTTCCATGTCAGCCAGTTGCCGCCGATTTATGTCACGGGCGTTTCGTTCAATCCTGCGTCGGTCTCGATCCCCGTTTTTCACAGCATGACGCTCAGTTATACCATAGCGCCGGCTGACGCGCATATACGCAGTGTCACCTTTGCCTCAAGCAATACCGCCATCGTAACGGTAAACGCGGCCGGAGTGATAACCGCCGTAGCGCCCGGCACCGCGTCGGTAACCGTCACCACCGTCGACGGCGGGTTTACCGCGGTATGCAGCGTAACGGTTACCTATACGCCTGTCACCTCGGTCAATTTCGATGTGGACGGCGTGATTGTCGGGCTGAACAAATCCCGGCTTCTCTCCTGCACCGTATTGCCCGCGGCAGCCGAGTATAAAGGGCTGACATTCACCTCCAGCAACCCGTCCGTTGCCCCGGTTGACGCCAACGGCAGGGTAACAGGTCTGGCGCTGGGCAACGCCGTCATCACCGCAAGGTCAAACGACGGCGGATTTACGGACACCTGCTCGGTTATGGTCGTGACCATCAGCACCGGCAGTTCCGCGACGGTCACGCTCACAGCCGGCAATGTATGGGGAGACGGCACAGGCTACCAGATGCTTATGGACGCCGACGCCACCGCCTACGGCACGCTTTTCCAGGCCAGCGGCGGCCTTAATACCAGCGGGAATGTGCCGCAAAGCGTGTATGACCAGTTCGAATTCAAAATACCGACTAACGCCGACGGCGTTTTAACGACCACCCATATTATCCTCAACAGTTCGCAAACCATACTGGTCGACGCGGGGACCTACGACTTCTGCATTACGAATCCCGTACCCGGCGACAGGGTTTGGATCGCCACGACCTCATCCGTCAGTTACGGGCGGCGCAACGACTTCACCTTTGAGGCGGGCTATGCTTATACGTTCACCGTCACCTACAACAGCGCAGCAAACCGGGACGCGGTGTCGATGACTTCCCAGTTTACCGGAGCGGGCCTTTCCAGGCGTACCGTCAACTACGCCGTATCGGGTTCCGGCGGCACGTTGACGGGCAAAACGCAGCTGCTCGTCGACGAGGGTTACGTGCTGACCGCGGCGGATATTCCTGTGCCGACCCCCCAAACCGGCTATCATTTTGTCGGCTGGAGCACCTCTCCAACGGGTTACACCTGCAACGCGGATGTCACCTTCACCGCAACCTTTGAAATCAACCGCTATACCGTTATTTTCCGCGACTATGACAACACAGTGCTGAAAACCCAGCTCAACGTGCCCTACGGTACGGCGGCGACGCCGCCGGCCGCACCGAACAACAAGCCCTACTGGCATTTTACCAACTGGAGCGTCGATTTTTCGTATGTGACCTCCAACCTTACCGTGGTAGCGGTTTACGCCATTGACACCTACGCGGTGACGCTGCCTTCGCACGAGGCGTATACCGCCGCGGCTTACGGTTCGTCCGCTTCGCCGGTTCCCAGGGGCGGCAGCTACAGTTTCACGGTGACATTGACGGCCAATTACAGCGCTTCCGTTATCACCGTAAAAGCCAACGGCGCCGTTCTGACGCCATCCGGGGGCGTCTATACCATCGCCAATATTCTGGAACCGAAAACCGTAACGGTGGAGGGATATACGCTCAACCCCGCAAATTACGCCGCGCTTGACGCCGCGCTGGCTTTGACGCCCGCCTACCCCGATTCGTATTACACACAAACGACAATCGCCTCTTTCCGAAGCGCGGTGGCCTCCGGCCAGGCTGTTTCGAGAAGCCTCAATATTCTCTCTCAGTCGATTGTCGACGCGGCGGCCAATGCGATTAGCTCCGCTTTCAACGCGCTGGTTTTAAAAGCCGCGTATTACGTCCAGCTTGACGCCGCCATCGCCCAAACGCCTCCGTATGCCGATATCTACTATACCCCCGCAAGTCTCACGGCCTATCGAAACGCGCTGTCGGCCGCGCATGCAGTGCCGCGCAACTTGAACATCCTCAGCCAGAGCACCGTCGACGCGGCCGCTGCCGCGCTGATATCGGCATACGGCAATCTGACGCTGTGGCCCGAAACCACGCTGCTCGAACTGGCCGGCGGTTCGCCCCTGAGCATCAACCACTCGACGGGCCGTATCAGCGGTTCTTCTCCTTACGGAATGACTGCCTCCGCCATGCTGGCGCAATTCACCAACAAAGCCGTCATCACCGCCGTCAGCCCGGACGGGACTCCGCTCACACCGGGACAGTTGGCGGCAACCGGCACACAGATCAGGCTTTACAGCAAGGAAAACATCATCGTGGACCAGGCAACGGTCATTGTGGCGGGGGATATCGACTGTAACGGCCTTGCTCAAGGGCCCGACGCCGTCCTCGCCGCGATGCTGGCCGCGGGCATGCTCAACCCGTCGTCGCTCAGCGCGGCGGCTTACTGCGCGGCGGACGCCAACGGCGACGGCTTCGTCGACAGCATCGACGTCCAGGCGATTGAAAGGGCAGGCCTGTTTCTGATGTAAAAACACTCTGATTTTTTTCAAAGCCGTGCCCGGGCGCTCCGCGCTAAGGCACGGCCTTCTCATGGCCGGCCGGGTTCGGCGGCAGCCGCGCTGTTGTGATTTCATCATGTTTCTGTTATACTCTCAAACAATATTCTATACTTTCCAGGGAGAACAGCGATGAAAAAAAGCAGCCCCGAGGCAGCCGGCGGCGAACCCGCCGGCTTGAAAATCGACATAAAAACCATTATCCCCGTAACGCTGCTGCTGTTCGCGCTGATGCTCGGCGCCGGCGTACTGACACAGGTTATCGCTCCCGGCGAATACCGGCTCGACGCCTCGGGTTCCATTATTAACGGTACCTACCGGCTGCTGGAAGGTTTCCGCCTGCCGTTTTGGCGCGTCCTCATCGCGCCGCTGCAAGTCTTCACCTCGAGCGAGGCAGCCGTAGGCATCGCGGTGCTTGTTTTTATCGTGCTCGTCGGCGGCACCTTTATGATTCTTGACCGCTGCGGCGTGCTGAAATACATTATGTCCTCCATCGTATCAAAATATGCCGGCAGCAAATACAAACTGCTCGCCGCGGTGATTCTCGCTTGTATGGCCTTGTCGTCGGTGGCCGGTATTCTGGAGGAAAGCATCACCATCGTTCCTCTGGCGGTCGCCATATCGCTGGCTCTGGGTTGGGATTCGCTGACAGGTATCGGTATCAGCCTCGTTTCCATCGCGTTCGGCTATACGGCGGCCACTTTCAACCCGTTCAACGTGGGTGTCGTGCAGGGGCTGTCGGGCATCCCCCTGTTCTCTGGTTTATGGTTCCGGGTGCTGGTTTTCGCGGCGGTTTACGGTATTCTGACACCCTATATCATTTTCTATGCCAAGCGTATCGAAAAAGACCCGAAACGGTCGATCGTTTACGAAAGCGACCTCAAGCTCCGGGAACGGCTTGGAGCCGGCAACGGTATCGACGAGAAGGTGCTGCACAGCGAAAAGCTGAAAAAAGCAACCAAAATATTCGTGCTGTGCATCTCCGGCGTCCTTGCGGCCACTGCGCTGAGTTTTCTGCTCTCGTCCCTCGATACGATTCCGGAAACCGTGAAAGACCTGCTGACCAACCTGCCCCTCGCGTCGATGGCGCTGCTGTTCACCCTCGGCGGTATCCTGGCCGGCAGGGCGGCAGGGTTTCGCAGTAAAAAACTGCTGGGGACTTTTTTTGACGGGGTCAAAGCCATCGCGCCCTGCGTGCCGATGATTATTCTGGTGATGAGCATCACCTATGTGCTCAAACAAGGCAAGATCATACACACGATTCTTTACTTCATCTATGAAAGAATCGAGGGTTATCCGCCTTACGCTTCCCTGATGATGATTTTCGCGTTTATCATGGTGCTGGAGTTCATTATCGGCAGCGGTACGGCCAAGGCCTTCCTGATCATGCCCATCATCATGCCTTTGGCGGACCTGCTGAGTATCCAAAGGCAGACGGTGGTGGTCGCTTTCTCCATGAGCGACGGCTTCGGCAACATCCTGTATCCGACCAGCGGCGTGATGATTATCGCCATCGGCCTGGCGGGCATTTCATACGGGAAATACCTGCGCTGGTCATGGAAACTGTTTGTGCTCGCTTTCGGTCTTTCCGCCGTTGCGCTGGCTGTCGCGCTGGCGATAGGGTATCACTGATTCGCCGCCCCGCAAGGAAAAGCGCCGGTTCTGTCGAACCGGCGCGCTTTATATTGTGCTTTATTCGCCCTTGCTTTCTTCCTGCGGCGGGGCCTCCTGCGCAGGTTCGCCGGCGTCTTCTTCGGCGGGCTCCCCTGCGGCATCCTGCTCCGCTTCCGGAAGTTCTTCGGCGGTTTCTTCGGGCTTCTTGTTGTATTTGTCAATAAGCGCCCTGATATCCTCGCCTCTTTCTTTGGCTGCGATATATTCCCAGGCGGGCACGCCGTTGATGAACGTTTCTTTGTATTTGATCGGAACACCGACCTTTTTAATGACGATGTTGATGATAATTACAAGCAGGAACGCCGCCAAAACAGCGAATATACCGAACTTGATGCTGCCGGTAAAGGCGCCGGGGAACAGCCGCGCAAATTCGGCGCTGTACTTCTGAAACAGCAGAGCGCTCGTCGATGTGAGCGCGATGCCCGCGATCGGGAAAAACAGGTTGCGTGAAAAGCCCCGCGGGGAGCAGGACAGGAAAAGAAGAATCAGCCCGAGCAGCGACAGCACGGCGGTCAGCAGGATACATACCATCGAAATCGCCATCATCAGGAAAGGCGTGCCGACAATCTGGGACTCCGCGAGTTTCAGCAGGGCGTCAAAGTCAAGATTCGCCACCTTCATACCGATGGTCAGAATCGAAAGGTTGGTCGTCTTGTCGATATAAGGCGCTTTCAGAACGATCTGCGCCAGGGGAAGGAACAGCATGCCCAGGGGAAGAACCGTCAGCACAATACGCGCGATGGTGAGTTTTGACCCTGCGTAGGATGCCTTAACCCTGTCGAGCTTTTTTTGGAAATACGCGTGCTCGGTCTCGGCTTTGTCGGCATCGGCCAGCAGGCGCTCCTCCATACCGTAATAGACCAGATTCACGCCGCAGGACGGGCAGTTGGGCCGCCAATCGGTTAATTTGAGCTTATAGTTGCACTTCGGGCAATTCGCCATTTCCATACCTCCAAGGTTATGTTCGGGATTTGTATGGCTCTGCTGTGTCCGTGCAGGATTGTTCTTTGGTATTCTAACATAGCAACCGTGCTAAATCAAGGTTATTTTTTCGGCGCGGCGAACAGCCCTGCTTATAGAAAAGCGCCGTCGGCGCAAATGGTTTGGCCGTTGATAAAATCCGCCTGCCCGCCCGCAAGGAAGTAGATCACCGCGGCGATATCTTCGGGAGTGCCCAAACGGCCCGCCGGCGTCGCGTCCACCAGCGACGCCAGGGTATCGGTATCCAGCGAGGCATTCATCGGCGTGTCGATGACTCCGGGCGCAACACAGTTGACATTGATATGGGACGGCCCCAGTTCTTTGGCCAGCGCTTTTGTCAGGCCGATGACAGCCGCTTTCGAGGCGGAATAGCACACTTCGCAAGACGCGCCCGCGACGCCCCAGATTGAAGATATGTTGATGATTTTGCCATAGCGCCTGCGGATCATGCCCGGCACAGCGGCCCGGCAGCAATGGAATACTCCTTTGACGTTGACATTGAAAAGACGCTCGAATTCTTCTTCGGTCGTGTCGCAGAAAAGTTTCTGCAGCGCGGCGCCGGCGTTGTTGACCAGAACATCGATGCCTCCGAAACGCTTTTCGCACGCGGCGAACATCGCTTTGACGCCGGCGGCGTCGGTCACGTCGGCCTGCACCGTCATCACTTCGCAGCCTGCCGAGGCCAACTCTGCGGCAAGGTTCTGCGCCCGGCTTTCGCCTGAATAATAATGAATCGCCGTCGCATAGCCGTTCATAGCAAAAAGACGGGCGGCAGCGCTGCCGATGCCGCCCGATGCTCCCGTAATCAGAACGCTGCCTTTGACTGCCATTTTAATTCAGGCCGCCGAAAGCGGAAAGGTCCATATAGCCGGTCGGTACTTTGAAAACCGACTCATCCACATCCTGGGAAATGCTGGCGATATCCATAATGCTGGTGGTGTAGGGCGTCGAACTGGTCTCGGTAACCTCGATACGCTTGAGTTCGCCGCCGAGGAAATAATACTTCATCAATACGCCGTCGGCGGTGTATTCCTCGCATATATATTCCTTGCCGTCAAATTTCACCTTATAGGTCCCGAGATAGGTGGAGTCCTCCGTCCCCTTACCGAGGTTGGCCGAGAAGATGTCGCCGAAATCGCCGGAATCCATTTTGTAGTACATTTTGTAGGCCGGCAGAATGGCGTAAAAATCGGTGCCTGTCGACAGGAAGCGCACTTTCATCGTTTTCAGGCCCGGCATGCCCATGGCGCTGGTGTCCATTTCGGTGTCCATGACGGTTTTTTTGCCGCTGACATAGGTGGTGACGGGAAGGACCATCTTTTCGCCGTCCATCTCCGTCTGCAGAGTGAACTTCATGGTATACTTCTCGCCCTTGATAAGGCTGCCGAGGATGGTTTCGACTTTGGAATCGGTCGGCAGGCCCTGCGCGTCGGTGGTGACTTCTACCTTGGAACCGGTCGGAAGTTCGGTGTCGGAAAGGAAGGTGGTCGTTTCCGTCACATCCGTAGCGCCGGCCGGGTCGGTGGTGAACTCAAAACCCGGGCTGGTCGTCACCTCGCCGGCGGGCAAGGTGGTGGATGACTCGCCTGCCGGTTTCGTCGTCGTTTCACCGTTGCCGCGGTTGCAGGCCGCAGCGGCCACAAGAACTGCCGCGAACAGCAGCAGGCTCAATATTTTTTTTGTTACATTCATGTTTTTCTCCGTATTCAGGTTTGGGGTACTGTTTCGATCCGCGGCCTTTTCCAAGCCGCTTTTTGCTCCTTCATCATACTATAAAATAGGACCTGAAATCAAGCGAGGACGCGCCTGCCGGCGATTTTGGCGAAAATACTTGAAATAAGGGCTGTCTTATTTTATAATATGTGTCGCGGCGGCCTCCCCGCGGTACTGCTAAAACACGCTGATGTGGCTCAATGGCAGAGCAGCTCATTCGTAATGAGCAGGTTGACGGTTCGACTCCGCCCATCAGCTCCAAAAACTCCCGGTCAGCGGTACCGGGGGTTTTTCTTATTGCTGTTGTGCTGTTTGGCCGGTACGCCGTAAGTATAAATTTTTGCGCGCCCGTATTTACACGGAGCCGCCGCGGTTGTATAGTAATGTCGATGAGCATCTGAAGGAGGTGATACCGGAATGGATTTGCAGGAAATCTACGAAAAGGTGCTTGAGATGAAAGACGCCCTCGCCGAAATGGCCGACAACATGGCCGCATTGCTCGAGGCCGACGAAAGCCTCGCCGAAAAGGCCGGAACCCCAACCGGGCTGCTTGAGATGAAAGACAACCTTGCCGAAATGGCCGAAACCATGGCCGGGCTGCTTGAGGACATCGACAGCCTGATGGACAGGGAAGACGCCGCCGCAGTCTTTGAAGATGAGGACGACCTCGATATCGAGAAAGCGGCCGAGGACCTCATCAGCGGAGACCTGCCGCTCGACTTTTAACGGCAGGCGTTCAATGTGCCGTTGTACGGCAGCTGAGAAAAAAACCGGGAGACGATGGCATTCGTCTCCCTTTTTGTTTGGCCGCTCTACGCTTTGACCGCCGCGGAGGGATTGCCGTACACGTTGCCGGCGCTTGCGGCGGCGTAAGCCCTGACTTTGTACAGGCAGGCGCCGCTCGGCGATACGGCACCCGTATCGGTAAACGTCAGCAGTTTGGTCACTTTCAGCCTTTCGTAAGCGCCTTGCAGGGTATTGTAGCGGTAGATGACATAACCGGACGCGCCTGCGACGGAAGACCACGTCAGTTTGACCGAGGATGCGCCGGTGCGCACGGCGCGGAAATCCGTTGGAACGGCGGGCACCGGCACGGCGCTGACCGCGCCGGAAGGCGCACCGTAGCAGTTGGTAAAGCCGATGTTTTGGTAAGCCCTGACTTTGTAGGTGTAGGTCCTGCCCGTCACCAGCCCCGTGTCCGTCCAGGCGGCTGCGCTTGTGACTTTGGCGCGCTCATAGGCGTTTGACGCCGTGTTGAGGCGGTAAACGACATAACCCGTCGCGCCGGGAACGGCTTGCCAGGCAATGTTGATGCCGGCGAAAGATGCCGATACCGCTTTCACCCCGGAGGGAACCGCAGGAACGGGTCTGGCTTTGACTTCAACGGTGAAAGAGGCGGTTTTCATTACGCCGCCGTATGAAAAGGAGACAACGACCGTTTTAGAACCGGGAATATCGTCATAGCCGCTGAAAGTCAAATCAGCGGTTTGCGAAACCATTTTCCATACGCCGTCCGATAATTCCGCTTTTAAGGAGATGCCCTCGGGATTGAACGGCTCGCCGGCATAATATCCGGTTTTTGCCGGCGGCGACACAAGGCGCAACACGGCGAGCACAGTCGGCTGAGCCGAATTGGCATAATATTTGGCCGAGGCAAAGCTGTAAAGGGCAATCCAGCCGGATTTGCCCGAATAAACCGTTTTCCCCCACAAATAGGACGCGTCAAGCTGTTTTTCCGTGATTTCGAGCGCAGTGCCCGAACCGACCGTGCCCAAAACGGCGCCGGATGTAGAGGGCAAAGCACGAAAGTTGAGAGTAGTCGCGGTTGTCCAGTTTTCGGGTTGCGGGGTGGCCGCCTCGCAGTAGGGCAGGTAGATCCAGCCCTGCAGGCCGGCATAAAATGTAAAGCCCCAGCTGCCGCTGACCCGGGCGACCTCGACGGACTCGCCGTTGGGTATTTCCCCGAGAACCGCCGTTCCCGACGATGAAGCGCCGTCCCTGATGTTGAGCCCTGCGCCTTCCGGGCTGCTGACAATATAAACACCGGGCGCGTACGGGCCGTCCGAAGGGGCGCCGACCGCCTGAGCGCCGGGGAACTTGATGTATTTGAAGTATTTGTAGCGCAGATTATCCCTGACATACTGGTCCCAGGTATAATACCGCAGCCGCACGCAGGCATCGATGCTGTCGTAAACCGTCACGCCGTTGTCGTCGGCGCCCACCAGAATCTGGGAATGGCGGTAGGTGCCGCCGGCGGAGTCCGTACCGTCGATCAGATTGGACACCCGGATGGCCGCGCCCGGTTTTGCAGCCTTCATGAAATAGGCGGCGTTGGCGGCGTTGATCTCCCTGGCTTCGCCGGCGGGAACATTCCTGAGCATATCGTCGGGCGTGCCGCGGTAACCGGTGAAGGCGGCACCCCATATTTTTTTATAGACCATCTGGGCGAAATCCCAGCAGCCGCTCGGACCGTAAGAAGCGGAACCGTCGGTATAGGTCCCGATGGGGATGGAAGTCCCTTCAATCAAATATGTCGCCGCAAAAGCGGGATTCCAGGGCAGCATCGTCACCGCAAGTACCGCCGCGAGGACGGCGACGAACAGTTTCGCCGGAGCGCGCGTGTGTTTCATCTTCACTTCCTCATACAAGGCCGGAGTATATTTGCGGGCGTCATTTGCGGCCCCGGCGGTTTTGATGATATCCTCTCCCCTTGCCCGGTGTCAATGCGCTTCAGTTTTCTTTAAGATTATTCTAAGAATTCCTTCATCTGCCGTTTATGAAAAACTGCGCCTTGCATTTTGACGCGCTTGTGATATAAATGAAGCGTGGGGTGAGAAGATGGATTTTTCAAACGCCGTGATCGCGGTTCAACAGGACGCAGGCCCGCTTTTAAGGAAAGCCGCCGAGACGCTCTCGCAGGAAATCGGCAGGAGAACCGGCCTTGTGCTTGAAATCGGCAAAAATACCGATACTGTTTCGGGCAGGCCGGTCATCCGAATCGGTTGCGGCACACAGGGACCGCCCGCAAAAAAAGACGGCTGCAGCGTCGACGTCGACGGCTCCCGCGCCGTTTTGACCGGCTTCGACGAAAGAGGGGCGCTCTATGCCGCGGGCCGGCTGCTGCGGACCGCCCGCTGGGGACCGGGGACCTTCCTTTTGCCCGACAACTATTCGTATGCCGGCGCGCCCGCAAAGGGTATCCGCGGCAGCCAGCTGGGATACCGCGCCAAGACGAACGCCTACGACGCTTGGACGCCCGCGATGTTTGAGCAATATATCCGAGACCTTGCGCTGTTCGGCGCCAGCTGCGCGGAAATCCTGCCGCCGGAGACGGACGACGAGTTAAGAAACGACCTGATGAAAACCGATTCTTTCGAGATGATGCGTTTTCTTTCCGAAACGCTTCACGCTTACGGGATGGACGTCTGGATGTGGTACCCGAACCTTTTCGGCGAGGACGCGGACGAAGAGCGGCTCGCACTTGAAAGGGCGAAGCGTGATGAAGTCTTCGCCTCAATACCCTATCTCGATCACATATTCATCCCCGGAGGCGACCCGGGGAGGCTGCCGCCGGAGAAACTGTTCGCCTGGTCCAAAGAGGTCTACGCCCTCGCGGCAGTTTACCACAAAAATGTGAAATTATGGATTTCACCGCAGACAGGCACGCCGAGCGCGGCATGGGTCGAGTCTTTTTACCGCGAAGCAGACAAAGAGCCCGACTGGCTGGCCGGCGTCGGGTTTGCCCCCTGGGAACGCGACGACATCCCCGTTTTGCGCGGGCGTCTGCCGGCGAAATACCCGATCCGCAACTATCCCGACATCGCGCACACGCTGCGCTGCCAATATCCGGTCGAGAACTGGGACCTGCCCATGGCGATGACGCTGGGCAGAGAATTCATCAATCCGCGCCCGCTCGACGAGAAACACATCCACAATATCTACGCCGCGTATCACGAAGGTTCCCTGTGTTATTCGGAAGGCATCAACGACGACTTCAACAAGTTCGTCTGGCTGGACCAGGACTGGGACGCCTCGACGCCCGTCGAGGAAACCGCGCGCGATTACGCCGGCGTTTTTATCGACTGTGATTTGAGGGATGAAATCGCTCGTGGCCTCTTCTCGCTAGAGAGAAATCTCAGAGGACCGCTCGAGCTCAACGCGGGTATCGAGGAAACATGCCGGCTTTGGCAGACCGTCGAAAACCGTGCGGGAACGTTCGCAAAAGATGGATACCGGCTCTATATGTATGTGCTGCGCGCCTGTTTCGACCTGTATCAGCAGCGGCGATATATTCTTGAAAAGCAGGCGGAACAAGAAGCCCTCGCCGTACTGGACAACCGGGCGGATGTAACGCTCGACGAGGCGGCGGACAAGGCGGCGGCGATACTCGACGCCGCGCGCAGCCAGACGGGCAGCCCCGAACTGCACGAGCGTATCCGGTCGCTGGCGGACCTGCTGTTCGAACGCATCGGCGCCCAGCTGACGGTTTCGCGGCATTTTGCCAGCGACTGGGACCGTGGCGCGTTTGTCGAGTGCCTCGACATACCGCTCAACGATTACCGGTATATCAAGCAAAAGCTGCGCGCCCTCAAAAGCAAGCAAAGCGATTGGGAAAAAGCCGCGGCACTGGAAGGCATCGTCCGGCGCACCGACCCTGGCCCGGGAGGCATTTATCTCGATTGCGGGGCTCCCGGCACCATGGTACACTTCAAAAACGCAGGCAACGGACGCGACGACCCCGGATTTTTCAAAACGCCGCTGGTTTCGTTCCTGATGGCGTCCCCTCTCGACGATGAAGACGGTATACCGCTGGCGTGGCGGCGCAACGTCTGCATCCTGTACCAGGAGCCGCTTGTCGTAACGCTGGAAGGGCTTGACCCGGATGCCGACTACACCGTCAAAGCCGTTTACGCGCGCTACCATACCGTTCACATCACGCTGCGCGCTGGCGAAAACGAGGAGTACGCGGTGCACGGCGAAGTCACGGTGGACGTTCCTTTTGTCGAAACGGAGCATCCCCTGCCGAAACAGGCCTATGCCGGCGGAAGGCTGACGCTCAGTTTCCGGGTGCGGGACGGCGAACGGGGGCCCAACGTCTCGGAAATCATCGTCCGGAGGGTGAGCGATGCGTAGGAGTTTGCAAACGGAGGGCAACAGGCCCAACGTCCTGTTCTTTTTATCCGACCAGCACGCGTTCGATTGCGCCGGCTATGCCTCCGGTATCGTCGACACCCCCAATCTCGACGCGCTGGCGCGGGAAGGCTGCGTTTTTGACAACGCCTACTGCCAGAATCCCCTGTGCGTACCCAGCCGCAGTTCGCTGCTGACAGGCCGGTATTCCAAGAACCTCGGCATTTACGAAAACCGCCATATCCTGGACCCCGCCATCCCGACGCTGCCGGGCATCTTTGCCGAAAACGGATACCGCACCTGCCTGATCGGAAAAGCGCATTTCAACGGCGACCAATACCACGGCTACCAAAGCAGGCCTTACGGCGATTTTCTCGGCCAGGGGCACCAGCCGGAACATATCCGCGTGCCCGGCGAGGCCGATGAAAGCGGTTTGGGCGATATCCTGGAAAACAGCGGAGCGACCGCGATTCCCCTGCCGATGACCCAGACGGAAATCTGCGTCGCGGAAACGGTCAAATATCTTCAGCTGCAAAGCGGCGAAGAGAACGGCGCGCCATTCTTTTTAAGCGTCAATTTCGATAAGCCTCATTTCCCCTACCGAGCGCCGGAGGCTTTGTTTGAGAAATACCGCGGCAGGGCCGCTGTGAAAGAGGGTCCGCCGCGCTACGCGCAAACGCTCGCGGTGGAGTTTGTCAGGAAAGCCTTCGAGGTCAACGGCGCCTGGGAGCATTACAGCAAGGATGCCGGCCTTCACCGGCAGGCCTTCGCCGCCTACCTCGCCTGCGTCGAATGGATTGACGACGCCATCGGCAGGATTCTGCGTTCTCTGCGGTCGCTGGGCCTCGAGGGCAACACGATTGTCGTCTACGCCTCCGACCACGGCGAAATGGCGGGCGACAAAGGCGCCTGGCAGAAAACGGTGTTTTTCGACCGTTCCGCCAAGGTGCCGCTGATTATTAAATATCCCTCCCGCTTCTTAAGCGGCGCCGCCGTGAAAGAATGCGTGGGGCTCATCGACCTCTTCCCGACGCTGTGCGAAGCCGCCGGGATTCCTGCTCCCGCTTTTTGCGACGGTGTCTCGCTGCTCGATACGCTGGAAACGGGCCGTTCTCCGGCAAGGGACATGGTCTTTGCCGAAAGCGCGGTGCTCAAGGTGCCCGAACATGCCGGCTGCATGGTCAGAAAAGGGCGGTACAAATACAATTACTATCTGCAAGGCCGCCATGAGTTGTACGATATGGAAAGCGACCCCGGCGAACTGCGCAACCTCGTCGGGGAACCGGAGTGGAAAGAGACGGAAAAAGAGCTCCGCGAGACGGCCGCGGAATTCTGGAAACCGGACGAACAGATTGCGCGCTGCCGAAACTGCCCGATGAGTGAAAAAGAAAAGCACTTCTACCTGTATTCCAACCAGTTTTCGCTACCCGACGGCACGCTGCGTGACGCAAAACCCTGAACGCGCGAAAACCGCCGGAGCCGCCCGCCTTACCGGCCGGCGGCCTTTTCCTCTTCCCTGCGGCGCGAAACAAAAGCCGCGACATCCGCCGCTAAGCCGCCGTGCAGTTTGTATTTCATGGTGAAAAGCAGAAAAGACAGGGCGATACATATCGGAGGCAGCCCCAGCATCATGAACGTGATGGCGCTCTTGGCCCCGGCCGCCTGCGTGACGCCTTTGAGTTCGCCGTTATACCCGGATAATTTCAACCCGAGCGCGATGACGACCGCCTGGATGGTATAAGCCAGTTTTTGAAGAAAGCCTTTCATCGAAAAGACGATGGATTCCGAACGCAGGCCGAGTTTGTATTCGCCGTAATCGACGATATCCGCGAGCATGGCTGTCTGCGCGACGAACATGCACCCCACGCCCGCGCTGCCGGCCAAACCGAAAGCGGCGAACAGAACAAAGGAGCCGCCGGTATTGCCCGACAGGAGCATCCCGACGTAGGCGGTGAAGGTGATAACCATGGCGCCCTGCACGACGCGCCGGCGCGCCCATTTGCGCGATAGAACCGGCAGGGCAAAAAGCCCGAGGGCATGCCCTGCGCCGGCGACCATGCCGAAATAAGCCAGAAGGCCTTTGTCGCCCATGACGTTGTCAAAATAATAAATGCCCATCGCGTTGGTAAGGTACCAACCGGTATTGAACGCGATGGCGACGGCCATAAAAACCAGCAGCTGGTCATTGGCGGTGATGGTCTTGACGGCGGATTTCAGCGTAAACTTTTCCTCGGGCGGAAGCGCCCCTTTTTCTTTGGTCGAGAAGACGGTCACCAGCGCACCCGCGATCAGAACCGCGCCGCACAACATCGCCCAGCGGCTGTAGCCGGCCGCCTCGCTGCCTGCGCCGAGCAGCCGGACCATCCTGACGGTCAGCACGACGACGAGCAGCTGCCCCGCGCCGGAGAAAAACCGCGGCACGGCGGAGACGATGTTGCGCTTTTGCGGGTCGTTCGTCAGCGCCGGCACCATGGACCAGTAGGGAATATCGGCCAACGTGTTGGTCATATCCCAGAGGAAGTACATGGCGGCGGCGTAGATATACAAGCCCGCCGAGTGATGCTCCAGGCCGGGGTTGGTAAACAGCAGCGTCAGTACGACGGCGTTAAGCACGGCGCCCGTCAAAATCCATGGCCTGAACTTGCCGAATCTGGACTTGGTGTTGTCGCAGATGGTGCCCATCATCGGGTCGTTAACCCCGTCCCAAATCCTCGCCAGCGGGGGGATAATGATGAGGAACGAGGCGTTGAGCAGCAGCACGTCGGTGAGGTATTTGGTCAGAAAGGAGTTGAACATTCCGTAACTGAGGTCCATCCCCACCGCGCCGACGCCGAAACCGACATAGCGCAGGAACCAGAGTCTGCTTTGCTTTTTTGCGCCGGGAGCTGTCAACGCGCACCTTCTTCGCATGATTTGCGAGTATCATACAATAGCGAAACGCGCGGAGTCAATCTAGACGCTAGATACTAGATGCTAGACACGGGGGCTCTTGTTTCTTGGTTCCCCACTCATAGGTGAACTGTCACGAAGTGACTGAGAGGTAACTGCGTAACGACCTCTCCGGCAGGCTGACGCCTGCCACCTCTCCTTACCAAGGAGAGGCATGAATACGGAAAACCGCGGACGATGGATAGAATATCGCCGTCACGCTTTGCGTGACACCCCCTTTTGAAAGGGCAAAGTTTAACCGATGCGGTTTGGGGACCGGTAAAACAAAACACCCCCTCATGGGGGCGCTTTGTTGACATAGTTGATATATCAGTCAGTCTGAATCCATAGGCGCGGGACCTGCCACAGCTGCGGGTCGCTGCTCATCAGGCGGCGTTCGCGGATACGTTTGACGCCGAACTCTTTCATATCCTCGTACAGTTTCTTATTTTCAGCGTACCAGCCCTTCGGATTGCCCAAAGGCGAAAACTCGCCGAAGCGGTTGTTGGCCTTCCAGTAGCGCCAGGAAATTTCGGAACGCCGCACATGCAGCATCTGTTTTTCATCGAGCGCGAGTTCTTTCGCCTTGGCCCACAGTTCGTCCATATAGACGATTTCATTCGGTTTGAGGTTCAGCACGGCTCTGTCGTCCATCTCCGAACCGATGGTGGTATGCCTGCCCTCGGTGCCGGTTTTGGCCGTGGTCATGTCGATATATTCCCTGATATACTGCCAGCCGCCGCCGTAGTAGGCCTTGAGAAAGCCGTTCATCTCGGCGTCATAATCGAGATAGGGGTCGCACATCAGCCGGGCCAGCAGATAGGAACGAAGGTCGGCAAACTCGCTGTTGCTTTCTGCCGCGTAGTAGTTGCCTTCCTCATAAATCCCCACGGCGTGGTTCTCGATGAAAAACCGGATATTGTCCTGCAGCACGCCGAAATTGGGGAAGGGACCGTTGAGGTGGCTGTAATTGGTGGTATAGTCCCAGATTGAAACGTTTTTGCTGATGGACGCCCACTGTTTTAAATCCGCCGCGAACTGCGCGTTGCGCGGGCAGGAGGGGTCCGCAATCGGATGGGCAAAACAGCATTCATAGGAACAAAGCCGCACCACCACGTTGTCTCTCGGCCGGACGGTTTTCGGCGGGGTCCTGGTGTAATAGTAGGCGAAGGTGTCCAGCATCAGATTGGGATACTTGTCTTTTGTATAATCCGCAACGGCGTTGACAAAGGATATCATGGTGCCGGCGTGGGAGCCTTCCGCCTCGTCGAGCGCCTTGCAGGCGGGGCAGACGCAGTACACGCCGCCGTCGTTCTGCGTCAGCGAAATCAGGTTGGCGTCCGGATGATCGGCCATGATACGGTCGATCTCACGGCACATCAGTTCCACCGTTCGCGGGTTGGTCAGGCAAAGCTGTTCGGCGGTTCTTTTTCCGTCAAAATTGCTGATGGCGTAAATCTCACGGTCCGTATCCCAATATTTTTCTTTCGGCAGGCGCTGGGCAAACGTATGGCAGAAGCCCTCGGTGTACCCCTCGCTGCCGCCCATTTCCTCGGGGATATAACGGCGGTTGCCGTTGATGGCGTACACAGGGTCGGCGGGGCTCATCCAGTCGGTTTCACGATAGCCGACCGCCGGAATTTTTTCAAAGTCAATGGCGACGGGCACCTCGATTTTGTCGCGGTGAGGAATGACAATACAGTCCGACGCGTACCAATGGCAGCCGAGGTATTTTTCAAGAAATCCGTATGCGCCGTATACCACGCCGCGGCTGCCTCCGACGATATAGAGGTTGCCGTCATGGCTTTTAATCACATAGCCCTCTTTGCCCAGGCGCGCGGTGAGTACGGCAGGGTTGCCGTCCAGAAAATCAAGGTCGCCGGCGTCGCTGCTGACCAGCAGTTTTTTACCGCCTGTATCATCCGACGCCCGAACGACCGGCAGGTTCGCCCCCGAGGCTTTGAAAACGTTCTCTTTCAACACGCGCGCCGCATAGCGGACGGTGCCGGAGGCGCCGTCGGGGATCACAATCACATAATCTGACTGCGCGTTGTCGGTAAAAGCCATCATTTCGACCGCGGGAGGATCCGGCGGTTCGGAACCGGGTACAAACGAATCGATGTGAGGGTAGAATAAGGCGGACCAGAAGGTCATGATGGAGAAAAAGGTGTAGAAAAATCCTTTCAGCGCGATTCTGATTTTTTCCATAACCGCTTTCCTTTCCCTTCGGGTTATCACCGGTCAGAAATCCAGAGCCATGAGGTAGTCGTCCTCTTTGCCCTCACCGGTGATGACGAAGCCGTAATTTTGATAAAGGGCCTGCCCCGCAATGTTGTCTTTGTCGGTAGTCAGGCGCAGCCCTTTTTTGCCCGCCGCGCGTGCTGTCTGAATCATGTGCCCCATCATCGCGGCGCCG
The DNA here is from genome assembly GCA_022706685.1 of Bacillota bacterium. Lineage (GTDB taxonomy): Bacteria > Bacillota > Clostridia > Oscillospirales > Acutalibacteraceae > UBA1447. The sequence goes on from JAKJCA010000007.1 coordinate 22,145, forward strand.
ACACCCCGGCGCTGATAGCGGTCGCTGACCGCGATGCCGAGCGAGGGGGTCTCCGATTCCATATTATATAGAAAACAAAAGCCGGCGGCCTGCAAGGCGCCGTCTTCGCGCAGCAGGGCGATAAAGCGCCGGCATCCCTTTTCGGACAAACCTTCGCCGGTAAACTTCGACGCAGTCTCATACGTAAAGTCGTGCGGCCTGTACTTTTTGCGGCTCCATTCGGACAGGCCGCAGAAAACGCTGTAAAGCAAATCAGTATCCTCCGCTTGAAGCGGGCGGACCAGCGGGGCGCTGCTGTTTTCCGAAGACATCGTCGACCTCCCGAGGCATCGATGAAATAACCGTTTCTCCATTGAATATATCATAGTCGTGGACCCGTTGCAATTTTTATCCCGCGGGGGACGCTTTTGTGTTGACAAAATGCAAATCGCGGTTCTATAATGATGCCGCAAAACAATCGTTTCGGGTTGTTCCGGCCGCAAAGGCCGGGTCCTAAGAGGAAACGCGGTGCGATACCGCGGCAGCCCCCGCTACTGTAAGACGGACAAGGCTTTTCAACGATGCCACTGACGAAAGTCGGGAAGGCGGAGAGCCGAGGATGATGTCGAGCCAGGAGACCTGCCCGAAACGGCGCGTTCAAGACCTTTCGGCGGGAAAGCGATTGATAACCCGGGGCAAACCGAATCTCCGTGTTTTTCTCTCTTTACAACCCGCATGCCGAAAGGTGCGCGGGTTGTTTGCAATCTATTTTAACGGAGGCCCGCCATGAAAAAGTACTCAATGAAAGCCGTCATTGCCCTGTTGTGCGCCGCCTTGCTGCTCACGCCGTTCCTGTTTACCGCTGCCGCGGCGGACACGGACATCGCCGCCGCCAAGGAAAGCGCCTTGAAAATCGCCGCGTGGCTGAAAACAAACGCAGCCATTCCTCAAAGCGGTGAAATCGACGGAAACGTTGACTGGACCGCTTTTGCCTGCGCCAGAAGCGGCTGCGGCATTCCGGCAGGCTATCCGGTTTATATCGACAAGGCGCTGCGCGCGCACTTTGACGAACTCTACCTGACGGATATCGCCAGAATCGCTTTGGCCGCAGGTGCCTGCGGTCTCGACGCGCGCGCGGTCGGCGGGTATGATCTGATAAAGGAAATCGCCGCTTCCGATTTCGGCAGCCAAAGCTACACCTCGGCCGCCGTCTATCCGCTGCTGGCGCTCAATTCGCTCGATGTCGGCCAGGAAGATACCAAAGAAACACTGCTTGCGGTTCTTCTCGCGGCGCAAAGGCCCGACGGCGGCTTTAATTATCTGCTGAAAGCCGACCCCGGCAACGCCTATTCGCTCGACGGAGACCTCGACTCCACGGCCATGGCGCTGCAGGCGCTGGCCGCATACGCCGGAACAGCGGAAGTCGACGCCGCTATTTCGCGGGCCCTCGCGTTTGTCAAGGCCGGGCAAAAAGAGTCCGGCGGTTTCGGCGGGGCCTGGGGCGAAAGCGCGGACACGACGGCACAGGCGCTCACGGCGCTGTGCGCGCTGGGCGTCGACCCGCTCGCGGACGAATTCATCAAAAGCGGCAATACCATCGTGGACGCTCTGCTGGCCTATAGCAATCCGGACGGCGGCATCCGCGGCTGGGACGGCAATTCAAACGTGATGTCATCCTACCAGGCGCTGTACGCGCTGGCGGCCTATATTCGTTTCGCGCAGGGGGATTGCGCGCTGTTTGACTTTGCCGACGTGCAGCCCTTTACCGAGGAACCGACGACCGTCAGCGAAGAAACGACGGCAGAAGACACAACAGCGGTATCGGAAGAAGAATTGATACCGCAGACGGGCGCTGCAGGCAAAACAGGGGCGGCGGTCTTTGTCCTGTTCTCAGCGGCAGCCGCTGGCGCGTTCGCGCTGAGAAAAAAAGATGAATAAGAAGTTACTACCGTTTGTGTGTATTCTGTTCGCGGCAACATTCGCGCTTTGCGCCTGCGGGCGCGGCGCGCCTGCGCCGCAAAGCACGGCGCCCGCTTCAAGCGTTACGTCCGCCGGAACGACCGCCGCCCGTACAACGGCACCGGATGAAACCGCGGCAACAACAACTGCCGCGCCGTCTACAAGCGCCGCGGAAAGCACCGCCGCCCATAGCGGCACCACCCGGGAAACGGCTGCGACGACGAAACCGCCCGCAACGACACAGCCGACGACGGCAAAGCCGGCAAGCACCGTTTCGCTCACCGTACAGTGCCATCAGGCTGTGGAATATATACGGGAGCATAACGTCGAGGGTTATGAGCGCATTGTGCCCGCCAGCGGCATTATGCTCGAGGAAAAAAACATACCGCTGCAAAGCGGCGACAGCGTGCTGAGCGTCCTTAAACGCGTACTTGACGCCCGCGGCATTGTTTACAAAGCCGACGGCGGTTATGTCAGCAACATCGGCGGGCTCGCCGCAAAAGCAAAAGCCTTCGGGGAGCAAAGCGGCTGGCTGTATTCGGTCAACGGCGTCACTCCGCCGAATATCGGAAGCGCCGCTTACAAACTTAAGGCCGGCGATACGGTCGAATTCCGTTTTGTCACCGAATACACCCCCTTTTAAAAAGGTATTTCAACCATCCGCGGGGCCGGCAGCCGGTTCCCGCGGTTTTTTCTTTCCGGAGGGGGCGATTGACAGACGGTTTCGTTTGGTTTATGCTTGTGGTAATACCACGAAACGATATCATGCGGACGCGGCGCGGAGGATATATGGCTCAAGAATCGGGCAGCAGAATGCTTTGTTTTACGCAATCTCTCAAAGACAGCATCATTGCCGGCGTCTACAAGCCGGGGCAGAAAATCCCGACGGAACGCCAATTGGCCGAGCAGATGGGTCTGAGCAGGACGGTGGTGCACGCCGGCATCGTCGAACTTGCCGCCCAGGGGGTGCTGAGCGTTTCGCCCAGGCAGGGCACTTTTGTGGCCGATTATACCCGCGACGGCACCGCGGCGCTGCTCAACGCCCTGTTCAGCCACCGCGGGGCATTCGACGGCCATCTGGCCGACAGCATTTTTGCCGCCAGGCGGCTTATCGAGTGCGAGTGTGTCCGGCTCGCTTGCGAGAGGGCTTCCGCACAAGAAATCGCCGCCCTCGAACAGGTAGTCGAGCAGGAGCGCGGCGTAGCGGACAGCGACGCTCCCCGTGCGGCGGCGCTCGACTTCCGCTTTCACCATCTTCTGGCCGTCATCAGCGGCAACGCGGTTTATCCGCTGATCATCAATTCGATGCAGGTCAGTTACCTTTCGCTTGCGGAAAGGTTTTATCGGAACATTCGGCACAGGCAGCGCGTGATCGGAATGCATGCGGCTGTCTGCGAAGCGCTGGGCCGCAAAGACACAGCCCGTGCGCTCGCCGTCTGCGCCGAAATGCTCGACGACGGAGAACAGCGGTTTTCACAGCAATGAGCCGGCTCAAGCCGGGAGGAGACAGCGATGGAAACAAAGAAAAAAAGCAGCGCGGTAAAAACCCCTTACAACCTGTCGCCCCGTATCCAATGGCTGCGGGATTACTACTTCAAGGGCTGCGACCGAAAATGGAACAACGAGTTTCTCGCCTTCACCACGGGCAGCGATTTTGACGAATTGTTTGACGAGACTTCTTTTTATATCGTCCCGGAGGTCTATGCGTTTTTCAACACCTTCGTCAAATCTTTCCCGCAGGCGGCCTATCCCGTCGAAACGCCCGCCGGTTTTTATGCGTGGAGCATCGCGGAACGGCGGGCGTGGTTCGTCAAGGAAGCGGCAGTCAACCGTATGCCCGCGGAAATTCTGCCCGGCGACCTGATAGCCGGCGGCCGCTTTAACCTCATGGCCTCGCGGTGCTGGTCGAAGAGCGAAACCAAACAGCGCAACAAACTTGCCTTCGGCAAGGGCGGCGTTCGTGAAAAAGTAATAGAATTCAAGGACCGCGGCTTCGGCAACTGCGGCGCGACCTCCGGACATTTGATTCCGGACTATCCCCGCATCCTCCGGGAAGGTTTCGCAGGTGTAAAGGCGGATATCTTGACAAGGCTGGACGCGCTGAGCGCCGCCGATAAAAAAGGCCCCCGGGGCTCGCAGCTGCGCGCGATGCTCACCGCCTGCTCGATGCCCTGCGAACTTGCGGCGAGGTACGCCCGGCTTTGCGGAGAACTTGCCGGAAAAGAAGCGGATTCCGCAAGAAAAGCCGAACTCGAAACGATGAAGCGCAATCTGGAGAAAGTGCCGGAGAAACCCGCCGAAGATTTCTGGGAGGCGCTGCAGTCGCTCTGGCTGACGCACATGCTGGTATTGACCGACGAGAATTACCCCGGCGCGGGCGTCAGTTTCGGCCGTATCGACCAGTACCTGCTGCCGTACTGGCAGACTTCGGTCGCCAACGGCATGGACAGGGAATTCGGAAAAGAACTGCTTAAATGCTTCTGGATGCACTGCAATTACGCCTACGACGCGATGATTTCCACCGGCAACCAGGGTATCACCGCCGGCTACGGCCAGTTGTTCAACATTTCGGGTATGGGCAAAGACGGCAGGGATATGACCAACGAACTGACCTACGTTTTTTTGGAAGTCATCGACGAGATGAGTCCCATCCTCGAGCCGAAACCGAATGTCAGGCTTCACACGGGCTCGCCGGAACCGCTGCTGGACAAGGTCGTTGATTTGATTGCCGGCAGCCAGGGCGCGCCTTTCCTGCTCAACTTTGACGAACGTTCCATGGCCGGCTTGCTGCGTGAAGCGAAGATGGCCGGCTGCGAAGACCTCATCAACACCGGCAACGTATTCGACTATGCTTCGGTCGGCTGCCTGGAGAACACGATGTGCGGCAACGACCGCTCCGCGACGGTAGACTGCAACCTCAATTTGCTCAAAGCGGTCGAACTGACCTTGGGCAACGGAAAAGAGCTCATGGAATATACCGACGCGGTCTGGGGCAAACCGTATAAAAGCCCCGTCGGAGCCCCGCGGACGGGCGAACCGGAAACTTTCGCCGATTTTGAGGCCTTCTACGCGGCCTTCATGACGCAGACGCGCTTCATCATCAAGAAAATCGTCGATTTGTACGACGAGAGCAGCGCCTTGCGGGCGCGCTTTTCGCCGACGCCTTATCTCTCCTGCCTGGTACGCGGCTGCGCCGAAAAAGGGCTCGACGTCACGCAGGGCGGCGCGCAGCTCAATTTCATCACCGTCGAGGGCGTCACTTTCGCCACGACCGTCGACTCCCTGCTGGCGGTGAAATACCTGATTTATGACAAAAAGATCTGCGATTTCAAAACTCTCATCGCCGCGCTGAAAGCCAACTGGAAAGGTTACGAAGTGCTGCAGGCGGCCGCGAAAAACAAAGCGCCAAAATACGGCAGGGACGACGAGGAAGCCGACGCGCTCGCCTGCCGTTTCATGAGCGACTGGTCCTCCGAGGTATGGAAATACAAAACCGCGTCGACCGGCGCGCAATTCCGCGGCGGGATGCTCAGCTGGAACTACTGGATCGGTTCGGGCTATATTTTGCCCGCAAGCCCCGACGGCAGAGAAAACGGGCAGTTCCTTTCCAACGCCATCTGCCCCGTCAACGGAACCGATATCAACGGGCCGACGTCCAACGCCAACTCGGTCGGCGCCGCGCTCGGAGGCAAGGGAGAAAACGGCGATTTCGGCGAGTGGTTCAACTGTCTGCCCAACGGCGCGAGCCATACCATCACCCTTTCGCCCGCGCTGATGCGCGACGGGGAACACAAGGCGAAGCTCAAATCCTTCCTCAAAGGGTATGTGCAAAACGGCGGCACCGCGCTGCAAATCAACATTCTCGACGCGGACATGCTCCGCGACGCGCAGGAACATCCGGAAGACTATAAAAATCTGCTGGTGCGCGTAACGGGCTACAACGCCTATTTCACCAGTATCGGCAGGGAACTGCAGGATGAAATCATCGCGCGGGAAAGCCACAACCGGTTTTAGGCGGGGCAGGAATGGAAGTCATCATCTCCGATATTCAAAGAATGAGCAGCGAGGACGGCCCAGGCCTGCGGGTGACAGCGTTTTTCAAAGGATGCAGCCTGCGGTGCGAGTGGTGCCATAACCCGGAGTGCATCGCTTTCCACGGCGAACTGATTTGGAACGAAAACCGATGCATCCGCTGCGGAACCTGTATCGGGGTTTGCCCGAACGGCTGCCTGGCCTTTGACGCGGACACCCTGAAAATCGACAGGGCAAAATGCGTTGCCTGTTTCCGCTGCGAGGACGCCTGCCCCGGCGCGGCGCTGGAAGGAAAGGGGAAAGCCTTTACGCCGGAAAAACTCTGCCGGGAACTCGTGAAGGACCGGGCCTATTTCGGAACCGACGGCGGCGTGACGCTGTCGGGAGGCGAGGCGCTCATGCAGCCGGGCAGCGTCGAAGTTCTCCAATGCCTCAAAAGCCGCGGCATACAGACAGCGGTAGACACCTGCGGCATGGTCCCTGCGGAAACTCTCGAGCGCGCGCTTCCCTTCACGGATATCGTCCTGTATGATATCAAAGTGCTCGACAACGGCCTGCACGAAAAACTGACCGGTTGCGGCAACGGAACAATACTGGAAAACTTCGACCTGGTCTGCCGCTGGGCCGAAAAAGGCGGAAGGCTTTGGGTGCGCACTCCCCTCATCCCCGGCGCGACGGACAGCCCCGGAAATATTGAAAAAATCGGCGCCCTGATTAAAAGCAAAGGCGCGTCTGTCGAACGCTGGGAGTTGTGCGCTTTCAACAACCTGTGCCGGGATAAATACAGGCGTTTGAATATACCGTGGAAATACCGCGAAACAAGTCTCCTGACCGAGAGCGAGGCAAAACGCCTGGCCGCGGCAGCCGAAAAAACCCTCGCCTGCGCGCAGATCAGGTTAACCGGAGCGACAATGAAAGAAGGGGAAACGAATGGGTAACATCATCAGCAAGCAGCAGCAAGCCCTGCTGGCCAGCGACAGCAAGATCGGCATCCTCGTCACACGTGACGAGGACGGTTATCCGCACCTGACGTTCATCTCGTCGATTCAGGCGCTCGGGGAAAGCCGACTGACCTTCGGGAAATTCTGCGAAGGGCTCTCCAAGCGTTTTATTACCGAGAGGCCCGAAGCGGGTTTCCTCGCGCTCAACGGCGATATGGAGTTTTTGCGCGGAACCGCGGTGTATGATTCCTCCGCGCAGACGGGCAAGGAGTTCGACGAATACAACAAAAAGCCGATGTTCCGATATAACTCCTATTTCGGTTTCAGCCGGATTTATTATCTGAATGTCGATGATATCACCCCAACGGAAAAACTGTCGATGAAAAAAATCGTCGTCGGCGCAGTCCTGACCAGAATCGCCGCTCTTTTCCAGAAACAAAGCGTCAAAGGAGCGCTCGGCCACGTCGGTAAAGGTATTTTTGCCGAACTCGACTCGCTGAAATTCATCGCCTATTACGACGGCAGGCTCAGGGCCAGGATTATTCCCGTGATTCAGGCGGGGCCGGCCGGTACCGACCGCGTCGTATTCTCGCTGCTGCCTTTCGGTAAAGAGATTAAAAGGATCCCCAAAGGCTGTAAAGCGGCTGTGTTCGCCGTAAACCTGAAAATGGAGTCCGTACTGGTCAAGGGCATCTATGAAGGCGTCCACGGCCTGCCGAGGTCCGGTCGCTTCGTTATCGAGCGCGTCTACAACTCTATGCCTCCCAAGAACGAGTACATCTATCCTTCGCACGACGCGCCGGAAACAATAACGGACTTTTAAGAGCCGATGAAAAAGAAACGGCCTCCGGATTGACAGCCGGAGGCCTTGCTTTCGGTAAAGGGTATCAGCCGGGAATGGCCTTGACGCACGCATAGGCGGAGGCAACCGCGTCGGCTATCCTGCCGGGCTTTTGCGCGTCGCCGCACAAATAAAGGCGTTCCACCCGCCCGGAAAGTTGATCGTACAGCGTTTTGACGCTGCGGACACCGACGGCGAGCACGAGTGTGTCGCAGGGCATTTCCACGAACTCGCGCGGCCGATTCCGGCGCCGCAATGTCAAGGTGTTCCCCTTTACGCTTTCAAGTTTCAGGGAAGTATAGATTTTCACACCTTTTTCGGCCAGGCGCGGCAGAATATCGTCGACATGCTGCATCCAGACCCCCGGAGCCGTTTGAGGCGCCATTTCCACAACGCTGACCCTCCTGCCCGGCGCAGCGAGGCTCTCCGCCGTTTCAAGGCCGGTCATTCCGGAACCGACGACGACTACCTCGCGGCCGCGGACAGCCTCCGGCCGGATGAGCGCCTCCACGGCGGTAAGCACCGTGACGAAACCGGCGCCCGGCAATGCGGGCAAACGCAGCGCTTCGCCGCCCGTCGCGACAATCACGGCATAGGGGGCGAGCGCCGCAACGAGCGATTCGTCCGCCTCGGTCCCGAAGCGGAATTCGGCGCCTGCGCGAAGGGCGCGGGTGCAGAGGTCCTCCACGCACCAGGCGATTTTATTTTTATGCGGCGGCTTGCCGCCGGGAATCAGCTGGCCGCCCGGCTGCGCGTTCCTTTCGAAAACAACGGGCTGAAAGCCCCTTTCACACAAAAAAGAGGCGGCGGCCAGACCTGCCAGTCCGGCGCCGACCACGGCGACGGTTCTGCCCTGCCCGTCCGCAGGCAGCGTTTCTGCCTCCCTGCCCACGCGGGGGTTGACGCTGCAGCCGGCATGAGAACCGATATAGGCATTGTTCTGCATGCTTTCGATGCAGTACAGGCAGTTGATACAGCGGGTGATTTCACGGGTCTTGCCTTCCTGCGCTTTTTGCGGCCAAAACGGGTCGGCGATCAAAGGCCTGCCAAGGGATACGAAATCCTGCACGCCCTCACGCAATTGTTTTTCCGCCTGTTCGGGCGAGCGGATAAGGTTCGCCGCGATGACGGGGATGGAAACCTCATTTTTCACCGCGGCGGCCATGTAGGCGCGCCAGCCGTCTTCAAAGGACATCGGCTCGAGCCAGTAGTTGAACGCGTCGTAACCCCCGCAGGAAACGTCGATGGCGTCGATGCCCGCGCGTTCGAGGCGCCGCGCCATTTCCAGCCCTTCTTCAAGCCCGTAGCCCGTACCCGGCCTGCCGGCGCGGTCATAACATTCGTCTACCGTCAGGCGGACGATCAGGGGAAAATCCTTGCCGCAGGCGGCGCGGACGGCGGCGATAATTTCAAGAAGGAAGCGCATTCTGTTTTCAAGCGGGCCGCCGTATTCGTCGCGGCGTTTGTTGGTGTGCGGGCTCAAAAACTGCTGAATCAAATAGCCGTGCGAGGCGTGCAGTTCGACGCCGTCGGCCCCGGCTTTTTTCGCCCGTTCCGCCGCTTCGGCGAAGCGCTTGACGAGCTTTTTGATTTCCCTTTTACACAGAGCGCGGCTTTTTGCGCCCGAAAAGTAACTCTCTTCGCACTTGGAAGGCGCGACGACGCGCGGGACAAGTTTCTTCTCCATCAGCACCTTGCCGGCCGGCACAATTTTATACAGCAACTTTCGGTAGCCGCGAAAATGCCTCTCCATAAAAATGCTCAGCGGAACCGTGCCGATGAGCAGGCCCATATTCTGCCTGCCGGGATGATGCAGTTGTACAAAGAGTTTCGTTCCGTACGCGTGGATTCGCTCCGCCATGGCGGCCAGCGGCGCGATTTGGCTGTCGCTCGTCAGCGCCATCTGCGCGAAGGCCGCGGCGCCCGTGCGGTCGTCGACGCGGGTAACCTCGGTGATAATCAGGCCCGCGCCACCCTTGGCCCGCTGTTCGTAATAATCGGCCATCTGCGCGGTGACCGCACCGTCAAACTGCCCGAAACCCATCAGCATCGGGGCCATGACGATGCGGTTTTTAACGGTAAGACCGCCGATTTTCATCGGCGAAAACAACAGCGGCTGCGCCAAGCGTCGATCCCTTTTCTCTTCTATTTCCTGTTCGCCATGATATGCTCGTGCGCCTCGATCCAGTCGACCATATCGCCGAAGGACTGTTCGGCGCTCATCGGGCTGTAACCGAGCTGCTTCGCGGCTTTTTGATGGGAAAAATTGCAGTTGTAAGTAATCACCTTGATGGAAAGGCGGGTGAACAGCGGCGTCTTATCGAGCAGTTTGTAATACAATTCCGCCTCCGGCGCGAGCAGTTTGGCGACCGGCAGGGGCAGTTTGATCAGCGGCGGTTTAACGCCGCATTTTTTCGCAACCGCTTTGAAAACGTCGTCGGCGGCAAGAACGCTGCCCGTGAGCAGATAACTCTCCCCCGCTTTCCCCTGCTGCGACATGGCGATCATGCCGTCGGCGACATCCCGGACATCGACAAAATTGTAGGCGCCGAAACTTAAGGAAATATGGAAACTGTCGCGCATGAACATCCTGACCATTTCGCCGATGCTGGAAACTTTGTAGTCGTAGGGGCCGATGCAGGCGCTGGGCAGCGCGACGACCGTTTCCAGACCGGCCTTGTTGTTCTGGAGTACGTAACGCGTCGCTTCCGCTTTCGTCAGGGCATAGGCCCCTTCGAGCCGGTCGTCGGGGAACGATTCCGGCTCCGTGATTTCGCAGCCGCAAAGCGAGGGTGGCATCGCGTCGACCGATGAAGCATAGACCAGGCGGCGGACCTTGTTGCGTTTGCAGGCTTCGACGACGTTGACGGTACCGTCGACGTTGACTCTTCTCATCAGCAGCGGGTCGGAGAGGCTGATGTCAATCATGCCCGCCAGATGGTACACCGTGTCCGCCCCGCTGAACGGTTCGTCGAGCGTCTCGGGCTGGGTGATGTCGCCGTAGTATTTTTCACAAGCGATACCGTCGAAAATCGGCGTATCCTTGCGGATGAGAATACGGATGGAGGCGCCGGTGTTTTCGAGTTGTTTCAGCAGCGCGTAACCGATGTGGCCTGTCGCGCCGGTAATGACGGCGACGTTATTCTGCATCGTTCAATCTCCTGTTAAGACAATATCGGTTCCTTTAATTTCCCGCTCATTATAAGCCTTTCCTTAACTTGTTAATTTTCTAATCGGAATATTTAGGCGAAATCATCAGCCTTCGCGCCGCCTGCTTCTTTCGGTTGACAAGGCCGTCGGGGTTGCGATATGATGATGTTCACAATAAAAATAAAAATAAGGGGGATTCGCATGGCTGACCCTCGTTACGTTCTATCTCTCGACCAGGGCACGACAAGTTCAAGGGCCATCATTTTTGACCGCGCCGGCAGGATTGTCGCCAAGTCGCAAAAGGAATTCGACCAAATCTATCCGGCGACCGGGTGGATTGAGCACGACCCGATGGAAATCCTGTACAGCCAGTTCCAATCGGTCACCTCCGTGCTCGCGCAGGGCAAGGCCGATGCCGCGCAGATCGCGGCCATCGGCATCACCAACCAGCGCGAAACCACCATTTTATGGGACAAGCGGACGGGCAAACCGGTATACAACGCCATCGTCTGGCAATGCCGGCGCACCGCCGGCATCTGCGAGGACCTCAAAGCGCAGGGGCTCGAGCCCTATGTCAAGGAAAAAACGGGCCTGCTCATCGACGCCTACTTCTCCGGGACGAAAATCAAATGGGTCCTCGACAATGTGCCCGGCGCGCGTACGCTCGCCGAGGAAGGCCATCTGCTTTTCGGCACGGTGGAAACCTGGCTGATTTGGAACCTGACCGGCGGCAAGGCGCATGTGACCGACTTCTCCAACGCCTCGCGCACGATGCTTTTTGACGTCGACAAACTTTGCTGGGACCCCTATCTGTGCGGGAAACTCGGCATTCCGATGTCCGTACTGCCCAAGCCGGTTCCCTCCAGCATGGTGTACGGCGAAGTGACCGAGGGCATCATCGGCCTCGAGTCGCTCGAGGGGATCCCCATCAGCGGCGCCATCGGCGACCAGCAGGCGGCGCTGTTCGGCCAATGCTGTTTCAAGCCGGGACAGGCGAAAAACACCTACGGAACCGGTTGTTTCCTGCTGATGAACACGGGCTCCAAGCGCGTCCGGTCGGAAAACAACCTCCTGACAGGCGTCGCCTGGGGCATCGGCGACAAGGTGGAATACGACATCGAGGGCAGCGCTTTCAACGCCGGCTCCGTCATCAAATGGCTGCGCGACGAACTGCACATCATCGACACCGCGCGGCGCTGCGACGAACTGGCCGAAAGCGTTCCGGATGCCAACGGCTGCTACATCGTACCCGCTTTCACGGGGCTGGGCGCACCCTACTGGGACATGTATGCGCGCGGCTGCATCGTCGGCCTGACCCGGGGAGTCAACAGCGCGCACATCGCTCGCGCCGTGCTCGAAAGCATCACCTATCAGGTGACTGACCTGCTCGAGGCGATGTTCCTGGATTCACAAATCGAGCTCGCGGAAGTGCGTGTCGACGGCGGCGCCAGCGTCAGCGACATCATGATGCAGATACAATCGGATATGCTCGGCGTTGAACTGTCGAGGCCGGTCACCGTCGAAACGACCGCGCTGGGCGCGGCTTACCTCGCCGGGCTGGCCGTCGGCTTTTGGAATAATCTGGAGGAACTGGAACTCAACCGCGAGGTCGACAGGGTCTTCAAGCCGCAGATGGACAAGGCCATACGGGATAAACTGTACGCGGGGTGGAAGCGCGCGGTAAAACGCTCCATGGGATGGGCAACCGCTTCGGAATAAACGATATCGAACCGCCGTTTTGAAAAGGAGAATCAATATGTCACAGAAAAACATCGTCGACTGGAAAACAATCACAGCCTTCGTTACCGACGCGTTTGTCGGCGTCGGCGTTCCGAGGGAAGACGCCGAAATCTGCGCCGACGTGCTGCTGGAATCCGACAAAAGAGGGATCGAGTCGCACGGCGTCAACCGTTTCAAGCCCATCTACATCGACCGTATTCTCGCGGGCATCCAGCAGCCGGTCACGCGCTTTGAGGTCATCCGCGAAACGCCGACGACCGCCGTTATCGACGGCCACGACGGCATGGGCCAGGTCATCGGTTTCAAATCCATGGAAATGGCGATTGAAAAAGCGAAAAAATACGGCATGGGCATGGTGGCGGTCCGCAATTCCTGCCACTACGGCATCGCCGGTTATTATTCCTCCATGGCCATTCGGGAAGGCATGATCGGCATCACCGGCACCAACGCCCGCCCCTCGATCGCGCCGACGTTCGGCGTCGAGAATATGCTGGGTACCAACCCCTTGACCATCGGCTTCCCGACCGACGAGGATTTCCCCTTTATTATTGACTGCGCGACCTCCATTACACAGCGCGGCAAACTCGAATACTACGCGAGAATCGGCAAACCGACGCCGGCGGGCATGGTCGTCGGCCGCGACGGCACGGCGCTGACCAACACCGAAGAAATTCTCGTCCAGCTCAACACCGGCGAAGCCGCGCTGGCTCCGCTGGGCGGCATCGGCGAAGACCTGGCGGGTTATAAGGGATACGGTTACGCAACGGTGGTCGAGGTGCTTTCCGCGGCGCTGCAGCAGGGCAACTATCTCAAAGCGCTCACAGGCATCGGCGAACACGGGGAGAAGGTGCCCTTCCATCTCGGCCACTTCTTTATCGCCATTGACACGGAAGCCTTCATGGGGCTTGAGGAATTCAAAAAAACCGCCGGCGAAATCATGCGCGAACTGCGCGCCTCCGCCAAGGCGCCCGGCGCCGAAAGAATCTACACCGCGGGAGAGAAAGAGTGGCTGGCCTGGCAGGAACGCAAGGATGTCGGCGTTAAAATCAACGACGCCGTGCAGGCCGAATTGTGCAAAGTCCGCGATGAACTGAAGCTGAGCCAATACACCTTCCCATGGGAGAACGAATAACGGCATTGAAGCCAACTTGAAACGAGGAGTATTACAACATGGATTATCAAAAAGAATCGCTGCGCCTCCACTATGAGTGGAAGGGCAAACTCGAGGTCATCGCCCGCGCCAAAGTCGGCAACAAAGAACAGCTGTCGCTGGCCTATACGCCGGGCGTCGCCCAACCCTGCCTGGAAATTCAAAAAAACATCGACCTCAGTTATGACCTGACACGCCGCTGGAATATGGTGGCGGTCGTCACCGACGGCACGGCCGTGCTCGGCCTGGGCGATATCGGCCCCGAAGCGGGAATGCCCGTGATGGAAGGAAAATGCGTTTTATTCAAGGAGTTCGGCGGGGTGGACGCTTTCCCGATTTGTATCCGCTCCAAAGAGGTCGACGATATCGTCAAGACCGTGCATCTCATCTCCGGCAGTTTCGGAGGCATCAACCTCGAGGATATTTCCGCGCCGCGCTGCTTTGAAATTGAGCGCAAACTTAAGGAGATTTCAGACATCCCGATTTTCCACGACGACCAGCACGGCACAGCGGTTGTCTGCACGGCCGCCGTCATCAACGCATTGAAGATCGTCGGAAAAAAGCTGGAGGATTGCACGGTGGTCTTCAGCGGTTCCGGCGCCGCAGGCGTCGCCATCGCCAAACTGTTCGCCACGCTGGGCGTCGGTGAAATCATTATGTGCGACCGCAAAGGCATTATCTGCGACGGCGACGAACTGACCCCCGCCAAACAGGAACTGGCCGATTTCACCAACCGCGCGCACAAGAGGGGCAGCCTCGGCGACGCGCTGGCGGGAGCCGATATTTTCATCGGCGTATCTGCGCCGGGCCTCGTCACGGAGGACATGGTCCGTTCGATGGCGAAGGATCCTATCGTGATGGCGATGGCCAACCCCGTACCGGAAATCATGCCGGACCTTGCGCTGAAAGCGGGAGCGAAAATCGTCGGCACCGGTCGCAGCGACTTCCCCAACCAGATTAACAACGTGCTGGCTTTCCCCGGCATTTTCCGCGGTGCGCTCGATGTCAGGGCCAGCGATATCAACGAAGAGATGAAAATCGCGGCGGCGAGGGCGATTGCCTCGCTGATTTCCGACGAGGAACTCACGCCCGATTACATCATGCCCAAGGCCTTCGACGAAAGGGTCGGCCCCGCCGTGGCCAAGGCGGTCATGCAGGCGGCCCGTGACAGCGGTGTCGCCAGAATCTGAAACGGCGCGCCTCAACCGCGGCGCAAGAAACGGGTTTGCCTTGATGATTAAAAACGTCATATTCGATATGGACGGCGTATTGGTCGACTCCGAAGACGCGATTACCCTCGCCGCGCTCGAAGCTCTGCACGGGTTCGGCGTCGACGCCAGATACGAGGATTTCAAGCAGTTCACCGGTATGGGCGAGGACATGTTCGTCGGCGGCGTCGCGCGCCTGCACGGGCACGAATTCCTTACGCAGATGAAAGACAAGGCCTACGAAATCTATGTCAGCAAAGCCGACGAACGCGTACGGGTTTTCCCGCACGCAAAGCGCGTCTTGTCCTCGCTGGCTTCGCACGGTTACGGCCTCGCGCTCGCGTCCGCCGCGGATGCGGTGAAAGTGAAAGCGAACATCGCATGCATCGGCGTGCAGGAGGATATCTTCGCAGCCCTGGTGACCGGCAGCGATGTCGAACGCAAAAAACCGGACCCGGAAATTTTTCTGGCCGCTGCGGCGAAGGCCGGCTTCGACCCCTGCGTGTGCGCGGTGGTCGAAGACGCCGTGTCGGGGGTCATGGCGGCCAAAGCGGCCGGCATGCGCTGCGTCGCCGTGACCACCTCCTTCAGCGCCCGGCAGCTCGAAGAGGCGGGCGCGGACCGCGTCATCGACGGCATCGGCCGGCTTGAAGAAACGCTTAAGGAGTTGGATGCGTGTGAGCATTAAATCAGCCGAATTCGGCACAACGCCGGAAGGCCTGAGGGTGGACCGGCATATCATCGCCAACGCTGCGGGCATGCGCGCCCATATCCTGACCTACGGCGCGTCGCTGCACGCGCTGGAAGTACCCGACGCCGCGGGGCGGCTGCTCGACGTGGCGATGGGGTTCGGGGATCTCGAGGGCTACCGCAATTATGCAGGGTACAACGGGCAGATTGTCGGCAGATTTGCCAACCGCATCGCCGGCGCGGCTTTTACTCTCGACGGACGCCGCTATGAGGTCACCGCAAACGAAAAAGGCATCAACTGCCTGCACGGCGGCGGCGAGTTTTCGCACGCCGTATGGCAAACGCGGGAGGCCGGCGGGAACAGCGTCCTTTTGTATTATTTCAGCCGGGACAGTTCCCACGGTTTCCCCGGCAATCTCCACGCGACCGTGCGTTACACTCTGTCAGACGAAGGCGGCCTGCTGCTGGAATACGAGGCGTTCGCGGACAAAGACACCGTCATCAGCATGACGAACCATACCTATTTCAACCTTGCCGGACAAAACGGCGGCGATATCCTTTCGCACGAGCTGTACATCAACGCCGACACTTACCTGCCCACCGACGGCAATAACATTCCGCTCGCGCAGCCGGCCGTTGTCGGGGGGACTCCTTTCGACTTCAGAAAGCCCAAACTTATCGGCCGCGACATCGCGGACGGGACGCATCAGACAGCGAAGTGCGGCGGGTACGACCAAAACTTCTGTCTAAACGGCGGGCCGGGTCCGGCGGTTTCTGTCCGATGCCCCGAGAGCGGAATACGCATGGATATTCAGACGGATTTGCCGGGTGTTCAGCTTTATACGGGCAACTTTCTCAACGGCGCTCCGGGCAAGGGCGGCAGGCCGCTGGAAAAGCACGCCGGTTTCTGCCTGGAAACGCAGTATTACCCCGACAGCCCGAACCGGCCGGATTTCCCTTCCTGCGTTTTCAAAGCCGGCGAGCATTACCGGTCCAAAACGTCTTTTCTCTTTTCGACCGTCTGAAGGCGGCCGCGGAGGCGGCGTAATGCGAAAAACAATCCTTTTATACGCCCTGGCCCTCGCGCTGGCAATCCCGGCAGCGGGGCTGTTCGGCGCGAAGGCCGCCACCCGCGAGGCCGAACCTTCCTATAACGGTTATGCGTGGCTGGAGGAACTCTATGCCCGGGAACCTTCGGGAGGATACCGGCTATGCACGTTTGTACCCGTCACTTCGAACCCTTATTCGAGAACCTGCGAAGAATTCAAGCGGGAAGTCGCGCAAATGACGGCCGCATATCCTATTGAAAACAACGCCGTCGAACAGGGGTATTACGCGCTGCTGAAAACAGCGGCTTCCACCGCGCAGGCGGCCGGGGCGACGGATGATTACGAACGTCAGAAGCAGTGGCTGGAATCCGAAGCGGGTATCGTTTTTCCGGCCGCCGAGACCGAGGATACCCGTCTCTATGCCACCGTGCTGTACGCGGCGCTGAAATATCCGTCGGCAAGCGCGCTCGCCGGCAAAACGCTGGATATTCCGCGCGGGACCTCGCTCGAAAAAGCGGTTGTCATCTATATCGACACCGTGACCGACGCCGGCGGTCGCGTACCGGAAACCCGGGCCGACAACCTGAGGGAATATGCGGCCGAATCCATGCGCGTCACGCTGATGAAAAACGGCTACGCCGTGGACGATTCGACCGGATATGACGATATCGAGCGGCTGTACACCGTCTACCTGATACGGAAATCGGGCTATCAAATCGACTCGGACGCGCCCGACGCGCAGATCAATTCTTATTATTTTGCCGTGCTCATCAATCAGAAATACGGCGTCATGGTCGCGCCCGCGCCGCTGGCCGCCGCCCTCGGCCAAGCCGAGGGTGAAAGGGCAAAGGCGGTCCAAATACTGATTCTGCGCAGCATGGCGCAGGAAAAAGGCGGCGCCGTCAGCGCCGGCATGAGCGTGGAAGAAGCTTTCGAAAAAGTCCGTTCCATGGGCTGGTTCGCTCTGAAAGACGGTTTTTACTCCGACATCTATTCATATAACGTCAATATGCAATATAAAAACGACTATATTTACCTGACACCGGTCAGTTACCTGGGCCACCGGAACTCGGCCGCCGCAGCCTATGTCACCATCACTTTCAACGGCGTCAAAGTGCCCGACAAAACGCCTGTCAAGGTCGCTCTCGACAGCACAAAAGCAAGCGGAAACGTGGAGATTGCGGTTACCTACGCGAAGGGTTCCGTTTTTTCCGAGAAAACTTATCAGGTCAAGTTTATTCAAGGCACCGGCACTTCCGGTCCGCCTGCCACCACGCTGCCGGGATTGACAGCCTATGTTCCCTCAACGCGGGCGGATACGCTTCCGGGCGGCTATACAACCTATTCCGACCCTTACTCGGATTACAGTACCGGCCTTTTCGAAACGCAGACCGACGCGAGCGGCAATCCCGTGCTGACCGCGGCGGATACCGGCACGGACCTTTCCGGGAATGAAACAACCTCCCGGAGCGGCACACACAACAACGAGGACGGGCAGGGTACGGACATGCTGCGCGGCAGGTTCACGCTGATCATTGCCGCCGCCGGAGGCGCTGCCGGCGTGGCCGCTGTCGTTTTGCTGACGGTGAAAAAGCGCCGCAATAATCGTTGACGCAGGTTGAAAACGGACACGCAAATTTGAATCGGCGTTCACGGTTGGTTCAAATCGCCGTGAGATAATGACGGCGGGCGTTCAGCCCGACGTAGTAAGCATATCAAGGGAGGCATCCTCTATGGCAGGCGAGAAAATTCTGGTCGTCGACGACGACACCAATATCTGCGAACTGCTGCGGCTGTATCTGGAGAAAGAGCAGTATAAGGTTTCCATCGCCTATGACGGCAACGCCGCGGTGAAAGCCTTTCGCGAAAACGAGCCCGATATCATGCTGCTGGATATCATGCTGCCCGGCCTTGACGGCTGGCAGGTCTGCAGGGAGATACGCAAGTTCTCCGACAAGCCGATTATCATGCTGACAGCGAAAGCGGAAACGTTTGACAAGGTGCTCGGGCTGGAGCTGGGCGCGGACGATTATGTCGTCAAGCCTTTTGATACCAAAGAAGTCGTCGCGCGCGTCAAGGCTGTTTTAAGGCGCACCTGCGCGGTGCCGGAAGCGGCCGTCAAAGAAGTGCAGTTCGATAAACTGTCGGTCAACCTGACCAATTATGAATTGAAACTTAACGGCGTCAAAGTCAGCGCTCCGCCCAAGGAACTCGAACTGCTTTTCCATCTTGCGAGCAACCCCAACCGCGTCTATACCCGCGACCAGCTGCTCGACGAGGTCTGGGGATTCGAGTACTACGGCGATTCCAGGACCGTGGACGTCCATGTCAAGCGCCTGCGGGAAAAACTGGATGGCGTGTCGGATAAATGGGAGCTGAGAACCGTCTGGGGCGTCGGCTATAAGTTTGAAACCAAGGAATAGCGCTGCGATGAAAACGGCGAAAGTCAAATCGTCCTTATTCAGGAAATACCTGCTGATCATGCTGACGGTTATCTTCGTCAGCTTTGCCATTTTGGGCGGCTCCCTGACCTTTTTCGTTTCCAAATACTGGATAGCCGAAAAAGAAAAACTGCTGCAGGAAAACGCCGCGAGCGTTTCATCCATCGCGTCGGACCTCATCGGTTCCGGGTATATGGAGCGCAACCGCGAGGGTTCCGTGCTTTTGATATGCAATACCCTGACACTGACTTCCAACGCGATTGATTCCGACGTTTTTATTACGGATATGAACGGGCGGGTGATCTACTGCAAAGAGATGCTCGGCGCGAATTTGATCGTTTCCCCGGGGAGATGCCCGCTGCACGCGCCCGTAACCGTGCCCGCGGATATCATCGCCCTTACGGCCGGCCGCGGAACATACAGCGAAATCGGCAACCTCGGCGGGGTATACGGTTCTTCGCATTTCATCGTCGCCGACGCGATTATGGTCGGCGGGCGCTGTGTGGGGCTGGTGCTGGCCGTTCAGGAATTTTCAATCGTGGCAAACCCCTATGTGCTCGCGATTATTCGTATGTTCGCCGTCTCCTCGCTGCTGGCGCTGCTGATTTCCTTTATCACCGTTTACTATATGTCCTACAAATTCGTCAAGCCGCTGCAGCAGATGTCCGAAGCAACCAGGAAATACGCGGAAGGCGATTTCAGTTACAGGGTGCGGTTGAAAGGCGACGACGAACTCGCTTCGCTGGCGGAGGCCTTCAACTCGATGGCCAGGGACCTCGCGACGCTAGAGGCTTCGCGCCGCAGTTTTGTCGCCAATGTGTCGCATGAGCTGAAAACGCCGATGACCACCATCGGCGGATTCATCGACGGCATCCTCGACGGAACCATCGAAGCGGAAAAACGGGACAGTTACCTTCGCCTTGTTTCCGATGAAATCAGACGGCTGTCGCGGTTGGTGACCGGGATGCTGGAGATGTCGAAAATGGAATCGGGCGAAATTGACCTTAAGCGCAGGCGCTTTAATATTTCGGAACAAATATTCAAAACGGTGCTTTCCTTCGAGCGGTCCATACAGGATAAAATGATTGACATCGTGGGCCTCGAGCAAATCGAGGATGTTTTTGTCAACGCCGACGAGGACCTGATCAATCAGGTGATTTATAATCTGATTGACAACGCGGTGAAATTTACCCCGCGGGGCGGCACAATTACCCTGACGGCCTTTTTGCAGGGCGAAAATGCGGTGGTAAAAGTCCGCAATACCGGCGCAGGCGTCTCTTCGGAGGAGATCGGCAGAATCTTCGAGCGTTTCTATAAGGTGGATAAGTCGCGCAGCGAGGATGTGCGCGGCGCAGGGCTGGGCCTCTACATTGTCAAGTCGATTGTCGAGCTGCACGGCGGCAATATCAGCGTGGAAAGCGTTGAAAACGAATACACGCAATTCACCTTTTATCTGCCGGTCGGCTGAACCTGCGCAGATACTAAAGGGCAGGGACGGTTCCGCCGTTCCTGCCCTTTTAACATATTTGAGGCTTTTCGCAGCTATAGCGAACGGTTTATTCAATACCCGCTGTATCGAAAGTGTCAAACCATTGCGCGGCTTTTTCGCAGACAGCCCGCAGCGTGTCATCCTCAAAAGGCGTTTTCAGCCCGGCGGCCTCGATGAGGCCGATGAACGTTTTGGTCCCGGCAAGGCGCGTGTAGCGAAGGTATTTTTCCCAGGCGGCGCCGCGGTTTTCCAGCATCTCCGCCCATAATTGAAGAACCACGGCGTCGGCGAGGCAATAGTCGATGTAGTACAGCGGATTTTCGTAAATATGGTGTTTCTGCTGCCAGCTTCTGCCCTCGCCGTAAAACGGTATGGCGCCGTCGAGCCGCAGCCAGGGCATATAGACGGCGGTCAGTTCGCGCCAGGCGTCGTGGCGCTGTCCGGGCGTCATATCCGGCTTTTCATACACCAGGTGCTGAAAGTGGTCGACCTGGGTGCCGTAGGGGATAAAAGTAATCAAGTCGGCCAGATGGGCATACAGGTATTTGCGCGCGCCGCTGCCGAAAAATGTTTCGGCATAGGTGTCGGCGAAGAACTCCATCGAAGTGGAATGCACCTCGCAGGCCTCTGCGGAGGGGCTTTGGTTGGCTAAAGGCAGGATGTCTCTGGCCAGATAAGAATTCAGCGCGTGGCCCGCCTCGTGCGTGATGACGCCGATGTCATCCGCCGTACCGTTGAAATTGGCAAAGATAAAAGGTGATTTGTATGCGTAAAGTTCGGTGCAGTACCCGCCGCCCGCTTTGCCTTTTCTTGCCGTCACGTCAAGCAGTTCATTGTCAAACATAAAATCGATGAACTGCGCCGTTTCATCTCCAAGACTGTGGAAAAAATCCCGGCCGGCGGCGAGAATGCCCTCGCTGTCGATGCAGGGCACGGGATTGCCGCTGCGGAAGGAGAGCGCGTCATCGGCGTAGTCGAGCGGATACGGACGCCCGATCCGGCGGGCTTGTTCCGCTTTCAGGCGCTCTGCCAGCGGAACAACATGGCGCCGCACGTTTTCACGGAAACGTTCAAGTTCCGCCGGGCCGTAGCAGTTGCGCGTCATGCGGCAATACCCAAGGCCGAGGTAATTGTCAAAGCCCAGCGCGCGGCCCATCGCGTCGCGCAGGCTCGTCATCTCGGCAAAAATGGCGTCGAGTTTGTCCGCATGCGCATTGTAGAACGCGCCCTCCGCCTTCCACGCGGCCAGGCGGCGGCTGTCGCAACGGTCGAGTTTCAGAGGCACCATCTGCGCCAGGGTGTAAAGGCCGCCTTCAAACGGAATCTGCGCGGAAGCAAGCAAGTCGGTGTACTCTGTGACCAGTGCGTTCTCCCGCTGCAGCGAGGAAATAATGGACGCATCGAAGGTCTTTTTCTCCAATTCGAGGTTGACGAACATCACGCTGCCGTATTTCGCCTCAAACTCCGCGCGGTAAGGGCTGGCAAGCAGCGCGGCGTTCCATTGCTGGACCGCCTCTTCAATGACCGGCAGGGCGCTGTCGGCATATTCCTGCTCGACGGTATAAAACGGGTCCCGCGTAACGATCGTATGCCGGATAAAAACCAGGGTGAACATGGTTTGCACCCGCGCCGTTTGAGCTTCTTTCTCCAAAAACACCCGCTCGGCCTCTTGGAAAGAAACGGCCTGCTCGAGTTGTTTGACCATCCGGGAGAGCCCCGCTTTGATTTCATCCAGGCCGGGCCTCTTGTACTCCATTTGCGAAAACTTCATATCGTTCTCCTTATGTGCAGCGGAGGATTCCCCTGCCGCCTTTCTGCTGAACCATTGTACCCTTTGCGCGGTATTTCTTCAACCGGGCCAATCCGGTTCGCCCGCCTTCATTGCCGGCGGTTTCCGGCGCGTTGCCACGCGCGGAGGTTTTTGTTATAATCTTTTGGAAAAGCGCCGCGTCAAAACGCGCGGCAGCCAAAAAACGAAAGCGGGATGAAATATGGCACTCGAGAGAAAAATCGGCTATGCGGTCGTCGGCCTCGGGGTCGGACGCGCGCATGCCAAAGCGGCCCTGAACTCCACAAACGGCAGACTTGTCGCGGTCTGCGATTTGATCCCCGAAAAACTCGAGAAAGCGAAAAAGGAATACGGCGATATCCTGACCTATACCGATTTTACCGAGATGCTTAAAAATCCTGACATCGAAATTGTCAGCATCGCGGTCCCCAGCGGCATTCACGCCGAACTGGCTGTGCAGGCGCTTGAGGCGGGCAAGCACGTGCTGGTTGAAAAACCCATCGACATCACCGTCGAAGCGGCCGAAAAAATCGAGCAGGCGCGCGCGCGCACCGGCCTGAAGGCGGGCGTGATTCACCAGAACCGTTTCAACGCCTGTATGAAACCGATGAAAGAGGCCATCGATTCCGGCAGACTGGGCAGGTTGTTTCTCGGGACTTTCGCGGTCAAATGGTACCGCACCCAGGAGTATTACGACAAAGGCGGCTGGCGCGGCACCTGGGCGATGGACGGGGGCGGTTCGCTGATGAACCAGGCCATCCATACCGTCGACCTGATGCAGTGGCTGATGGGAGACGTCGAAAGCGTCACCTCGTGCATGGGCATTTTCAACCACAGCATCGAAACAGAGGATATGACCGCTTCGCTGATACGCTTCAAAAGCGGCGCCGCGGCGACATTTGTGAGCACCACCTGCGCGTATCCGGGCCTGAGTACGGACATTCAGGTGTACGGCACCAAAGGTTCGATCGAGGTCGACGGAGACCAACTGAAATTATGGCGCATTGAAGGAGAAGACGAAGACGAAGGCAAGGCGATGATCGACCTCTACGGCGAGGGCAACGGCAACGCGACGGCGCTGGACCCCACGCTGGTCGTCGGCCACGCGACACAGGTCAACGACATCATCGACGCGGTGCTTTTTGACCGCGAACCGCTGATCGTACCCACAGACGCCATCAAGTCGGTGCGCATCGCCAACGCGATTTACGAGTCGTCGCGAACGGGTGAAACCGTCCGTTTTGATTGAGAAAACCTCCCCGGCGGCACAATAAGGAAACCCGCGCACGAGGCACAAACCTCCTGCGCGGTTTTTTTCGGCGGACCTTTATTTGATTTCAGGCAGGAGAATCTCGCTTAAGGGGCGTTTGGGCACATAATGGGTTTTGGCTTCGTTCCTGTAATACTTGATATTTCCGTCTACCGCGTCGGTCAGTACAACTTTTTCGGCAGGCGCGCCCAGGGCGATGATGAGCCTTGGCACAATGGTTTCGGGAAGCGAGAAAATCTCCGAAAGGGCGCCTTTGTTGATGCTGCCGATCATGCAGGCGCCGATGCCGGCTTCCATCGCGGCGAGCACGATGGTCTGCGCACAGATGCCGACATCGGTATCGGGGCAATTGGGTGAAATCGAGGTGTCGTTGCAGATGAGGATATAAGCGGCGGGCTCCTTGCCGGGATACGGCGGCTTTTCGGTCAGATAGCCCGCCCAGCCCAGGTGCGGCAATATGCGCTCACAGTCCTCCGGCCGGAAAGCGTAGGCGAATTTCAGCGGCTGCCTGTTTGCCGATGACGGCGTAAAACGGCACAAGTCGATCCACCGCGTCAGTTCCCGTGCGCTCAACCGTACGGAGTTGTCGAAGTTGCGGTAACTGCGTGTTTTCATGACCAGTTCGGTAAACATTGTTATTCCCCCCGTTTTCCGGATATGCAGCCGGCTTATCAAAGCGCGGGCCGTTGTTTTATATTATACCACAGGCAGGCGGACCGGTCCCCTTGCTGCGCCGCGAAAGAGGGCGGGCAAATTTAACCGAATGTTCAAATATCGTTTACTTCAGTGCTATACACTCCGCCGGCGGCAGGGATATAATGTCAATCGTATCGGGGAAGTCCCGACGACCCGTCAAGAAGGAGGAACCGTCATGAATGACGAGAATACAATGAACACCGGCACGGACAATCCGCAGGAGGAAAGTCTTTCCTCAGGCGAAAGCGAAGAGTTCGACATCGAGTTGGGTGAAACCAGCCCGTCACAGGCCGCCGGCGGTGAGACCCCCGCGGCTGAAGCGCAGCCCGCCGCAGCCCCCTGGCCGGGAACCGCTCCCGCAGCAGGGGCGCCCGGCACGCCGCAGCAGGGCGCGCCTCCCTTTGGCGCTTATCCCTACGGGGGGGCGCCGACACGCCAGCCGCCTTATTACGGAAGAACGCCTTCTTATACGCCGCCCTATTACCAGCAACCCGCCCAGTACGGGCAAACGCCGCCGCCCGCCCCGCCGTCAAGGGGCAAAAAGCGCGGGCTCAAGGTCTTTTTAGCCATTTTGCTGTGCGTCGCGCTGCTGAGTTCCGGCGTCGCAGTCGGCTCGCTGATCGGCAGCCGGAATAAGGACGGTGAAAACGGCACCACACAGTCCGAAGAAACGACAGCCGACGGTCCGACGCTCAAAATTGACGATAACGATACGACCAGCCCTTCCGACGGCGAGGTGAACTCGCCGGTGGAGATCGCCAAGAAGGTGAAACCTTCCGTGGTCGGCATTATCGTCAGCACCAGGAACCAGGGTTTCGGCGGCGAGGAAGCTGTCAGCGGAGAAGGTTCGGGCATTATCATGAGCGAGGACGCTTCCGGCAAATACACTTATATCATTACCTGCGCCCATGTGATCAGCGATTCCGGCATCAGCATCAGCGTACAGCTCGAAGACGGCACACAGTATGACGCCGAAATCGTCGGTTACGACGTCAGAACGGATATCGGCGTGATTAAAATCAAAGCCAGCGGTTTGCCCGCGGCGGAGTTCGGCAATTCCGACGCGCTGCAGGTCGGCGAACAGGTGTATGCGGTCGGCAATCCCGGCGGCGTGGAATTCTTCGGTTCTTTCACCAGCGGCGTGGTATCCGCCATCGACAGGCCGGTCAGCAGCGAAATCGGTTACACGATGAAATGCATTCAGCACGACGCTTCCATCAACCCCGGCAATTCTGGCGGCGCGCTGGTCAACAGCAAGGGACAGGTCGTCGGCATCAATTCGCTGAAAATCATCAGCGACGAATATGAAGGTATGGGATTCGCCATTCCGATCTCCGACGCGAAGGATATCATCAACAGCCTCACCAAATACGGTTACGTTCAGGGCCGGCCGAAACTCGGCATCACCTATTACCAGGCAACGGCTTACAACGATTACAATATTCTTATCAAAATGAAGGGCCTGCCCGCCGGCTCGCTGATTATCGAATCCATCAGCTCCGACAGCGCGCTGGCCGGCACCGAGGCGAAATCCGGCGACCTGATTATCGCGGTCAACGGAAAAGACCTCGACAGTTCCTCGATATTGCTTGAGGCCATCGAAAAAGGCAAAGTCGGCGATCAGCTGAAACTGACGCTCTGCCACATCAGCAGAAACTATGACATCACCCGCTACAACGTCACCGTCAAGCTCGTCGAAGACCGAGGAACGAGCGTACCCGCCCGTGAAGAAACAACAACGAACGCTTACGATTACTTCTACAATCCCTGATAAACAGAGGCGAAAAAGCGGCCGCGTCCAACCGCGCGGCCGCTTTTTCTATTTTTTAAGGTTCCCGATATGCAGGACCTTCACTTTACGTTTTTTATTGCGCTTGCGGTTGATGGCATAGGAGAGGAAAACATATCCCAGCAAGGCGGCGACAGCGGCGGCGGCGACGATTTTAAACACGGCGGTCCCGGACGCTTTATGCAGCTGGGCGAGCAGATAAAGGGCTATGTTGCGTTTGACCTCTTTGGAAGCGGCCAGGTTGACCTGCGCAATCTCTTCGCCTGCGTATAAAATCCTCGCCCTGCCGATTACCCTGCCTTTTTCGACCGGCGCGTCAATGCTCTCGGGCAGGCTTTCGCCGATGGGTTCAATCAGTACGCTGGTGTCGTCGGTGCCGCTCGGGACAAGGGCGAAAACCTCTTTCTCGGGAACTAGGGAAACATAGTCCTCGGTGGAGGAAAGATTGACCCTGACCTCGGTGACAATCTTTTTCGGGTCGGCGACAGACTCCAGACTGATATGGTCAAAGGTCCATTCGAGCAGTTTTTTGCAGTCGATAAAAGCGCCGTTCTCTTTGACGGAATCGTTGTCGAAATCATCGTAAGGCGCCTGCATCACCAGCGCGACGTAGGAATAGCCATCTTTGGATGCCTTTGCCGCGACACACTTGCCGGCCGTTGAGGTCGAGCCGGTTTTAATCCCGCTGACATACTTGCAGTAATACTCGCGGTAGTTGCTGTTCATCATTAAATTGGTGCTGGCCAGTTCCCTCTTCGCGCTTTTATTGGTGGGAGGGATCGTCACTTTCGTCATGGACGTGATTTTGACAAACTCCGGATATTCCAGGGCTTTGAGAACGATTTTCAGCATATCCGAAGCGGTGGTGTACTGTCCCTGCGCGTCAAGCCCGTGGACGTTGACAAAGGCGGTGTTTTTACAGCCGAGTTTGATGAGGTAAGCGTTCATCATGGCGACAAACTCGTCCTGGCCGCCGGCGACATGGTCCGCGAGAATCGCGGCGGCTTCGTTCGCGCTTTTGACAAGCATACATCGCAGAAGGTCGCCGACGGAAAGAACCTCGCCCGCAACAATACCGGCGTTGGAGCTGTCTGTATTGTCAAACATACGGACCGCATATTCGGGCACCGTCACTTTCGCTTCGAGGTCTTTGCAGCGCTCGAGCACCAGCAACGCCGTCACGATTTTGGTCAGCGAGGCCGGCGACGTTTTCATTTCGGCGTTTTTGCTGAAAATGATACTGCCGTTGTCCAGGCTGGCCAGCAGGATGATCCTCGACCGCAGCGCCAAGGCCGGAAGCGCCGAATTGTATGCCGCCCGCGCGGCCGCGGCGGGCATCGACAACACAATCAACACCGCGCAAATGAACACAGCCAAGGTTTTTTTCATAGACAAGACCCCGAAAGATGATGTATCATATTCGCAGCCGCGCCGCCGGGTCCGGCCGCGCAGCGGAAAGATTGACCTAAAAGATTATAACAGCAAGCGCGTGATAAATAAACATTTCAACCAGCCGGAGGCAAGTTTTATGGTCGGCATCACCGGTGACATACACGGGGACTACAGCCGTTTTGCGCACCCTGGCATTAAAAAACTGAAAAAAGGCGATACGCTCATCATTTGCGGGGATTTCGGTTTTATCTGGGACGATTCCCCCCGCGAAAGAAAACTGCTGAAAAAAATCGGGTCGAAAAAATACAACGTATGCTTCATCGACGGGACACATGAAAACTTTGATTTGCTTTCGAAATACCCCGAAACCCGCTGGAAAGGCGGCAAAGTTCACCAAATCCACGGCAATCTCTACCACCTGATGCGCGGTCAGTTGTTCCGTTTCGATTCCATGACTTTTTTCACCATGGGCGGCGGCGAAAGCCCCGATATCGACATCCGTTTCGAGAACAACTGCTGGTCAAGGCTCGAATCACCCAGCCGCGAAGAACTGCTCGAGGGCATCGCGAATTTGGAACTGGCAGACTGTAAAGCCGACGTGATCATCACGCACGAACCTCCCCAGCGCATCAAAGGTTTCCTCAAGCTCAACGAGGGGGAAGCCGATAAGGTGACCAACCTCAATTCCTACCTTGAAGAACTGTGCAATGTCTGTGAGTACCAGCGCTGGTTTTTCGGTTCGATGCATCTGGACAAACATATTTCCAGCACTCACATCGCCGTCTTTCAAAACGTCATCGACGCGGCGACCGGCAAATATCTGCGATAGCCCTTACGGCAGAAAGAGCCGGCGGCTTGCGGCCGCCGGCTGCTCTTTTACATTCGCGGAGGAAAAAATCAGACGACACCCTGCGCCATCATCGCATCGGCCACTTTCAGGAAACCGGCGATATTGGCTCCGACGACGAAGTTATCCTTTTCGCCGTACTGTTTTGCCGCTTCGTCCATATTCGTATAAATGTTGATCATAATCTGCTTCAGTTCCGCGTTGACCTTTTCGAAGGTCCAGCTTGAACGCGTGCTGTTCTGGCTCATCTCGAGCGCGGAGGTCGCCACGCCGCCGGCATTGGCCGCCTTGCCGGGCGCGAAAAGCACCTTGGCGGCGAGAAAAGCGTCGGTAGCTGCCGCTGTCGACGGCATATTGGCGCCTTCCGCCACGGCGATACAGCCGTTGGCGATGAGTGTCTTCGCGTCGGCCTCGTCGATTTCGTTCTGCGTCGCACAGGGAAGCGCGATTTGGCAGGGAATCGCCCAGGGTTTCTCCCCCTCAAAATACTTCGCTGTGGAACGCGCCGCGGCGTATTCGGAGATTCTGCCGCGCCGGACCTCTTTGATTTCTTTCAGAAGAGGTACGTCAATCCCCTCTTCGTCATAGACGAAACCGGCGGAATCGCTGACGGTAACCACCTTAGCTCCCAGGTCGATCGCCTTTTCCGCCGCGTAAATAGCAACGTTGCCCGAACCGGAAACCACGACGGTTTTGCCTTCCATATCGCTGCCGTGGCGTTTGAGCATTTCTTCTACAAGGTAAATCAGGCCGTAACCCGTCGCTTCCGTTCTGACCAGCGAACCGCCGTAGGACAGGCCCTTGCCGGTCAGGACGCCTTCGTACTGGCCGGTGATGCGTTTGTACTGGCCGAACAGGTAGCCGATCTCCCTGCCGCCGACGCCGATATCGCCGGCTGGCACGTCCATGTTCTGGCCGATAACCCTGAAAAGCGCCGTCATGAAGCTCTGGCAGAAACGCATCACTTCTTTATCGCTTTTGCCTTTGGGATCAAAATCCGAACCGCCCTTGCCGCCGCCGATGGGAAGGCCGGTCAGCGAGTTTTTAAAAATCTGTTCGAAACCCAGAAACTTGATGATGCTTAAATTAACCGAAGGGTGAAACCGCAGGCCTCCTTTGTAAGGGCCGATGGCGCTGTTGAACTGCACGCGGTAGCCGCGGTTGACATGCACGTTGCCGTCGTCGTCTGTCCACGGGACGCGGAAGATGGTGGCCCTTTCGGGTTCGATGAGGCGTTCGAGGAGCGACCAGTCGCGGTAATGGGGATTTTTTTCGATAACGGGCTTGATGGATTCCAGCACTTCCGTCGCGGCCTGGACAAACTCGGGCTCATGCGCGTTCTTTTCACGAAGCAGGTTGATGATGGCATCGGTGTAGGACATCATTTTCTCTCCCAACAATAAAAATCGGATTACAAACATAACGGGGAAGCACCCGTTCTATCTGGTTTCGTATTGTAGCACCACGGAACAGCCTTTGCAAGTATTATGGTAAATATTTCATAATTCTGTGATTTTCACAAGATTTTCTCGATGATAACTCATTTTATTGCAGGAATTGTTCATTTTTCTTTCATATATTCGCTCGAAGCAGAAGCCTTGCTCTTACCCGGGACATGCAGGCGTATTGACACGGGCACTCAACGATAATAGTATATCCGTAAAGAAAGGCGGGCTTGCCGCCGCAGGGGATGTTTTTTGGACTTTTTCATTGATTCGGGAAGATATCTGCTTCCGGCCCTTGCCGCTTTTGTATTGGGATATTGCCTGAAATCGCTGATTATTTCTCAGTCCAAAAAAGCGCGGACGCCGCCGCAGGCCTATCTCATCAACTGCGTCAACGCCGACAGCATCGCGCTCAACCGAGGGGAAACCTCGGTCGGGCGCTCCAAAAGTTGCGACATTATTGTCAATTACGACAGCGTATCCCGCTCCCATGCCGTGATAGCCAGAAAAAAGAAAGGCTGGGTCGTATTCGATACCCTGTCTTCCGGCGGCACCTTTGTCAACGCCCAGCGCGTCGAAGGCAGCGCCCCTCTCGCGGACGGCGACACGCTGACATTCGGCGCGGCATCCTTTATTTTCCGGACGGCTGAAAGCATCCAGGGCGGGAGGTCCGATGAAGAAGATTACACTGGATAACGGTTTTCGCATCCTGCTCGAGCGGCGGGTGCACACAAAAAGCTGTTCGATGGGTTTGTACATCGCCTGCGGTTCACGTTTTGAAACGCAGGCATTTTCAGGCGCGGCCCATTTTCTTGAGCACATGGTCTTCAAAGGGACCGAAAACAGGAGCGCTTTGGACATCGCCCGGCAGTCCGATGAGCTCGGCGGGCTGCTCAACGCCTATACAACCAAAGAATACACCTGTTTTCACAACAAATGCCTGCCGGGCGATGTCGGGCTTTCGTTTGATATTATCGCCGATATGGTCACATCCCCGCTGCTGCGCGAGGAAGATATCGACACCGAAAAAAACGTGGTGCTGGAAGAAATCGCCATGTATCTCGACAGCCCCGAAGATCTTTGCTTCGACCGCCTGTGCGAAGGGGTGTGGCCGGGCGCGACGCTGGGCAATTCGATTACCGGCACCCGCGCCGCGGTTCAGGCGCTTGACAGAGCAAAACTCGATGCGTTCAGGCGTCAGCAATACATCCCCGAACGGATGGTGGCGGCGTTTTGCGGCAGTTTCGACCCCGATGAGGCGGTTGAACTGGCCGAACGGCGCTTCGGCAGCCTTGACAAAGGCGGCAATCCGCCGGAAATTTCCTGCTGCGAATATGTCCCCTGCTTTGTGACCGTGAAAAAAGACTTTGAACAACTTTGCGTCAGCCTCGGCTTTCCCGGGGTCGGTTATGACGACGAGAGGCATTATGCCTGTTCCCTGCTGACGGCGGTGCTCGGCGGCAATTCTTCTTCAAGGCTTTTCCGACGGCTGCGCGAGGAATTGGGGCTGGTCTATTCCGTCGACGCTTTCGACTCGCCTTTCATGGGTTGCGGCCTTGCGGGCGTGACGATGAGCATGTCCCCGTCGGTTCAGCACAAGCCGCTGAGTGAGGCGCTGGCGCTGCTGCGCGGGGTCGCCGACGATCTGAAAGCCGATGAACTGCAGACCGCAGCGGCGCAGGCCAAAGCGTCCGTGGTCATGGGGCTGGAAAGCGCCTCGGGCGCTCTCCACCACATGGCAGCCGGCGAACTGCTGAGAGGCCGGGTACTGTCGCAGCGTGAAATACTGCGCAATATCGATGCCGTCGGTCTGGATACCCTGAAAAGAACCGCCTCGGAAATTCTCGATTTTTCGAAACTCTCCGTATGCGCCGTCGGGAAACCGGACGTCGGCTTCCTGAGAAAACTTGCGCGAGGCGCTATATAATAGTATAATGATTATTTGAATAAGTTGAACGTTCTGTATTTTCACAGAGAGGGAAACAAGCATGGCGACGCTGAAATCACCCAAAAGAATCGTTGTGAAGGTCGGCACCTCCACCCTCACCTATGAAAACGGGAAAACCAACATCCGACGTTTGTCCAGGCTTGTATCGGTGCTTTCCGACTTAAAAAACGCCGGTATCGATGTGGCGCTGGTCACTTCGGGCGCCATCGGCGTCGGCGCCGGCAAACTCGGCCTTCCCGGCAGGCCCTCGGATACCCCCGGACGCCAGGCTGCCGCGACGGTCGGGCAGTGCGAACTGATGTTCATATACGATAAGATGTTTTCCGAATACGGCCATGTCGTCGGCCAGCTGCTCATCACCCGCAGCGATATCGAAAACGGAGAAAGGCGCGAAAACCTGATCAACACCTTTGAAAAACTCTTTGAATACGGCGCCATCCCCGTCATCAACGAGAACGACTCCGTCGCCGTCGAAGAAATCGTGTACGGCGACAACGACAACCTGTCGGCCATCGTCGCGAAGCTCGTACACGCGGATGCCCTGATCATCCTCAGCGATATCGACGGCCTCTACAGCGGCAATCCCCGCGAGGACGACAATGCGAAACTGATTCCCGTCGTTGACGAAATCACCGATGAAATTATAGCTCTCGCCCAGCCTTCGGCCTCCGCGCTGGGAACGGGCGGCATGCTGACGAAACTGTCGGCGGCAAAAACCGCGACACTCGCCGGCATCGACACCGTGGTCATGAACGGGGCGGACCCTTCGGATATTTACAAACTGCTCGACGGCAGGCAGATCGGCACGTTTTTTACCGCGAAAAAATAAAGTTTCCGCCGCAAACGCACAGGGGGTACGGCGATGAAAAGTATAGAGCAACTGGGCATCCTTGCCGTGCAGGCCGAAAAAGTGCTTGCTCGGGCATCTTCCGGCTTGAAAAACAAGGCGCTGCTCGCCTGCGCCCAGGCGCTTCGCTCGGGCGCAAATGACATCCTCGAAGCCAACCGGACGGACCTGGACAACAGCAGGGCCGCCGGGCTGTCGGACGCGCTGCTCGACCGGCTGGCGCTCAACGAAAAGCGCATCGAAGCCATGGCGGCTTCGATCGAGGAAATCGCCGCTCTGCCGGACCCTGTGGGGAAAATCATTTCCGGCGGGAAACGGCCCAACGGCCTGATGATACAAAAAGTACGCGTACCGCTGGGCGTCATCGGCGTTATCTATGAGGCAAGGCCGAACGTCAGCTCCGACGCGGCCGCCCTTTGCGTCAAATCGGGCAACGCGGTCATCCTCCGCGGCGGCAAGGAAGCGCTCGGCTCAAACCGCGCCCTGACAACCCTGCTGCGCGCCGCCCTCGCCTCCGAAGGCCTGCCGGAAGACTGCGTTCAGCTCGTCGAGGACACCTCTCGCTCGAGCGCGGCCGAATTGATGCGGTTGAATCAGTATATCGACGTTCTGATCCCGCGCGGCGGCCCGGGCCTGATACGGACGGTGGTGGAAACGGCCAGCGTCCCCGTCATCGAAACCGGCGCGGGCAACTGCCATATTTATGTCGATAAGCATTGCGACATCGTGATGGCCGCCTCCATTGTCTTCAATGCCAAAACCTCGCGCCCCTCGGTATGCAACGCCTGCGAGAGTCTGCTCGTCCACCGCGGCATCGCCGCGCAAGCGCTGCCGGCGATCGCGGAAAAGCTGGGTGAAAAGAACGTGGAAATCCGCGGAGACGAGGCCGTATGCGCGATACTGCCGTCGGCTGTTCCCGCTGTCGAAGACGACTGGGCAACCGAATATCTTGACTTGATCATTTCCGTCAAGACCGTCGGCAGCGCAGAGGAAGCCGTCGAACATATCGCCCGCTACTCGACGGGCCACAGCGAGTGCATTGTCACAAACGATTATGACACCGCGCTGTATTTTACCGGGGCGGTCGACGCTGCCGCGGTGTATGTCAACGCCTCGACGCGCTTTACCGACGGAGGCGAATTCGGCATGGGCGCCGAAATCGGCATCTCGACGCAGAAACTGCACGCACGCGGCCCGCTCGGCCTGGAAAACCTGACAAGCGAAAAGTATATCGTGTTCGGAACCGGGCAAATACGGTAACCCGCATCAAAACGGAGGTCCGCATGGCTGAAACAAACGCCGGAACAAAAGAAGTAAAAAAGAAAAAGAAAAACCGTTACGCCTTCCCTCTCGGCCTGCTGATGACGGTTTTCGCTCTGGTCGGTTTGGCTTTCACCGTTTCTTACGCGTACGGAGCCGTCAGGGACCTTTTGGACAACACGCAGCGTAAAGCCGAATACGGCGATTTTCTCCTGCCGCTGGTGTGCAACGATCCCGACCCTTTCGACGACATCAGCAAAGCCGATATGGCGCAGCTGATTGACTGCGCTATTTGGGCTAATATCATCAACGATCCGGAACCGAGCCGTTTTCAATACAGCGAGACCGAATTCGGCTATATCATGCCACAGGCCGATGTCGAGTCAAGTTTCGCCGTCCTTTTCGGCAGCGAGGTCAAACCGGTTCACCAGAGTATTGAAACCGGCGCCTATGAATTCCGTTACTCTCCTCAAACAAAAAGTTATATCATCCCGTCGACAGGCATCGACCCCGTGTATGTGCCGCAAGTGACCGATATCGACAAAACAGGCGATTCGGTCGTGCTGACCGTCGAGTATCTGCGCAAAAGCGACCCGCAGCTGGATAACCGCGGCAACCCCGTCAAACCGCAGGCGTCCAAGGTGATGGTTGTCACGCTCAGAAGCAGCGGCGGCGACGCCTATTATATCAGCGCACTTCAGGCGGGGCGGAAGCTTGAAACGGCCTCGTACTCCGAAACGCCAACCGTAAAACCGGCAACCGAGGCAGCCGCAACCCAAGCCCCTGCCGTCACGGAAAATACGACATCGGCACAGGGGGCAACTGCCGGAGGATAAAATGCTGTTGCTTCAGCCCTGCTACGACTTGGACTGTCTGGCGAGAAAAAACCTGCACATTCACACCTGCTTTTCCTCCTGCGGGAAACCAGAGATGAATACGGCCGACATCATCGCCCGCGCGGAGGAATGCGGCCTGGAAGAAATCGCCCTGACTGACCACTACAACGACGATATCGATGCGGACCGTTTTCTTGTCAGAATCGCGTATCTGCGGCGGGAGGCGTCGAAGGCGCAGGGCGGCCTGAAGGTTCATATCGGCGCGGAATTATCCTGTTACGCCCCCGGGCAAACGCTTGAACCTCCTCAGGTCCGTCAGGCGCTTGATTTCAGACTATATTCCTGCAACCATTACCATCTCGATTTCTGGGGACAGCCGGACGACCTTTCCCCGCGCGGATACGCGCTCCACAGCATCGAAACCGTCGGGAGCCTGATCGAGTCCGGCAAAGCGCACGGCATCGCCCACCCGTTTATCGGCAGGTTTATCAAAGCGCACCCGGACCGCACCGCCGTCACGAGGGAAATCGGCGACAATGAACTCGGCGAACTGATGGAACGCTCGGCGCGCAAAGGCTGCGCGTGGGAAATTAACACCGGTGCTGTCGTGTCCGACCCTTGTTTCGCCCGCAGGCTATGGCACTTGGGCAAAGAAACTTCGAGCGTTTTCACCTTCGGCACGGACGCGCACAGGCTTTGCGATATTGATCCTTTCCGGCGTCTGTCCGAAATCAAAAATATTTTACAGTAACCTGCATGCGGTCGAAAGGAATACTATGCTGAAAATGCTCCGCTTCCTCAAGCCGATTAAACTGCACGCGATAATGACCTTGTTTTTCTCCCTGGCCACATACGCGATGCAGCTGATTCTGCCCAAACTGATGGCGCAGATTATTTCGGCGGTCTCGACACAGGGAGCCCGGGCGATTCCTTATATTGAAAAAACCGGCGGCTGGATGATCGCTTTCTCGGCCGTAGCCCTCGCCTGCGCGGCGGCTTCGAGCTATTTTTCGTCGCGGACGGCGACCGGTTTCGGCTCCGCCGTGCGCGAGGCGGTGTTTGTCAGGGTCGAAAGCCTCTCCCCCTGCGATCTCGACGACATCGGCACCCCATCGCTGATTACCCGCTGCACCAACGACATCCGCCAGATTCAGGAGATGCTCATCAACGTCCTGCGCACGGCCATCAGCGCGCCGATCCTGCTTGTCGGCGGCTCCGTCATGGCTTTTATCATGAACCGGAAACTCTCGATGTCGATTATCGTCATCATCCCCGTGATCGCCGTCATCGCCTTCATCGTTTCAAAGACCGTCATCCCGCTGTTCAAGAAAATGCAGCTGAAAACCGACGCGCTCAACCGCGTGCTGCGCGAAAAACTGTCGGGCATCCGCGTCATCCGGGCGTTTAACCGCACCCGCTACGAGGACGGCCGTTTCCGCGACGCGAACCTGGACCTGACGGCCATCGCGCTGCGCATCAGCCGTATTTTCGCCGCCCTCATTCCCCTGGCAGTCGTCCTGATTTTCAGCGCGGTCATTGTGCTGCTCTGGATTGCGGGCGACCAGATCAACGAGCTGGACCCCGGCATCGCGGCCGAGCGCGCGCAGCTGGTCAATATGGCGGCCAACCTACAAGCCTTCATGATTTACCTGGTTATGATTGTTTTTGCCGTATCCATGGGCGCGGCGCTGTTTATTATGCTGCCGAGAGCCTCCGTTTCGGCCAAACGCATCCTCGAGGTGCTCGAACGCACGACCGCCATTAAGGAAGCGGAAAAGCCGATTCAACCCGACCCGGCTCTCACCGGCAGCATCGAGTTCGTCAACGTGACGTTCGGTTATCCCGGCGCGGAGGCACCCGTGCTGAGCAATATCAGCTTCAAAGCGTCGGCCGGCCAGACGATCGGCATAATCGGCGGGACCGGCAGCGGCAAGTCGACACTGATGAGCCTCATCCCCCGTTTTTACGACGTGACCTTCGGCGAAATACGCATCGACGGCGTTGATATCCGCGCCATGAGCACCGCGGACCTGCGCGGAAAAATCGCCTATGTGCCCCAGCAGTCGCTGCTGTTCAGCGGCACGGTGGCGGAGAACCTCGCCTTCGGCAAGGAAGACGCAAGCGAAGATGAGATGTGGCATGCCCTTACCATCGCGCAGGCACGCGATTTTGTGGAAGCGCTGACTTATCAGCTGCACGACATGATATCGCAGCGCGGGGAAAATCTTTCCGGGGGGCAGAAGCAGCGCATCGCCATCGCGCGCGCGGTGGTCAAGAAGGCGGAGTTCACCCTGTTTGACGACAGTTTTTCGGCGCTTGACTTCACGACCGAAGTCAAACTGCGCAAAGCGCTCAAGGAGGAACTGGCCGCCAGCACCATACTGATCGTCGCGCAGCGTATCGGCACCATCATCGACGCGGATTTGATTCTGGTCATCGACGAGGGGAAAATCGTCGGGGCGGGCACGCATCGGCAACTGCTGAAAGACTGCGAGATGTACCGTGAAATCGCATATTCGCAGCTGACAAAGGAGGACTTGGCTTGAACGGCAACGTTTCGGACACGCAGGCTTCCGGCAAGCCCTCCCGGGATAGAAAATATTCGGGTTACAGGGGCGGAAAACGAAAGCCCGGCGAAAAACCGAAGGACCTTAAAGGCACGGCGCGCAAGCTGTTCGAGCTGCTGGCGCCTTATAAGTTCCCAATGGCCGTGGTCCTGTTCACAGGCATCGCCGGCTCTTTTCTGAGCATCACGGGGCCGACGCTGCTCGGCGATATTGTGGACGCCATTCAGCAGCAGGTGGTCAGCCGTCTGGCAGGCGACGAAGCAAACCGTTTCGGTATTTTTACCATCATCGTCAAACTCGGCGCGATTTACCTGACCAGTTCGCTGATGACCTTCATCCAGAACTATGTCATGGCGGGCGTCACGCAAAAAGTTGTCTGCAAAATGAGGGAGGACCTCAACGGCAAATTCTCGAGGCTGCCGCTGAAGTTTTTCGATTCTCATTCGCGGGGAGATTTGCTCAGCCGCGTCGTCAACGACATCGACAACATCAGCAACACCCTGCGGGAGAATGTCATCCAGATTATTTCTTCCGTGGTGATGGTCATCGGCGTGTTTATCATGATGATGCGCATCAGCTGGGAGATGACGTTCATCACCATCGCGATTTTCCCGCCTTCGCTGCTGCTGGTGCGCCTGATTACCAAACGCTCGCGCAAATATTTCCGCGAGCAGTGGGACAGGACGGGAGAAATCAACGGCCATATCGAGGAGATGTTCACCGGGCATACCGTTGTCAAGGCATTCAGCCACGAAGAGAAGGCCATATCGGAATTCGTCGACATCAACGAGCAGCTGACGCGTTCAAGCCGCCTGGCGCAGTTCGTGTCGGGCCTTATCGGCCCTGTTTTGAGTTTTATCAGCAACATCGGCTACGCCATCGTCTGCGTCGTCGGCGCGATTTTCGTTACGCGCGGCACCATCACACTGGGCGGAATCGCGGCGTTTTTCACTTATTCGAAACTGTTTATGCAGCCGATCGTCGACCTGGGGATGATTACCAACCGTCTGCAATCCTCCCTGGCCAGCGCCGAGAGGGCCTTCAACGTACTTGCGGAGGAAGAAGAACCGGAGGATACCGTCGAGCAGGTCATCGAACATTCGCGCGGAAGCATTGTTTTTGAAAATGTGTCGTTTGGATACAGCGAAGACAAACCGCTTTTCGAAAACCTCAATCTCGAGGTCAAGCCGGGCCAGCTGGTCGCCATTGTCGGGCATACGGGCGCAGGAAAAACCACGATGGTCAACCTGCTGATGCGTTTCTATGAACCCGGCTCGGGACGCATACTCGTCGACGGTGTGGATATTAAAAAGCTGTCGCGCGAGAATCTGCGCAAAATCTTCGGGATGGTTCTGCAGGATACCTGGCTTTTCAACGGGACCATTAAAGAAAACATCGCCTACGGCCGCGAGGGCGCCGGGGATGCGGAATTGTACGCGGCGGCAAACGCCGCGAGGGTCAATCATTTCATCAGCACCCTGTCCAACGGGTACGATACCGTGCTTGAGGAGGACGGCGCGAACATTTCGCAGGGCCAAAAGCAGCTGCTGACCATCGCGCGCGCGCTGCTGGCGGACCCGGCCATCCTCATTCTCGACGAGGCGACCAGTTCGGTCGACACCAGAACGGAAATCCAGGTGCAGAAAGCGATGAAAACGCTGATGGCCGGAAGAACCAATTTTGTCATCGCGCACCGGCTTTCGACCATCAAGGAAGCGGATACGATTCTGGTCATGGACAACGGAAGAATCGTTGAGCAGGGACGGCACGCCGAACTGCTTGAAAAGGGCGGTTATTACGCCGATTTGTACAACAGCCAGTTCGGCATCGTCAGTTGACCCTAAACAATAAATGCCGGCCGCCTTGAGCAGACGGCCGGTATTTTTTCACACGTTTCTTATCGCCCGCCGTCGAGCGCTTTCATTACCCTGGCGGCGACCGGTATGGCTTCGCTGTTGCCCGAACCGCCGTTTTCGACCACGACGACGATGGCCAGGGGAAGGTCGTCCCTTTGCGAAAAGCCCAGGAACCAGGCGTGCGGCTGTTTGCCTTTTTCCACTTCGGCAGTGCCGGTTTTGCCGCACATGCGCAGGCCGGGAAAGCGGCTGTCGGAATAGTAGTTTTCGACGTTCGAACGCATCAGGCCGCTCAGCCGGGAGGCAGTTTCGGCCGGCATGGACACGCCCTTTTCTTTGAACAGCGACCCTTTATAGGTGACAATCCCGGAAGGGTTGGTAATGGTGTCGACCAGATAAGGCGCAAGGCCCTCTCCTCCGTTGGCCACCGCTCCGGCAATCATCAGCATGTGGCAGGGATTGACCAGCGTCGTATGCTGGCCCACGCCCGCCCAGCCGAGCTGCGCCTCGTCGGCGCCGCTGACATTGAAACGGCTTTTTGCGGTTGCCAGTGCCCCGACAGAGAAACTTTCGCCGAAACCGAGCGACACGGTTTCCTGTGTGAGGCGTTGCGAGCCGAGTTCCACCGCAATTTGGGCAAAGGCCGAATTGCATGAACGGTTGAACGCTTTTTCGAAATTCAGCTTGCCGTGGACCGCGCTGCAGATAATCGTTCCTGACGGCAGTTCGAGTTTGCCGTCGCAGACGAAACTGCGCGTCGTGATATCCCCTATATTTTCGAGCGCAGCGGCGGCAGTCACCACCTTGAAGGTCGACCCGGGGGTATAAAGCCCGGACAGGAACCGGTTGAGATAGACACCTTCGTATTTTTCCTGGGACGCGAGGGCCATGGCCGACGGCTTGTTGTTGACATCGTATGACGGCGCGGACACCATGCACAGCAGTTCGCCTGTTTTGTAGTTATAGACCCCGACGGTTCCCTTGCGCCCGTCAAGGGCATTGTAAGCCGCAGCGCAGGCATTTGCGTCGAGGGTCAACCGGATATCGCTGCCTCTGCCGTATTTTTTCAGCGTGTAGATGCCGTTGAGAAAACTGTAGCCCGTCAGTTCCTGCCTGTATGCCGACTGGATACCGGTGGAGATAAATCCTTCCGTGTCGCCGACGGCGTGCAGGGTGGCTTTGCGGACGGCCCTGCTTTCATGATACAGCCGTTTGCCGCCGTCGCTTTTTGCAAGGACCTCGCCGTTTCTGTCGGTGATGGCGCCCGCGCTGGCAATCTGCCCGCGGGTGTAAATATGCCGGTTGAAACGGTTGGACGACCAGGCGCCGCCGTTGACGGCAAATTGCGCCGTCAAAATGACCAGCCCAACGATAAATGCGGCAGCCAGCGCATATAGAACCCCGGCGCGTTTGGCGATGTTCTTCAAACCGCGTCCCTCCCCGCGCGCGCGTTCTTCGATATGGGAATATCCGCTCTTTCCGGCTGCGCGGCGGCTTTGAAGCGGAAACCGGCGCTTTTGATAAAGGCAATGAGGGCCCAGGAGCCGATGACGCTGGAGCCGCCCCTGCTGATAAAGGGCAGCGTGACGCCCGTCAGCGGAAGAAGGTCGGTGATGCCGAAGATGTTGAGCGCGGTCTGAAACAGCAGCATGCCGGCGGCAGCGACACAGGCAATCGAGTAGTAGGATGAAGCGGCGGTTCTGGACGCCTTGATGCAGTACACGGCCAGCACCGCGTAGGACGCGGCGACAAGAAGCCCCAGCAGCAGCCCCCACTCCTCGCAGATCATCCCGAACACCAGGTCGGTCGAAGCGGCATATACCTGCCTGAGTTTGCCCTCGCCGATGCCGAGGCCGAGCAGTCCGCCGCTGGCCGAATAAATCAGCACACGCGTCTGCTGGAAACCGCCCGTATCCATATTCTCCCAGATATGCCGGTAGGTGGAGAAACGTTCCGCCACATAGGGTTTGAAATAGACCACCAGCATCGCGCCCAGCAGCGCGCCGGTGCAGATGAGGATGATCGAGCGCATATCGCCCGACCGCATAAAAGCGATCAGGACGAACGTAAAGAAGAAAATCAGCGCCGTTCCGAAATCCCGCATCAGGAAAAGAAGGCCGACGCAGGCGATGGAAAACACGGCGTACTTGGCCAGGCTTTTCGTCGACTGCAGTTTGTCGATCGTGACGGCGCCGACAAAAATGAACGCCACTTTCACAAACTCGGACGGCTGTACGGAGAACGAACCGATTTTCAGCCAGTTGAGCGCGCCGTTAACGGTTCTCGCCGCGACAAGGTTGAAGGCCAGCACCCCGAGGGCCGCGACCGCGGCGGGTATGCGCAGAAAGACGGCCGCGGACAGGTTTTTCAGCAGCGCCGACAGCAGCAGATAAGCCGCCGCCCCGGCAATAATGGCAATCAGCTGCTTGAGGGCATAGGAGGTGTCGATGCTGCCGCAGACGGCGAGACCGATGCCGGAAAGCAGAAAGGCAATGACTTCAACCTCCTGCGAACTTTGAGGGGCAGCCAGGCGCGCCGTCAGGCAGTAGAGCCATTCCAAGATGATATAGCCGATAAAGATGAGGGCCAATGTCGGGTCGAATCCGCCCGGCGCGAGGACAACCTGCGCGAACGAAATCAACTGAAAAAGCGTAAGCGCTCCCATGGCCGCCGGCCATTTGAAGCGCTTGGGTATTTTGTTGCGTATTGCCGGCACCGCTTTTCTCCCCGGGAACGTTGCCCCGCCGTCGGCCGCGTCAGAGCCCGTCAGTCTTTTTTGGAAATCAGGTCGCGCTTGAGATGTTCGGGCAGGTCCAGGCCGAGTGTCCCGCCGGGGTTCATGATGTTGTCTGGGTCAAAATGCTTTTTCAGCGCGCGGTAAATATCCATCTGGTTTTTGCCGATTTGCGCCTCCAGCCACGGAGCCGTCATTTTGCCGATGCCGTGGTGATGGCTCATCGCCGCGCCGTACTTCTGTATATTATCCATGATGCCGCTCTGGTAGGCAAGGTACTCGTCGATTTCGCTCATTTTCGCCTCGAAAATGAAATAGAGGTTCACCCCCTGCGGATAGAAATGCGACATGTGCGTCATGCAGATGGTGTTGGGCCGGCTCTTGCAGAAAGCCCGCACCCCTTCATAGACGGGCATAAAATTATCCCAGTTGACCGCGCACTCGAGCGTGTCGATCATCAAGCCGTAGTCGCCCATATCCTCGCGCAGATAGGGGTCGGTGAAGCGGCCGTGTTCCCAGCCCTTGGTGACCAGACCGGTGGTGTACATTCCGCCGTATTGGCGGGCGATTTTTTTAATCTGGCGTTTGATGTTTTTCCCGAAATGTTTCTCGCCGTCGGTAAAGCCGAGCATCAGTACGCGGCTGCCCTCTTTGTAACCCCGGGCGTTGAGCAGGCTTTCGATCGGGGTGCCC
The DNA here is from genome assembly GCA_022706685.1 of Bacillota bacterium. GTDB lineage: Bacteria > Bacillota > Clostridia > Oscillospirales > Acutalibacteraceae > UBA1447. Next base: position 64,783 of record JAKJCA010000007.1, read on the forward strand.
GCCACGCCGTACATATTGAAGGCGACGGAAGTCTCTTCCGGGTCGGAAAGGCGGAATACCGAGGGATAGCCGAATTCGCCCTGCATCACTTCGCGCGCGGCGTTGACGCCGCTCTGCCAGTCTTTAAAAACGAAACTGAAACGCTGCCTGTTGCCGGGCATGTAACGGAAGATGCGCAACGTGACATGCGTCAGGATGCCGAAAGTCCCTTCGCTGCCCATCATGATCTGGTCAATCGAGGGACCCGTCGCGTTTCGCGGGAACTCGTCGCTTTTGATGATTCCCGCGGGCGTAACATACTCCTGGCTGATGACGATATCCTCGATTTTACCGTAATAGCTGGAGTTTTGCCCCGCACCGCGCGTCACAACCCATCCGCCGACGGAGGAATACTCGAAGCTCTGCGGGAAATGGCCGCAGGTGTAGGCCCGTTTGGCCGAAAATCTCGCTACCGCGTCATTGAGTGTTTTTTCCAACTGCGGACCGCTCATGCCGGCTTCGACGGTGATGGTCTGGTTATTCTCGCTGAAGGCGATTACCTTGTTGAAATGCGGACGCATATCCAGGGTGATTCCGCCTTTGTAGGGCTCCAGGCCCCGTGTCACGGATGAGCCCCCACCGTAGACATACATGGGAATTTTTTCCTGCGAGCAGTAGCGCACCAGTTTGATGATGTCTTCGCGGTCCCTGGGATAAACGACGGCGTCGGGCAGGTTTTCGACGATGTGTTTGCGCAGGCGCATCAGGTCAAGCATCGTCTTGCCGTACGCGACGCTCAGGCGCGTGTAATTGTCGGTTTTGACATTGTCGGCCCCGACGATCTCGCGCAGGGCGTTGAGTGTCGCCTCGCCCATCCGGGAAGGGATGTCGAACTCGACGGCTTCGAGGCCCATCTCTTTGCCCTGGGCAAAATCCCCGTCGGTCATGTCGAAGGTTTCTTTCATCAATTTGTAGAGTCTGGCGTTGGGCGCCTTCCACTGTGTCGGGCTGCCCCATTTGAGAATGGACCGGTAGGATTTTGCCGGTGCCTCCTGATGGTACCAGGCGGGTGTAAACTCGTTTTTGTCGGACATGTCCGTACCTCCCTGTCGCGCGCAGGCGCTTATTTGGGTTTATCACATGGTGGCGGTCGCCACGATATCGGTGCCGAAAACATCTTTGATAACGACGTCGCCCGTTTTAAGCCGCTCGGTGACCAGGGCGCGGCGGATGATTTTCATCGCGTCGAGCATGTTCCCTTTCGGTATCTCTCCCCTGGTCTTTACCGGCAGGCGCGGCATATCCGGAAAGACGGTCCTGACGGTTGAAGTCAGCGAACGCATCGGACGGGTCAGTTCGTTGACGGCGAAATCAATGCCTTTTTTGCAAAGGGCGCCTTCCACTTGAATGTTTTCACCTGTACCGGTGACCGTCAGCCGGCACCCGTTGGGGCACACGATACAAGTCATGGGCTGTCTTCTCCTTGCTGTCGAGCACATCCGGAAAGCCGAAAGGCTCGTTGATTTTGACGTAAAACGGCTCGCCGCGGACACGGGCCTCGCTGATTCATGTCGCGTCGAGCATGGACAGGCGGATATCCCCGTCGATTATACCCTCGCCGGGGTCGATTCTCAATACTTCCATCTCGGAGGGCGTCAGGCGCAGGTACTTCCTGGTCTTTTTAACCAGTCCGGGGGCTTCGACGGCGACACGCTTGTTTCTGCATTCTTCCCGCACACGGAAATAAAGGTCGAAGGGGCCTCCCGCGGCGGTATCGTACCGCTGCGGCACGGCATAGAGAAAGTCGCTGCTGTCATAGCGCACACAAACCTGAGAACGGGCGTGTCCTGTATAGGCCGCGGCGCACGCCCCGGCAAGCTCTCCGCTGATGGTGACATAATCGACAAGATCGTTGACATGCAGGGCGTTGCCGCAGGAGAAAACGCCCGGGACGCTGGTCATGAGCGTCTGGTCGACGACGGCGCCCTTTGTGGCCGGGTCGATTTCAACGCCGAGCGCCTCGGCGACTTCGTTCTCCGGCAGGAGGCCGACGGAGAGAATCAGCGCGTCGCAGGGCACTGTTCTCTGCGTGCCCTCGACAGGCGCGAAGTTTTCATCGACCGCGCAGATTTCCACCGACTCGACCCTTTTAACACCCGTCACTTTGGTGACCGTGGAGGAAAGATGCAGCGGGATGTTGAAATCCTCCAGGCACTGGCTGACGTTGCGCGCCAGGCCGGCGGGGGAATTTTTGATTTCATAGACACCCTCGACCTGCGCCCCTTCCAGGGTCAGCCTTCTGGCCATAATCATACCGATATCGCCGCTGCCGAGAATCACGCAGCGTTTCGTCGGCAAACAGCCCATAATGTTGACATAGTATTGCGCGGTCCCCGCCGTGAAAATGCCGGCCGGGCGGTCGCCGTGGATAAAAACCTGCCTGGAGGTTTTCTCTCTGCAGCCGCAGGCAAGGACGACGGTTTTGGAGAGGATCCTCTCCATTCCCTGCGCGCTCTGAAGCAGCAGGGAGAAACCCTGCGCGCCGCGCGCGGTTTCCACCGCGAAGGCCTGGGTTCTGTACGCGATATTTCTTGAAAAAAATTCGTCGATGAAGCGCTGCGCGTACTCGGGACCCGTCAAGCGCTCTTTGAAATAAACCAGGCCGAAGCCGTCGTGGATGCACTGTTTGAGAATGCCGCCGAGTTTCTTTTCCCTCTCGACGAGTAAAACCGACGCGCCCTTTTTATCGGCGGCAATCGCCGCGGCAAGCCCGGCGGGGCCTCCGCCGAGAACCACGACGTCAAACGAAGACTCCCGGATGGTCATGGCGACACCTCCATAGGCGCGGTCTCCTCAAGGATATTGGAACAGCCCCCGCATTTGGTGATTTCACAAGGCTTTTTACCGGTCTGTTCGCAGATAATTTCCAGCACGAGCGGCCCGCAAAACCCGCCCTGGCAACGCCCGGTGCCCGGCCGGACGCGCCGTTTGACCGCGTCAATGGAGACGGCCGGCAGCGGCGCGTTGACCGCGTCGATGATTTCGCCTTTGCTGATGCCTTCGCAGCGGCAGATGACGATACCGTAATCGGGGTTTTTCGCGATGGCCTGCTGTTTCTCCTCGAGCGTCAGTTTCGCCATGACGGGACCGGTCCTGCGGACGGGGTTGAACTTCTCGTTGGGAAGTACTTCCCTCTCCCGGGCAAGGATTTCGCGCGTCAGCTGAGATATTTTCAGCGCCACGGCAGGCGCGGCGGCGAGGCCGGGCGACTGGATGCCGGCCGCGTGCACAAGGTTGGAGACCGTTTCGGACGCTTCGACGATGAACTCTTCCTCATAGGTGGCCGCCCGGATACCGGCGAAATAGGTGATGGCGTCGCTTTTGGCAAATCCCTTGATGAGCGGCAGGTGCTTTTCAAGCACCGCGTCGATGTTCCGCCTGTGCGTGGAAAAATCCTCGCGCAGGGGAATTTCGTACGCGTCCGGCCCGACAAGGACATTATCCTCGATGGTGCGCATCACGCCGCCGCCCTTGGTATCCGAAAAAGCCTGGGCGAGGCCGACCAGCCCCATCGACCGGGTTACGAGCGGGCCTTTCTTTTTATCGAGAATCACGCACTCGCCTTTACGCGGGTGGATGGTGAAAAAACGGTCGTCCGCCATCTCGGCGATCACATCGGAAAAAACGCCGGCGGCGTTGACGACAACCCGCGGGCGCAGGGTACCGCGGTTGGTTTTCACGGCCGTGATTCTGCCGTGTTCGGTTTCCATCGACTCCACCATCGTATCGAGCGAAACCGACGCCGAGTTCTCGATGGCGTTGTCGGCAAGGGCGGCCGTAAGTTTGTAGGGCGAAAGGACCCCTGAAGAAGGGTATTCGAAGGCGCCGACCGCCTCATCGGTGATGTTCGGTTCAAGCTGATGGAGCGTTTTGCGCGAAATCTTCCTGCCCTCGATGCCGAACTTCTTTTCCCGCATGGCGAATATCGGTGCGGAAAGCAGGCCGAACCAGCGCTCGGAATACAAAATCAGGCTGCCGTAGCGTTCAAAGGGGATGGACAGGTCGCGGCAGATATCGGTGTACATCGCGTTGCCCAGAACGTTCATGTCGCCGCGCAGCGTGCCGGGATGGGAAGCGATGCCGGGGTGGATCATGCCGTCGTTGCGCGAGGAGGCGTGCATGGCGACGTCGCTCTCTTTGTCGCATAAAAGGATATCCAGCTTATAGCGGCTGAGTTCCCTCGCGATGGAGCAGCCGATAACTCCGCCGCCGATAATCAGCACGTCGGGCGCACGGCCTTCCAGAGAAGCATCCCTCGTTTCCGGCTGCCGGACGGCGGGAGGATCGAAACCCGCCAGGCGGATGTCGTTGATCACGCCTTTATAGCCGGCCTTGGCGGCAAGCTTTCCCGCCTTGACGATCTGCGCCCAGTCGGCCAGTTCCCCTTCCAGGCGGATGCTCTTCCTTTTTTCGGAACATTCGACGCCGAGGATGCCGTGTTTTATCAGGGTCTTTGAAACAGATTCGGGATTTTGTTTCATGGTTTCACCCGGGTATGTCAAGTTGTTCGAACATCTTGACAACATAGTAACACCGTGTTATGCTTTTGTCAACAGGCAGACTCTCAAATGGTGTGAATCACTCGGGGGACGCGGTATGCAAACGGACGACAGGCTGCCCCTGTACGTACAGGTTAAAAACCATATCATGGACGCCATCGCCTCCGGCGCGTATCCGCCGGGGTCAAAGCTCCCGACGGAACATCAGTGGATGGAAATGATGAATGTCGGCAGGGGCACCGTGCGCAGCGCGCTGACAGAACTTGAACATGAGGGCATCATCGTCAAAAGGCACGGTATCGGCACCTTCGCCGGCGAGCCGAAGCAATCGTTCAGTTTCGAGCCGGTGCTTTCGCTGACTTATTCGCTGCGTAAAATGGGGCTGAAAACCGACAACATCATCATCGCCAAAGAGACGGTAAAACCGGCAGGCAAATTGCTGGATTACTGGGGAACTCTTTCAGAAGTGGGCAGACTCAAGCGCCTGCGTCTGGCCGGCGGAAGGCCCGTCGCCGTTGAGGACAGCTATTTTGTTCCCGATGTTTTCGAGTCTGTCTGCCGGGTAAAACCGGGCGGTTCGGTCGCAAGGGAAATCCTGGCCATGCCCGGCATCACCATTGCCAGAGCGGAGTTTGTCATCGAAATCAGGCAGCCGGATGACAGCGAGCGGTCCTCCCTGCGGCTGCCGGGCGGCGAAAACGTCGCCGAGCTGACCCGCTGGACATTCGCCAAAGGCAGAAAAATCCCCATCAGTTTCGTCCGTTTCGTCATGCCCGAGAATATGATGAGTTCTTCGGCCTTGATTACGGGCGAAACGTAAGTCTTTTTATCAAAAAACTTGACGGATTGTTTGATTTGTGATAGAGTATTTTTACCTCTCAAGGAGGGTTCTTTTTTTGTGCCCTTTTCCCGCGAGAGGGAGGCCTGAAAGTCCGAAAATATGGAGGTGCCGTTATGAGAGTCAAAGTGACCCTTTCCTGCACGGAGTGCAAACAGCGCAACTACGACAGCATGAAAAACAAAAAGAACACACCCGACCGGCTGGAGATGAACAAGTACTGCAGATTCTGCAAGAAACATACTCTCCATAAGGAAACAAAATAGGCGGGAGGAACTGACATGCCAAACAAAGAAAACAATCCCGCCGAAACTGTCGACAAGGAAGACAGCAAACTCGAAGCCGCGAAAAAAGTGGCCAAAGCCGCCAAGGCCTCCGGCTCAAAAAAGAAAAAGGCTGCCGGAGGGGGCGCTCTTGCGCGGGCCGGCAAAGCGATCCCGAAGTTTTTCAAGGACTTCCGCTCGGAAGTTAAAAAGATCGTTTGGCCCGACACAAGGTCCGTCGTCAAGAATACCGGCATCGTGCTGCTGATCGTCGCAATCATCGGCGTCGTCGTTTTCGGCATCGACACCGGCCTTTCCGAACTGCTCAAACTGATGATGAAGGCCGCCAAAGGCAGCGAAGAAACCACCACAGCCGCTGCCGCGGCCATCTTCAGCCGTTTCGGCGGGCTGTGACGGGAGGAAGCGCGATGCCTGATTACAGATGGTTTGTCGTCCATACCTATTCCGGCTATGAGAACAAGGTGGCGGCAAATATCATCAAAGTCGTTGAAAACCGCAAAATGGCCGACCAGATACCCGATATCAAGGTCCCTACCGAGACCGTGACGGAAATCAAGGACGGCAAAAACGTCGAAAAAGAGAGAAAACTCTATCCCGGTTATGTGCTTGTCAAGGTTGCCGTCTCGCCCGACGAGAACAACCGCTATACCATGAGCGACGACTTGTGGCTGATCATCCGCAACACCCGCGGCGTCACCGGCTTTGTCGGTCCGGAAGGCAAGCCCGTTCCCCTCTCGGAAAGGGAAGTCCTCGACATCGGCGTGGAGAAAAAGGTCGTCGAAGTCAGTTATCAGGTCGGCGACGTCGTCAACATCATTGACGAGATTTTCGACGGATTCTCCGGCAAGGTGGAAGAAATCGACTTTGACAAAGGTATTGTCAAGGTGCGTGTGTCCGCCCTGTTCGGCAAAGAAACCATCGTCGAACTCGAGCTCGACCAGGTCGAACCGGTCGTCGAATGACAAGGTAATGAGCGGGAATCTCCCGCTTGATTACGCGCGCGAAAGCGTGCGGAGCCCGCGCTCCGCGTGGGAGGAACCTCAGGGTTTGCCCGGGCAGGTTCCGCAATGAACCACAATTGATGGAGGGTTAAAAATGGCACAGAAAGTAGTCGGCTTAATCAAACTGCAGATCCCCGCCGGCAAAGCGACCCCGGCACCGCCCGTGGGACCGGCACTTGGCCAGCACAGCGTCAACATCATGGCCTTCACCAAAGAATTCAACGAACGCACCAAAAACGATATCGGCCTGATCATCCCGGTCGTTATCACGGTCTACGCGGACCGTTCCTTCTCTTTCATCACCAAAACGCTGCCCGCTGCCGTCCTGATTAAGAAAGCCTGCGGCATCGAAAGCGGCTCCGGCGTCCCCAACAGGACGAAAGTCGCGACAATCACCGGTGAGCAGCTGAGAAAAATCGCCGAATTGAAAATGCCCGACCTCAACGCCGCAAGCATTGAGGCGGCTGTGTCCATGATCGCGGGCACCGCCCGCAGCATGGGCGTCAAAGTCGTCGATTAGGGCTCCCGGGTGGGAGGAAAAATCCGTTTTACCACATGATTGGAGGATAATTGATTATGAAACACGGTAAAAAATATACCGAAAGCGCAAAACTTGTCGACAGGGCGAAACTCTATGAAGTACAGGAAGCGCTCGACGCCGCCATAAAAACCGCTACGGCGAAATTTGACGAGTCCGTCGAGGTGCACGTACGCCTGGGCGTTGATTCACGCCACGCCGACCAGCAGGTCCGCGGCGCAGTCGTGCTGCCCAACGGCACCGGCAAAAAGGTCCGTGTCGCCGTGTTCGCCAAAGGCGACGACGCCAAAGCCGCCGAGGCCGCGGGCGCCGAAATCGTCGGCGCAGAGGACCTTGTTGCAAAAATCCAGGGAGAAGGATTCATGGATTTCGACGTGGCCATCGCCACGCCGAGCATGATGGGCCTTGTCGGGCGCCTTGGCAAAATTCTCGGTCCGCGCGGCCTGATGCCGACGCCCAAGGCCGGTACGGTAACGCCCGATGTGGGCAGAGCCGTTTCGGAGGCCAAAGCCGGTAAAATCGAGTACCGCCTCGATAAAACCAACATTATCCACTGCCCGATCGGGAAAGTTTCGTTCGGCACCGAGAAACTCAGCGAAAACTTCAACACGCTGCTCGACGCCATCATCAAAGCGAAACCCGCCGCGACAAAAGGCCAGTATATCCGTTCCTGCGTCGTAGCGTCCACGATGGGCCCGGGCATCCGCATCAACACCGCGAGGCTGACCGCTTCCCAGGCGCAGTAGCCGCTCCGCTAAAAGTGTTGACACCGCGAATCCCTTGTGTTATGATAACCCACGTTGTTCTTGCCTGAGACAGCAGGTGCGCCCCAAAAGGCGCGTAACGGTTCGACCGCCTGCCGAGGAGAGGAACCTGCAGGGCGCCCTGTGCGTTTTGTATGTTGCATTCCCTTTCCGCGGCCCAGCGGAAAGGGAATTTTCATTAGGCAATCGAGGAATATGGAGGTGAAAAAATGCCAAGTGAAAAAGTGATGGAAAAAAAGAAGCAAGAAGTGGAAATGCTGACGCAGATGCTCAAAGATTCGTGCGCGGGCGTGCTGGTCGACTACAAGGGTATTCCCGTTTCCGAAGATACCGCGCTGCGCGCGCAGCTGAGGGCTGCGGACGTCCAATACCATGTCGTCAAAAATACGCTGCTCAATCTCGCCGTCAAAAACGCGGGGCTCGACGAACTGGCCAACGTGCTGTCGGGCACGACGGCCATCGCCACAAGCAAGCAGGATTATGTCGCCGCAGCGCGGATTTTGTCCGGCTACGCCGCCACGCACAAGAACTTCTCCCTGAAAAGCGGTTTTATCGACGGCCGCGTCATCAATGAGGGAACGCTGGCGGCACTGGCCAAACTCCCGTCAAGGGAAGTGCTACTCGCCACCGTTTGCAACGCTTTCAACGCACCGATCGCCGCCTTTGCGCGCGCCGTTCAGGCCATCGCCGACAAACAGGGCGAAACGGCCGCCTGACAGAAACGTTCACAAAACAAAAACCAATTGGAGGTAACTATCATGGCATCAGAAAAAATCAACGAAATGATCGAGCAGTTAAAGACCCTGACCGTTTTGGAACTCTCCGAACTCGTTAAAGCCGTCGAGGAGGCTTTCGGCGTATCCGCCGCGGCCGCCGTCGCCGTCGCCGCCCCGGAAGCGGGCGCAGCAGCCGCTGCAGAAGCCGAGGAGCAGACCGAGTTTGACGTCATCCTCACCGAAATCGGCGCGGAAAAAATCAAGGTCATCAAAGCTGTCCGTGAAATCACGGGTCTCGGCCTCGCCGAAGCGAAGGCGGTTGTCGACAACGCTCCCAAGGCTGTCAAAGAGCAGGTTTCCAAAGAAGACGCGGAAGCCGCCAAGGCAAAACTTGAAGAAGCCGGCGCGAAAGTCGAACTCAAATAATCCGGTTAAAAGCAAGAACCTCCGCCCCTCGGCGGGGGTTTTTTTATTCGGTTATTCCGCAAGGCGCCAACTGTTATTGACGGCCCTTTTGTGGTATCATTAGCCGGACGGCGGCCTTGCTTGCGCTGACACGCCGTATCAATGAAAGGAGCGTTCCGGTATGAAGAAAACCATCCGCTGCAAAGTCTGCGGGTACATCGGCGACGAAAAGGAAATGAAGGGCCTATGCCCCGCCTGCGCCGCCCCTGCGTCCGCTTTCGAACCGGCCGTGCAGCCAAAAGACGGGAAAAGAGACGCCATGCTAAGCATGCATCTGCATCCGGTGACGGTGCACTTTCCCCAGGCGTTCGCCCTTTCGGCCCTGGCTCTCGCCGTTGCCGCCATGGCGTCGGACGGGCTTCGAGAGAAATTGTCCGTTTGTATCGCGATTGTTTCTTTCGCTCTGCCCTTGACCGGTTTGGCAGGCGTTTTGTCGGGCCTTTTCGACGCCCGCCTGCGTTTCAAAAACAAATTCGGCCCGCGCGTGAAAGCGAAGATCGTGCTGGGCACCGTGTTCCTGACCGCTTCTGTCGTTGCGGCCGTTATTGTGAATTTTGAAACCGGCGATGCGGCGGACATCACGGCGCTGCTGTTGTATCTGGTTTGCTTTGTCTGCTCGGCGCTGCTTGGCATGAAAGGCTCAACACTGCTCAACGCGAAACTGCCTTGAGGTCAGCCGCCTCATAAAAAGGAGATTATGTCTTATGAAAAAGAAAGTTTTGTGTCTGCTTTCGCTTGTTTTATGCGTTTGCCTGTTGCCTCCCGCTGCGGCTACGGCTGCTGCACCTGCCGGGAACGAACATGATTATACCATTGACAGCCCCTACAAGGACGTCGACTGGGACTCCTGGAAGGCATTGAAAGCCGCCCTGCATACCCATACCATCGCCAGCGACGGCGCCGCGAATATCGACGAGACCGTTGAAAGCCATTACGCATTGGGTTTTGACATCCTCGCCATTACAGACCATATGGTCAACGCCGCCCCTTGGAACAAAAAACCGCAGACCGTGCCGATTATGACGCTGGTCAAGCAGGAAAGAAACCAGGGAAGGGAACTGTCCGTTCTGACAGACGAACGGTATGCCGAGATCCTCTCCGGCGCCGGCCGCGGCGGCCGCGGCATGCTCGACGTGCCGCTGGGCGTCGAACTAAACGGCGCCGTGCCGAGCAACTCCCATCTCAACGGCCTTTTCGTGAATTACGGTCAGGGACTTATCGGCGTGGACGGCGATTACGAGACGCCTGCCCGGGAAGTCGACCGGCTGGGCGGCGTCACCTTCCTTAACCATCTCGGCAACGTGACGCAAGCGTGGGACAAAAAGGATCCCGACATTTCCCGCAGCCCGAGGTGGGTCAATAAGTTCGCGCGGATATTCCTCGATACCAAATCCTGTGTCGCAATGGATATCAACAGCGGCACCGACGACCATACCGGCTATGACCGGATATTATGGGACGAGGTATTACAGAAAACTATCCCCAACGGGAGAAACGTTTCCTGCATCACCTTCAGCGATTCCCACGGTCTCGACCAGAACGACCGCGCTTTTACCGTGATGATGGAACCGGAGAACACCGTGGAGGCGCTTCGCACCTGCCTGGAAACCGGCGCCTATTTCGGCATCAGCCGCCACGCAAAGGTCGAACTCGGGGAAAGTTTTGAAGGTTCGGGCCCGACGCCTATCGTTACGCGCATCGACGTCGACCAAGCCGCTGACACCATCACGCTGAGCGGTGCCCATTACGACGCAGTCACATGGGTTTCCAACGGCGAGATCATCGCCGTCGGGGAAAAACTCGCGCTCGATCAAGTCAGCAATTCTCTGGGCTGTTACGTCAGGGCTTACCTGACCGGGCCGGGCGGTATCTGCTATACGCAGGCGTTCGTCATCACCGCGCCGGATATCCATATGGGAAAGCCCTATGTCCCCGCGGTTACCTATGACTATTCGTTTTTCCTGCGTAAACTGGTGACTTTTCTCGACGATTACCTTTTCAGTAAAAGCGCAGTCGTTGCGCTGTTTAAGCATCTGGCACTGGGCATTTAATCTGCGCCGCCATAACCCGTAAAAAACGGCTCAAGCGCGGCGCTTGAGCCGTTTTTCCTATTGCCCGCGATGGTTCAGGCGCTGTAGAAAGCCAGCACCGCTTTGTGCGTCATGTAGACATCCAGTTTGGAGACCACTTCGAATGGCGAATGCATCGACAGCACAGGCACGCCGACATCGATGGTGTCGACCCCGAGGTTGGCGATATATTTGGCGACCGTGCCGCCGCCGCCTTCGTCGACTTTGCCCAGTTCGCCGGTCTGCCAGATCACGCCGGCATCGTTGAAGACTTTTCTGATGTGTCCGGTAAACTCGGCGCTGGCGTCCGAGGTGCCGCTTTTGCCCCTGGCGCCGGTATATTTGGTCAGGACAATGCCTTTATTGATATAGGCGGCGTTGAGTTTGTCATGCACCGACGGGAAAGTCGGGTCGAAAGCCGCGTTGACATCCGCGGAAAGGCAGGACGAATGCCGCAGTACCTCTCTCGTACTGAACCCCGAATCCGCCGCGAAGTCGCCGATAAAATCCGCCAGGAAAGACGACGCAAGGCCGGTGTTGCCGTCGCTGCCTGTTTCTTCTTTATCCGATAAAACGGCAAGCGTGGTATAAAGAGGTTTGCCGCACGCGAGCAGCGCCGTGACGCAGGGATAGGCGCAGACGCGGTCGTCGTGCCCGTAAGCCCCGATCAGGCTCGCGTCGAAGCCGATGTCCACCGCCGGGTATGCGGGCACCGCTTCAAGTTCGGCGCTGAGAAAATCCTCTTCGATGATGCCGAATTTTTCGTTGAGCAGTTTCAGGATTTGGAGTTTGACCAGTTCGCTGCCTTTGTCGCTGCGGAAGGGACGGCTGCCGACAAGGATGTTGAGTTCTTCGCCCTTGATGGCTTCCGACGCGTTCCTCTTGCGCATTTCCCCGTCGAGATGCGGCAGCAGATCGTTGACGACAAACCTCGGTTCGCCTTCTTTCTCCCCTATGCTGACGGTGACGGTTTCGCCGTTTTTCTTGACGATGACACCGTGTATCGACAGGGGAACGGCCGTCCACTGGTATTTTTTGATACCGCCGTAATAATGCGTCTTCAACAAAGCCAGGTCGCTGTCCTCATACAACGGGGAAGGTTTCATGTCCAGGCGCGGGGCGTCGATGTGGGCGGCTGCGATGCGGACTCCCTCGGACAGGTCTTTTTCGCCGATGACCGCGAGAATCAACGCTTTGCCGCGATTATTCAACAGGATTTTATCCCCGGCACGGCAGGCGCTGCCTTTTTTTAACGGGCGGAAACCGGCTTTCTCCGCCAGGTCCGCGACATAGGAGACCGTTTCGCGTTCGGTTTTGCAGCGGGTGATAAAGTCTTTGTATCCCCCGCAATACCGGTCGGCTTCCGCCACCTCGTCGCTTTCCATTCGCAGCGCGGCATTCTTGAAATCGAGAAAAAGTTCCTCTTTGAGGGCATCTGCGCGGCTTTTTTCTTCACTCATCTTCATTCTCCTTGTCACCGGGCGTCTGAGCCCGTTCATTTTTTACGGCGACGGCGTCTATCATCGCCGCCAGCCGGTTGACTTGTTCTTCCAGGTCAAACGGTGGACCGGCCAAAATAATGATATCGGCGGCCAGCAGATATTCAAGCGCAGGCATTTGCGCGCCGATTCTGCGGCGGGCTTGTTCAACCGTTAAGCCGTCGCGTTTGACGATGCGTTCGAGGCGCAGCTGCTCCTGCGCGCAGACCACCGCAATATAATCACAGCGTTTGGCGCTCGGGCTTTCGAGCAGGGCGGCGGCGTCGAGAACGACCGCGCCGGCTCCCTGCCGGGCTGCCGCGCGGATGCGCTTGCGAATCTCCCTGTCGATGGGCGGGTGCGTGACGGCGTTGAGTTTCAGCGTTGCCTCCCGCGAGGCGAAAGCGGCCTTGGCCAGCGCCGCCCGGTCGAGGGAGCCGTCGGATTTGATGACTGCCCGGCCGAAAGCCTCCGCGAGGGAGTCAAGGACCGGCGAACCCGGGGCCATGACGCTGCGCGCGACGGCGTCGGCGTCGATGACACAATAGCCGCGCTGTTTGAGCATGCCGGCAACGGTGCTTTTGCCCGCGCCCGTCTGGCCCGTCAAGCCGATGACCGGTATTCTCAAAGTTCAACCACCTCAAATCCCGCGGCTCTCAGAAGCCGGTTGTAAACCGCGAGGCCCAACCCGTCGCTGCCGGGACAGCGGGCGAAAACCCTCTGCGCCGGCAGTTCGTCCGCCTCACGCAACGCCTGAAAGAGGCGTTTGGCCTGCTCCTGCGCTTTGTCTTCCCGGCCGAAAGTCACGGCGGGCAGCGGCATCAGTTCTTTTTCGCCCTCAAAGCAAAGCACGGCGTCGCCTTCGCAGCAGTGCGCGCCGACATAATCGATAAAGCGCTCCAGACTGCCCCGCAGGATAATAACCCGCGCCTTGGGCGAATAGTGCCTGTATTTCATGCCCGGCGACATCACCTGCTGTCCGCTGCCGGCATCGGCGAAGACCGCGGGACTGATATCGACGGCGCCGACGGCCTCCTCAAGCTGGCGCAGGGTGACGGCGCCCGGCCGAAGCAGGCAGGGAACGTTGCTTGCTAACGATATCACGGTGGATTCCACACCGATGCTGCAGGGTCCCGCGTCGACAACGGCGTCAATCCTGCCGTCCAAATCCGCCAGGACATGCTGCGCGTTGGTGGGGCTCGGCCTTCCGGAAACATTGGCGGAGGGCGCGGCA
>JAKJCA010000090.1 GCA_022706685.1 Bacillota bacterium
GAAACCGCCAGACCCGTTCAGGAACGGTTTTGCCTTCTGCGGCTGGTACACCGACGAAGGGCTCACGCAGGCGGCGGCCTGGCCTTTCACGCTCGGCGCGCAGGATACGGTCTTTTATGCCAAATGGACGGGCATCGATTACTCGCAGGGGGATATTTTCACCTTCGGCTCCTACCCGCAAAGCGAGGTGACCGATTCCGCCCTTATCGCCGAGCTTAATGCCTTGACGCCGGACGGTGGCGGCGATGTCGTTTACAACGGCGCGAAATACAGAAAGGTGTATTTCACGCAATACACGCCTTACTCGGGCGGCCTCGACCCCGTGGCGGAAAACAGCTACCAGGACGACAACGGTTATTATACCAACACCGTTTATTGGTTTGCCTACGAGCCGATAAAATGGCGCGTGCTGTCGAACACCGGCGGCGAATTGCTTGTCATGGCCGAATCCATCCTCGACGCGAGGGCCTACGATCTGGCCTTGTCGAATATTTGGTGTATTTGCGGTATGCGCACCTGGCTTAACGACTATTTTTTAACCGCCGCGTTTAACCTCTCTCAGCAGGCGAGAATCAAAACGAGTACCGTCGAGAACCCGTACAACAATTATTTTCAAACTCCCGGCAGCACGACGACGAGCGATAAAATCTTCCTACTGTCCTATGAAGAAGCGATGAACCCCGCCTATGGCTTCCGTGCCGATCATATGAACGATACGGCCCGTATCGGATACGGTTCCGATTACGCGAAATGCCGGGGCCTGATGGTGCAGTCTTTTGATTTAAGTATATGGTGGCTGCGTTCCCGGGGGCAGGCTTATCCTCCCATTACGGCGGGCATCGTCAACGGCGGAGCCATTTTCGACAACGTTTCTGCCGTTGGTTACAGGCATATCGGCGTCCGCCCCGCGATGAGGATCGACCGCGCCGCCCTGATGCTGGAAGCGGTCGAAGGGTCCGGCTGCGTGATCGACCGGGGCAATTGGATGGTTTACGGCCTGGAGTCCGGGCTCGCGCCTTCGGGTTTTGAAGGCGGCTATGTGCGCGTCGTCGGCGACGGCCGGCTGAACGTCGCGGCCGGCGGTTTCGGCACCGGCACGGCGGTCGAAGTATATGACAATGTGACAAGTTCGGTGCTGGAAACCTATCAAATCCTCATCTACGGCGACGTCAACGGCGACGGCAACATCGACTCGAGCGACGCGGGGCTCATCGTCGATTTCGAGAACTTTGCCCTCGCCTGGGATCCGTCCGCGGACGCTGTGCTGTATAAAGCCGCCGACCTCAACGGCGACGGCAATATCGATTCTTCGGACGCGGGATTGATTGTCGACACCGAAAACTTCCTGCTGACCATCGACCAGGTGACGGGGCTGGCGGAACCGATATAGCATTATTCTGCACAAATATTGACAAATATGTTTAAATACGATAAAATATTTACTGCAAAACGGGATTTACAACGCTAACCTTGAATAACGGTCAATCGGTTTCATAAGTCTGCGTCATGAGGCAGCAGGGAGGGTTGGACATGAAAAGGTTCGTTTCAAGGGCGGCCGGAACGGTTCTCGCTTTGTTGATGGTTTGGTCACTGCTGGCGGTGCCGAACGCGGGAATGACCGCGTCCGCCGTTTACTACAGGCCGGGCAGCGTCATCACTTTCGGCTCCTACCCACAGACAAGGGTAACCAACGTGGATGTCGTCGCGCTGCTCGAGGAGCGCTCGCTGACGTTCGGCGGCGAGTTCAATTACTGCGGGGCGAGGTACAAACGCGTCTGTTTCACGCAGTATACGCCGTACAATTCCAGGCTTGAACCGAAGGCGGAAAACAGCTACCAGGATGACAACGGCTACTTCGCCAACAGGGTCTACTGGTTCAAGGTCGAACCGGTCCAATGGCGCGTGCTGTCCAACATCAACGGGGATCTGTTCCTGGTTTCGACAAAAATACTTGACGCCCAACCGTACTACGCCAAATATGATAAATCGACATGGGAAACGAGCACCATGCGCGCCTGGCTCAACGGCAGTTTCTACAAAACCGCTTTTTCGCTGCTGGAGAGCAGGCGTATCCTGACAAGCACGGTGGTCAACGAGGACAACCCCTTCTACGGCACGGAAGGCGGCAACGACACGAAGGACCGCGTATTTCTGCTGTCGTTCCGGGACGTCATGAAAATCACCGCTTTGACGGATTCGGGCCTTGCCTCATCCGATGACGCGCGCGCCGCGGCGGTCACGGACTACGCCAAATGCATGGGCGTCAGAGCGGAATCGGCAGCAGGCGCGTTTTACGGCTGCGGCGAGTGGTGGCTTCGTTCTCCCGGCCGCGACAACACGCGCGCCGGCTACGTTTATTACATCGGCATCGATATGTTCGGCGCTCCGTACGTCGGCGCGGATGTCGACACCAACTGCCTCGGGGTGCGCCCCGCGCTCAAACTCAGGGGCTTGACCATCCTGTGTTCGACCGACAACCCTGGTTTCGTGGCGGACAGCGTCAACGGGCTGATTTGGGGCCTGGAACCTGGCACGCTGAAGACATTTTTCGAGAGCGCGGTGGATATGGGCGCGGATATCCGCATCGAGTATTCCACGGATAACGCCAGCCTCGGGACAGGCGTCGAGGTGTCGCTGATCGACACAGCCACCGGCGGGGTACTTGAAACATACCGCATTGTTGTTTTCGGCGACGTCAACGGCGACGCCAACATCGATTCGGGCGACGCCGGGCTTATCGTCGATTTCGAAAACTTTATTGTCACATGGGATCCGTTCGCGGACGCGGCTTTTTATAAAGCGGCGGACCTCAACGGCGACGGCAACGTCGACGCCGCTGACGCGGGTCTGATTATCGACGCCGAAAACTATCTGCTGGCCATTGACCAGGCGACGGGGCTGGCGGGCTGACGGCAACCCAATATCACCGGAAGGCGGTTGTGCTTACGGACGCACGGCCGCCTTTTGTGATATAATCTGCGTGAATCGGTTAATCCCGCAATCGCCCGGCTGCAAACGGGGGTAGATTTTATGCCTCGGCAGGACGATCCGCCAAACGGCGGGCCGGAAACGGCGGCCGTAAAAGAAACCGGACGCCTCAGGCGCAAATGGCTGACTTTCGCGGCCATGGCGCTGGCGCTGCTGCTGTGCGCGGGCGGGATTTATCTCGCCCTGAACTCCGCGCGCGAGGAGGCGCAGGCCACCACAGCCCCGATTTCAGCCGCCCCGACGACCACACAAAGCGCGGCGGCCGCGGCCGCAACGACCGCCGTTTCAAACACCTCCGGCGACCGGCTGTGGTACAACGAAAATGTCACGAACATCCTGCTTGTCGGTTACGACTACGGCAGCGAGGGGCTGAAATGGGGCCGCTCGGACTCGATGATCATCCTTTCGGTCAACAAGGCCGCGCACAGGGTTACGCTTGTCTCGCTGTCGCGCGCCGCCTACGCCGCGATACCCGGCCGGGGCAGGGCGCGGCTCAACAACGCCCACGCCTGGGGCGGGCCCGACCTGCTGATTGAAACCGTCGAACTCAACTACAAAGTGAAAATCGACCATTACATCAGCGCCGGCTTCGATTCGTTCACCCGAATCATCGACGCCCTCGGCGGCGTGGATATCCGCCTGACGCGGGCCGAGGTCAACTACCTCGACACCCTGATGAAACAAAACGGCGCCGACCCCTCGCGCGGGGCGGGCATTTACCATCTCAACGGCACGCTCGCGCTCGCTTACGCAAGAACCAGGGCCATCGACACCGACAGGGCCAGGACAGGCCGCCAAAGAACGGTACTGAAAGAAATTGCCGAAAAGGCCCGGTCAATGACCGCATCGCAGGCGCTCGGTTTCCTCGCGGAGTTTTATCCGCTGGTGCTGACCGACTTCACGCAGGCCGGCCTTGCCGCCGGCGCCGCCGAGGCGCTCGAATGGGCGGATTATCCGCTTCAAGAGGCCGTCATTCCCGTCGTCGCGCCGCCGCTGGTGATGCGCGGCGGGCAGGAAGTGCTCATCCTCGACTGGGACGCCGTGCGCCGTGATATCCGTGAGCTTTTATACCCGGGGCTCGAGCCGCAGACGCCGCCGGCCTGAACGCCGGGCGTTGGACAAAGGCGCCCCGTTTTGTTATCATTTCGATAATACGCCGCCTTTTTCGGGCGGCAGGATATTTCCACTCGGATACCGAAGGGAGGCGGAAATGTGCCCGACTCGAGAATACTCATCGCCGACGACGACGCGGATATCGTCTACGCGATATCCAAACTGCTGCAAAGCGAGGGTTTCGCCACCGTCGGCGCGGGCAACGGCGCCGAGGCGCTGCGTGTGCTGGAGACGCAGAAAATCGACCTGCTGATCATCGACATCATGATGCCGGTCATGGACGGTTTCACCGCCATCGTCAAAATACGCGAGACGCGCGGCATTCCGATTATCGTTTTATCCGCCAAATCGGAAGATTCGGATAAAATCCTCGGCCTGGGCATCGGCGCCGACGACTATATCACCAAACCTTACAACCCCCTCGAACTGGTCGCGCGGGTCAAGTCCCTGCTGCGGCGCTCGAAAGTGCTCAGCAGCCATTCGGCGGACGGGGAGGATATCATCACCATCGGCGGACTCCGCCTGGACAGAAAGGCGAAAAGCCTCACCGTCGACGGGGAGCCCGTCAAACTCACGGCGACCGAATACGGCATTCTCGAACTGCTGATGTCCAACAAAGGCCGCGTCTTTTCGGCAGAGGCGATTTACTCGAGCGTCTGGAACGAGGAATGCTTCGCGGTGGAGAACACCGTCATGGTCCACATCCGCCATATCAGGGAAAAAATCGAAATCAACCCCAGGGAACCGAAGTATTTGAAGGTGGCGTGGGGCATTGGCTATAAAATCGAAGGGTAAGTTCGTCGACTTTCTCCGCCTGCTGTACGCTTTCCTGAGCGCGGCGGGGAAAAAGCTGGGCGTGGCCCTCCGCCATGCGCGCGAGAGGGTCGCTTATTGGTATGATTCGCAGGAGGTCAAGCCGCAGGACAGGGCGCTCGCGTTTGCTAAAAAACTGATCACGTTTTCATGGTACCGCGAGATGGACGACAAGGCGCGCGCGCGGTTTCGCCATCTGCTGCTGCGCGCGCTGATTTATTCGGTGATGCTCGCCGGCGTGCTCTGCATCGCCACGGCCTGTTTTGATTTCAAAGATATGCTCGCTTACGTCCGCGGCTGGGGCGACGAGCAAATCGCGGGCGAAACGCCGGAGGGTGCAGACGATTTCACAAGATATTTTTTAACGAGGGCAGATTACGACCTGGAATGGCGGGGAGCTCAAAAACAGGAAGCCCGGCAGCCCGACTTCACCG
>JAKJCA010000091.1 GCA_022706685.1 Bacillota bacterium
GGCAAGATCAGTCTGATCCTAAGACTTTTACCTTAAACAAATTAGGATATCATATCGGCACTCTTCGCACTAACAAGAAGTAGCATCAGACCATGTGACACCTACTGTTAACGAACACAAGAGACATATTCTGCTCCGTAATTTGGGTGTTTGTTCAACAGCCAGGAGTTCCTTTTTGTCCCTTTAGTCCTTTCTGTCCGCCATGTTGTGAGTTTCGGATCGTCAAATCGCGCTATAAACTGTGGGTGCATTTGCCCCGACAGGGTGCATTGTATCAATCGTTTGGTCATTTGCCAGAAGAAGCGGCGAAGTTCGACACGAACTTTGCCGCTTTTTCATCGAAATCCGCTGCGTTTCGCCGCGTATGATTTCACTGTTCTTTGACTTGTATCCGCTGATTTGATATAACAAAATCATGAAATAAGCGGAGGCAGCCATGAAGGAAGAATACGGGAGCATAGAGGCCGTCAGACAAGCGCTTGACGGCATGACCATTCATGTCATCGCCTATACCCATCCGGACTGGTCCTGGTGCCATACGAGGCAATGGCATGAATTAAGGTATATCGCCGTTTTCGAAGAACTGCTGCGGCTGATTCAAAGCGGCAGCGGCGTGAAATGGTATATGGACTGTTACGCGACGCAAATGGCGCCGGTCGTTGAGCGGCGACCCGACCTGATACCGGAAATCCGCCGGGCCGTCGAGGACGGCAGAATAGCCGTATGCGGCGGTTTTTCAAACATCCGCCCGAATATGGCGGCCGATGAAACGATAATACGAAACCTCGTGATCGGCCGGGGAAAATTCGCCGCCTTGTTCCCCGAAGCGAACCTTTCGGTGCACGCCGACGCGGTGGACGTATCCTGCGGACATCCGCAGATGCCGCAGCTTCTCGCAAAGTCCGGCTACCGCTTTTATAGGGCGGGCAGGCCGTACGGTGTGTTTGCAAAAAAAGGCATCCCGTCCGCGTTTGTCTGGGAAGGGCTTGACGCAAGCCGCGTGCTGTGCTGGTGGGCGGAATACGGGGCCCTCGCTTCCGGGCGTGCGGCGGACCTGTTGAAAAACGAAGCGGACTGGGAAACGGCGGTTACGCGCGTCTATGACAGCGATATCAAGATTTTCACCGAACATTCGCCTGTGGATATCGCATGGCTGCCGCAGGGCGGCGACGACTGCCTGCCGCTGAAGACGCTTGACGCCAACGCCGAGGTATTCCTGGACGATTTTATCAGGCGGTGGAACCGGCGTGAAACATCGGCGATGCGTTTCTCCACGCCGCCGGAGTTTTTCGAAGAACTCAATAAAAGGATTGACCGAATACCGCTATTCCGCGGTTCTCCGGACCCTTGCGATGTTTGCTACAACGTAGCCTGGGGAGGGGAGCGCGGCCTTGCGCCTCTGCGGCTGCGCGCGGGCGAAAGTATTGCCGCCGCGGAAAAATGGATGAGTTGGGCAACGCTCGCCGGCTGCGGCAAATTTCAAGATACGCAAAGCCTGTGGGAGGATTTACTCAAAGCCTCCGCGCACGCGTCGCAATGGGTATTCCGCGAAGATGAGGCGGAGATCCGGGGATATGCCCAAAGGGCTTTGGCCGACGCGGATAATATGGCGGCGCAAGCCCGGCGGTCGATTGCCGAGAATGCCGCTTTTCCCGCGGGCGCGGCCGCCGTCGTTTTCAACGGCGCCGACAAACCGCTGGCCGCCACGGTTGAACTGACCCTGCCGCGCGGCGAGGCGGATAGTTTCTACCTGACAGACGGTGAAGGCCTGCCGCTTGCATACCAGGTCCTTGAACCGTACGAGTATGACGGTTTCGAGTGGGAATGCCGCCTGCTGGCTCAATTGAGCCTGCCCCCCAACGGCATGAACTGCATCAGCGTTCCGCCGAAAGCCCTGGCCTGCTCGAGGCCTGCGCCTTATGCGCGGCCGCTAAAACCCTCGTCTTTCGAAACGGCTATTCCATTCTCCATTAACAATTCTATTCTCAAACTTGATTTTCATCACGGTGAACTGACGGCGGTGACGGATTTGCAGGCCGGCTGTGTGATGAAAGGCGGCCTTGTCAACTGGAATACGCTGGAGTTTGTCGGCATCGATACGGCGAAAGGGTCCCTTCACGCCGGTCCCGAAACGGGCAGGAGCCCGGTACGCTGGCAGCGGTGGGAAATCACAAAAAACGGCCCCGTGCGATATGAAGTGAAATTGACGGGTAAAAACGCTGTTGCCGATTTTGAACAGCGAATCCGCCTGGACGCCGGTTCCAAAACCGTGGTTTTTGAAACTTCGACCCCTGCCTGGCCTGTTTGCGAAGGTTATCTCAGCGCCGCGATACCGCTCGAGCCCGGCGCGAAATTAGAAGGCGGCATCCCTTTCGGCGTGGAAATCAAAGACATCTTATCCGAACCGTACGAAGGCAGGGAAGAGGGCTGGAACGATTTTCACCGCCAGTGGGACGGCCTGTTCTTCGCAAAGGATTTTGCCGCTGCGAAAAACGGCGCATACACCGCGGCCCTTTGCCATTTGTCGGGCGACCGTTATTACCGCTATGAGGGTAAAACACAATCCTTGGCCTGTATTCTGCTCAACTGCGCTTTGCCGTACAAAGATACCTGTGAAGAATATATGAATCCGGCGATGTTTCAAAGCCCGGGACCGCACCATTTCACGCATGCGGTTCTTTTTGCGGGGCCTGACGAAAAGGACGAGTCTTTCGTTTCGGCGGCCGCCGCGCTTCGCCTGCCTCAGGCGGTCATGCGCCCTTATCGTAAAGCGGGTATGGCTTGCGCGATTCCCCCGAAATGCTCTTTTGCCGCAGTTGACGCCGAGAATGTCATGCTCTCCGCCGCATTTTTCAAAGGGGAGGATTTCTTTATCAGAATCTGGGAATCGGCGGGCAGGCGCACAGCGGGCTGTTTAGCGCTGCCCAGGCCGGCTGCGTGCGCGGCGGCAGAGGATTTTTTGGGCTGCCCGGACCATACGGCGTCGGCCTTCGCGGAAAACGGGGTTATCCGTTTTGAAATTCGGCCCTTTGAGATCATGACTTTGCGTGTGGAGTTTGCATAAGTTCCGCGCAAATATGAACCGGTTCGCGCGGTCTTTACATTTCAGCCGGCAGGTCATAATATAAAGAAAACCGCCAACGCATCTGAATCATTGTTAACAATCGTGAAAAGGGGTGTTTTTATGCCGATAATTTCAAAAATCAAAGTATTGTTTACATGGATTGTGGGCGTGGCAATGCTCATAAGCGTGCTGGTCAATCCGCCGCTTGCGCCTTTTGTGCCGGAACCCTACGACCCGGGATCCGTGGAGGTGGAAAAAATGCTTATTGCCGACAACGGCGCCAGCGATTATGTGATTGTCAGGGGGGCGGCCTGTTCCGCTTCTGAAGAAAATGCCGCGCTGACCTTGCAGTCTTACCTCAAACAAATCAGCGGCGCAACGCTTCCCATCGTCACGGATGCGGCGCCCGTTGCGGAAAAAGAGATCATCGTCGGTAAAACCAACCGCGAAGGCGCCGCATATACCGTCGACCGGGCTGCGCTTGGAGACGAGGGGCTGACGATACGCACCGTCGGGCGCAAACTCGTTATCGCGGGCGGTGAAAAGAGGGGAACGCTCTACGGCGTATATACTTTTTTAGAGGAAGTCCTCGGATGCCATTGGTATACCGCTTCGCTGATCGTCGTCCCACCGAGTCCAAAGCTGGAGATACCCGTTGAACTCAATATCACGCAGAAACCGCGCCTCGAATATCGGGAGACCGACTGGATCAGCCCGCGCGACGCGGTCTACAGCGTCGCCAATAAACTCAACGGCAACACCTACCGCAGTTTGTCGCCGGCGCAGGGTTCCACGGTCGGCTACACCGGCGGTTTCTGCCATACGCTGACGACCTCCATCCTGCCGTCGAGCGTGTATTTCGCGCAGCATCCCGAATATTACGCTTGGGACTGCATTAAAAAGCAGCGTACCCCCAACCAGCTTTGCCTGACCAACCCCGATGTGCTCGCGCTGGTCATTCAGCAGGTTCGCTCTATGCTCGCTGCGAATCCCGGCGCGCAGATTATTTCCCTGACGCAGCATGACAACCAGGATTACTGCACCTGCGACGCCTGCAAAGCGGTTGACGAATATGAAGGTTCGCATTCCGGCACGATGATCCGGTTTGTCAACGCCGTTGCGGACGCTGTCAAGGATGACTATCCGAACGTCGCCATCGACACCTTCGCTTACCAATACACCCGCAAGGCGCCAAAGCATGTCGTCCCGCGCGACAACGTAATCGTGCGTCTTTGCTCGATCGAGTGCTGTTTCGCTCATGACCTCGATGACCCGGCATGCAGCGACAATGTCAATTTCTGCGCCGACCTGCGTGCATGGAAAGAGATATGCAAGCGGCTCTATGTTTGGGATTATACGACCAACTACGGCAATTTTCTCGGGCCCTTCCCGGATTTCGGGGTCATACAGGACAACATCCGCTTTTTCACCGATAACAATGTTGTCGGCATCTATGAGGAAGGCAACTACATGGCGGCCCAGTGCAACGCCGAGTTCGCGGAACTGCGCGCTTATATGCTGGCGAAACTGATGTGGAATCCCAATCTCGACTACGATCGGGTGATGAACGGCTTTTTAATGGCGTACTATGGCGACGGCTGGCAGTATGTCAGGGAATATATTGATATGACCACCAGAAACACCGGAACCCGCTGCAGGCACATGCATATTTTTGACTCCATGACCGATAAAGGCGTTTTGGATTTGACCCCGAACGACATCGCCTACTGCGACGGCCTTTGGGCGAAAGCGGAAGAACTTGCCCAAACGCCCGACCATTTGCGCCGCGTCCAGATGTCGGAACTATCCTGGCGCTATTGGAAAGGCTGCAACAAAGCCGCCGAATTCTCGCGCTGGCAGCTGCCGGAACAGTGGAAAGGGGCGAATAAACGCCTGTTCCGTGATTACGGCACATTCGGTATCACGCGTTTCAGCGAAGGCGCCATGCTGACCGCCCGGCCCGACTTCTGCGCCACGCCCGACAAATGGCGCGACTGACGCATACGCTTGGCGCACGAACCGGTTTGTGAAGTCACGATATATCCTCAAAGAGCGCCCGCGGACCCGCTGGTCTGCGGGTGTTTTTATGCCGCGATACAGTCAAAAATCAGAAAAAAATGTATTGGAACCGCTGATTTAATCAAACCCACAAGGACCGGTAAAATGGTATAATAAAGGCATCAAAATCGACGGGGTGAAACATGAATCAGCAAACATTCACAGATTTCGAATATAGTAACCGGAAACGGA
>JAKJCA010000043.1 GCA_022706685.1 Bacillota bacterium
GGCGGGTTCGTTGAGGACTTCCATCGAAACCCGCAGCGTATCGCTGTCCGTCACGAAGCGGATTCTTCCGCCGCTGGTCTGCCGGGCCAGGCCGGCCAGCTCTTTGCTCATCCGGCCGAGCAAACCGTCGGGGACCCGGCAGTATCCGCCGCCGGCCAGCCCGTAAACCTTCGCTTCGGACCGGAGCGGGTCAAAGTCGCGAAGCCGTGTCGAGCCGCCTGCCATACTTTTCACCTTTTTTATGAACGTTTAAAACAGCGGAATCAGAATGTCACAATATGATGCAGACGGCTTAGCATGCCGACGACCAGTGCGAACGCGGCGGCAAGGTTGTTGAGGCCGAAATCGGGCACTGCCGCATCACCGGCGGAAAAACGGAATTCGTCGACCAGAACGGCGCCGCTGTCGCCTATGGAGGCTGTTTCGTCGCCGAATACCAGGCGGATGTCGAAGACGTTTTCAAGAACGCTTCCGTTCGCCTTGAAGCGCTTCGCGTCGCCGTACAGGCACAGCCGCGTCAAATCGAGTGTGACGGTGTGCCACTGCCCGTCCGCCGGGATATCCGCCGACGGCGAACCGGTGCCGGCTGCGCAGGGAGAATACCAGGACAACGCCGTGGTGTAATAACGCATCTCTTTGAGCGTTACCGGCCTGCCGGAAAGGTTTTTAACGCGGAAACGCACGGCGTCGTTAAGCGAATAATCCCGGTTGACAGCCGGGAACGCCGTCGGTATCAAATTCTTTTTGTAGGTCAGGTTGGGCCCGAACACGAAGCGTGTGCCGGCGCCGAAGGCCTTGTAATCGACGCGAAGCGCGCCCGAACCGCTGAATACGCCGGTTTCCGTAACGGCGACAGACGCGTTGAGCGTATGCGCCTTGAAAGCGGGGGCAAAATACGGCTCTGAGGTTTCGCGCCATATTTCGGCAAAATCGCAGGTGGACCAGTATTTGTCCTGCGTATAGCGCGCGCCGTCGAGCCGCCTGGTGACGAAGGCGCAGGCGCCCAGGGTGAAACTGCCGTTCTCGGTGGCAAAAAGGTTGGAGTAGTTGTTGACCTGCGAATAGGCGTAACTTGCGCTGACGGGATTCGGCACCAGGTCGCTCCATACGCGTACCGTGTCCGGCGCGGCAATCTCCGCGTCTGCTTCAACATATACGCCGTTTTCCCCAGCGACGGCGAAGCCGTACAGCGGCGCCTCGACCCCGTTGGAAGGCGCGGCGGCCAGCCCGTCGCCGACGTTGTTAAAGCGCACGTAAACGCTGTCGCCGGCGATTTCCGACGATACGGCGAGCGGGGCGGAGTAACTCGACCGCCTGCCGTACACCAGCCCTAAAGCGGCGAAAGCCATTTTTTCCCCGACCGGTTTTTTAATCATCGGATGGATGGCGCCGACGGCCCCCATGTCCTTGTCGATCTTTTTCGTATCCCATTCCAGCGGGACATCGTAGATGGTGGTCATAGCCCTTGCGGTCGGGTTCTGCGCCTGAATCTCGCCGAGCTGGATATTGAAGTTGCCGACCAGGTTCAGCGCTTCTTCGCCGTCCGCGTAATGGTAAGACGCGATTTGCGTAAATACGAAAGGCATCGAACTGCCCTCGTAACCGAACAGGGCGCTGTAACTTTGCTGCATCAGGTTCATCGCGTCGGTATAGGCCCCGTGCGGTTCGCTGATATTGCTTTCGCCCTGGTACCATATCATGCCGTCCGGTTCAAATCGGCCCAGCGGTTCGATTTTTTTGTTGTAGTTGGCCGTCATATCGACAAACGCGCTGTGTTTGACGCTATCCCATTGTTCGCGCGTGATATACCGCCCGGTTGCGGCAAGGTAATCCTTAACGGCGGGCGCGCTGTCGATCGCGCCGCGCGAAAGCCAGGTGTATATCGACGATCCGCCCAAAGAGGCGTTGATAATGCCGACGGGCACGTCCAGCTCTTTTCTCAGTTCGCACGTGAAAAAATAGGCGACGGCGCTGACGGACATCAGCCGCCATGTGTCCGTGCCTTTATACCAGGAAGCGCCTTTGATGTCGTTGAGCGCTTCGAACGGCAGGTTATCGCCCGAACCGTTGTATTCCGGGAAGACGGGCACGTCGAGCACCCTCAAATAATCGTCCGTTCCGCCGGTTTTGGACAGGGCGAAACCCTCGTAAGTCTGGTACAGGCCGTACTGCATATTCGATTGCCCGCTCGCCAGCCACAGTTCGCCGAACACAACGCCTGCCAGCGAGGCGAAAGGCGTGCCGTCGGCATAGACCTTAATCTCGTAATTGGCATATCCGCCCTCCACACCCTCCGTTTCCACCTCGAAGGTGCCGTCGGGCATAGCGATTGTGCTGCCCGTGCGGACAATCGTGTCCCCGCCGAGGATAATCTGCATCAAAATCTCGGCGCCGCGCGCCGCGCTGCCGGCCAGCCGCACCGGTTTGTTTTGTGAAAAAAGCATATTGTTGCCGTAAATATTCAGCAGTTTCGCATCGCTGCTGCGGGCGGAGGCGGATACGGCGGCGGCGCTTGTCATAAAAGTGAAAGCAAGCAAAACGGCGAGCAGCTTTTTCATCGGAAACCCCTCCCGGTATTGATATGGCTATTCTAAACCAAGCGGCGCAGAATATCAAACAATCCGCCTGTCCGGAAACTTGTTTTCGTTGACAATCAAATGCGCAGCGGATATATTTGAAATGAACTTTTGTTGCCGCAAAGGAGAGGGAATGAACCGATTTGAATTGAAGCGCGCTTTTGCCGAAAACAAGCGGGTTTACGGGACTATGGTCGCCTCCGTGTCGCCGAAATGGGCGGCCGAAATCGAAAAGACCGGCGCCGATTTTGTATTTCTCGATTCCGAGCATATGCCGATGGACCCCTCCGTGCGCGCATGGATGTGCCGCTGTTACGACGCGATGAATATCGCACCGATTGTCCGTATCCCGTATTGCAGCGCTTTCGAAGCGTTTGCTGCGATTGAATGCGGCGCCTCGGGCATCGTTTCGCCTTACCTCGAAACCGTCGAGGAGATCGACACCCTCATCGGCGCCGTCAAATACCGTCCTCTGAAGGGCCGGCGCCTGCGCGAAGTGCTTGACGGCGCCGTGGTCTTATCCCCCAAGGAACAGGCTTATTTTGATCGCTACAACGCGGGGCGCCTGCTGATTCTCAACATCGAGAGCCGTTTCGCCGCCGACCATATTGACGAACTGGTTTCAAAACCGGGCGTCGACGCCGTTTTTATCGGTCCGCACGACTTAAGCGTCAATTTGGGAATCCCAGAGGAATACGACCACCCCGAGTTCGAGGCCTATGTCGAAAAAATCATCGCGTCCTGTTTGAAGCGCCGAGTCGGCGTCGGCAACCATTTCTCGGGCGACATCCAAAAACAAATCCTTTGGGCGCGCAAAGGGATGAATATCGTTGTTTGGAACTCGGACATCAATCTTTTTGTCAAAACAGTCGCGAGGGATTTCGGCATGATACGCGAAGCGCTCGGCGACGCGCCGGCAGGGGAGACGGCCGGTGTAACGATTTAGGTTCAAAGGGAGGCGGTACGCGATGGATTATATTTTTACCGATCAAGCCAGTCCGCCGAAGGGGCATTACAGCCAGGCGGTCAGGCACAACGGTATCCTCTACCTGTCGGGGATTCTGGGCATTACACCCGAAGGCGAACCGGTCCGGGGCGGCATGCTCCGGGAAGCGGAACAGGTTCTTTTGAACCTGAACGAGATTCTGAAAGCAGGCGGCAGCAATCCGAATCAGCTGTTGCGGGTCACCCTCTATATCGGCGACATGGACGGCTGGCCGGAGGTCAACCGCCTCTATGCCGCGTACATGGGCGAACACCGCTGCGCCAGGAGCGTGGTGCCTGTTTCGAATCTTCCCTTTGGTCTGCATATCGAACTTGAAGCGACGGCTGCGTGCGCCGCAACGGACGGCTGACGAGCGGAAAGCTTTTTGGAGAAGCTATGATAAGCGAACAGCCTTTTGAAATGCCGAAACCGACGCCGGCGCAGTCGGCTTGGGCTGACGCCGAGGTCGGCGTGCTCATCCATTACGATATCCATGTGTTTCGCCCCGGTTTCGATTTCCGCAAACACTGGGGCAAACCTTTGCCGGCTTCGATTTTTAACCCTGCCGCACTGGACACGGACCAATGGCTGGCAGCGGCGCGCAGCGCGGGCGCGAAATACGCCGTGCTCGTCGCAAAGCATGGTACGGGTTTTTCTTTGTGGCCGACACGGGCGCATGAGTACAGTGTGAAGAACTCGCCCTGGCGCGGCGGCAAAGACGATATCGTCGGTGATTTCATCCGTTCCTGTGAAAAATTCCGCATTAAACCCGGGCTTTATTACAGCGTCTCCTGCAATGGCTATCTGGGCGTTGACGATCCCGGAAGAGTGGTCGGCGGCGATCCGGCCATGCAAAAATATTACAACGAAATCGTCGTCAAACAGCTGACGGAACTTTGGTCAAGCTACGGGAAGCTATTCGAAATCTGGTTTGACGGCGGCGCTCTCCCGCCGGAAAAAGGAGGACCGGACGTCATCCCGCTGCTGATGAAGTACCAGCCGGATGCCGTCTGTTTCCAGGGCCCCGACACATACCCGTCGCTTCTGCGCTGGGTCGGCAACGAGGACGGCATCGCTCCGTCCGACTGCTGGAGCACGGCGAACACCGCCTACAAAGACGGGAACGACGCGTTTTTTCCCATCAACGGCAAGGGCGACCCGGACGGGAAAATCTGGGCTCCGGCCGAGACCGATATACCGAACCGCAGGCACAGCGCATATTCGGGCGGCTGGTTCTGGAAGAAGAACCAAGACCGCTTTCTGTTTTCCGAAGACGAACTGGTTGAAAGATATTACACTTCGGTCGGGCGCAACAGCAACCTCTTAATCGGCATGGTCATTGATGACAAGGGCCTTGTGCCTGAAGCCGACGCGGCGAGGTTCGCCGGCTTCGGTGCGGAAATCGGCCGGCGATTTTCGTCGCCCGTTGCCGATGCATCCGGCGAAGGCGCAGAATTGACGCTGCGGTTCCGGGAGCCGTCGCGTATCAACACGGCGGTCATCCAGGAGGATATCGCGCGCGGCGAGAGAGTCAGGGCGTTTACGCTCGAAGCGATGACAGACAAAGGATTCAAGCAGGTGTGTTCGGGCCAATGCGTCGGGCATAAACGCATCGAACGCTTTCATGACATTACGGCGTCCGCTTTGCGGCTTCGCTGCTCAAAAAGCACGGACACACCGCTTATCAAACGCTTCACCGCCTACCGGGTGTGAAGAGACGGTTGAAAGAGCTGTTTATCTGAGAAAGGGGAATGGCTATGCTCGATTTCGGCGCGGTCAAAAGAATCACGTCTTTCCTCACGACCGTCGTGTTGATTTTCTCTTTGATTGCAGGCCTGCTCGACAGGGAGCTTCCGGACGAAAATATCAACAGCCCTCTGGTAACAGATGCCCGTTTCTATGTTTCGACGGCAGGCAGCGATGCAAACGACGGCACCATAGATGCCCCGTTTGCCACCATCGAAAAGGCGAGAAACGCTGTATATGCTTTAAAAACGGGCGAGGGTCTGCCGGAGGGCGGCTTGACCGTCGCAATCATGGCGGGTGAATACAGCGCGCCAAACGGGCTAGGCTTTACGGCGGAAAATTCGGGCACGGCCGCCTGTCCGGTCACCTATTGCGCCTACGGCGACGGGGAAGTCATTATCAACGGCGGCCTTACGCTTAAGGCGAAAAATTTTGTGCCTGTCGGCGGCGCCGCGAAAAAGCGGTTATCGTGCGCGGCTTCGCAAAAGGTGCTGCAGTGTGACCTCGGCGCGCTGGGCGTTACGGCGGAAGATTACGGCAAACTGTACGCTTTCGGTTCTTACAATACCGCCGCGAAGTATGACGGCGACACCGTCGGGCCGATTTACAGCGAACTGTTTTGGAACGGTGAGCGGATGACGCTCGCCCGATACCCCAACGGCAACGATTTTCTAAAAACCGGTAAAATCTACGATAATGGCGACACCCAGGAAACCTATGGGAACGGAACCGTTCAAAACCCGGGCTGGCCCACCATGCGCAACCCGCGCGGCGGCACGTTCGGTATCAGCTGCGCTCTGCGCAGCCGTATCAAAGGCTGGGCCACCCTCGATGATGTCTGGCTGTTCGGTTATTTCAAATACGACTGGGCGGATTCCACCACGCCCATCGCGTCTGTGGATATGAAAAAGCGGACGCTGACGACGAAATACGCGAGCGTTTACGGCTTCAACGAGGGCGCGCGCTATTACATATTCAATTCGCTCGAAGAACTCGACGCAAAAGGCGAGTGGTATCTCGACAGAAACAGCGGCATTCTTTACCTGTATCCGCCCGGGCCGGTCGAGTCGGCCGATATTCAAATATCTCTGACAACCGACAATATCCTGCATTGTCAGGCGGATTATCTGACGTTCCGCGGCCTGACCGTCAAAGGTACCCGTTCCAACGGTATCGTTGCTATCGGCAGCCACAACCGGGTGGAAGACTGCCGTGTGACCGGCGTCGCGGGTTCCGGCATCATACTCAGAGGCAACGAAAATTTGGCCGCCGGCAATGAGGTATTTCATGTCGGCGCATCCGGTATCGATTTGTCGGGCGGCGACAGGGTCACGCTGACACCATGCAACAGTGTTGCCAGGGACAATCTGGTTCACCATTGGTCCGAGGTGGTCAAGACCTACCGCTCCGCCATCGGCGCCAACGGCGTCGGTATAACCATCGCCCATAACGAAATGCATACGGCGCCGCATTTGGCAGTACTGTACGGCGGCAACGATATCGTCATCGAATACAATAAAATCCACCATGTCTGCTCCGAAACCATCGACGGCGGCGCGGTCTATGCGGGCAGAAACTGGACAATGCAGGGCTGCGCGGTCCGTTACAATTATTTCTACGATATCAACGCGGATATCGGCAACCCCGTGGCGCTCTATTTCGACGATGCGCTGTCTGGCCAGACGGCATTCGGCAACGTCTTTAAAAACATCAAAGGCATCGGCATCCTCGCCGGCGGCGGGCGTGACCTGGTTCTGTCCAACAACATTTTTATTGATGTCGGAACGCCCGTCAGCTATGATGACCGCGCGCGCGACGGCTATGTCAACAACGGCTGGTTCGCGCATATGGTAGTGCCTTCGGACGGCTACTTGTGGACCATGCTGGCCGAGATGCCATACGCCGGTGGAACATGGAGCGCGAAATACCCCTCGCTGGCAAAAATTTCGACAGACCGCAGCAAACCGGACGATATCGACTTCGCCTGCAACCCGTCGCACAGCGTCGTTGAAAACAATTTACTATACAAAAGCGGCAAAAAACTCGGCAGCATCGCCGATTCTGTTTACCGCTACAGCACAATCGGCGACAACGCGTTTTACCCATGCAAGAATCCCGGGTTTGCCGATGCGTGCGGCGGCGATTATTCTTTGCGGCCTGACGCGGATGTATTCCGGCGGCTTCCCGGTTTTCAAAACGTGCCGTTTCACGACATCGGCATCTCCGGATAACCGCAGCTGCGCAGCAGGAACGAAAGGAGCCTTCTGATGAGTATCAAAAAACTGCTT
Organism: Bacillota bacterium; assembly: GCA_022706685.1. Taxonomy (GTDB): domain Bacteria; phylum Bacillota; class Clostridia; order Oscillospirales; family Acutalibacteraceae; genus UBA1447. Next base: position 7,596 of record JAKJCA010000043.1, read on the forward strand.
GCCGTGATTTCATTAATCCTAACCTTGCTGTTTGAAGGAGTTGGGCCGATGGTAAGCCGTATCAACGATGTGGCGTTTCGAATCGACGCCTCCGCAACGGGGGAAGTCATCGGCAACAAAGTCAGCAACGCCAATGTCTGGTCGCTTGATTCGGTGCCCGCCCCCGCCACGGGCGAACCCGGGACGGCGCATCCCGCCGCGTTTCTCGAGTATGTCCAGCTTATGACCGCGACGGGCGGCAGCGCGCAGCGCGACCTGTTCAAAGACCCCTCCGACAAGAGTGTCCTGAACGATTACGACTTTGCGCCGCTCATCAACGCCTGCAGGAATATATTGGCTCTCGGCGCGAAGCCCCATATCAAACTCGGCAACGTCCCGCTGAAATACTCCGCCAAGCCGTCGATCGGCGTTTTCGGCGTCAATGTCCGCCCGCCTGCAGACTATCGGGTTTATTACGACTACATCGCCGCCGCAGCCCGGGCGCTGGTGGACGAATTCGGCGCGGCCGAAGTGCTTGGATGGCGCTTCGGCGTTCTGACCGAATATGAAAACGCAGACTGGTTCAAGACCGAGAGCGGCCTGGCTTCCGATACGCTTGAAGCCTATTGCCGGCTTTACGATACGACCGTCGCCGCCCTGCAGGATACCGTCGGCCAAGAAGTTTATGTCGGCGCGCACAGCATGTCGGTCGCGGAAGGGTTATGGGACGAACGGGATTTTATCGAACACTGCGCAAACGGGACGAATTACTGCACGGGCGCTAAGGGGACGCGCCTGTGCTATCTGTCGTCCTCTTTCTATGACAGCAAGCCGGGAGAGTTTGCAAAGTTGACCCTGCCCCAGACCATCGCCATTCTCCGTGAAAAAGCCGAGAGCGTCGGGCTTAACAACCTTGCGTACGGCGTTGACGAGGGCCGCATCCTGTCCGGCACCAGGGGAGCGGCCGCTTCCGACCTCAATATGAGGATTTGCGGCTTTACTTATCAAGCGGCCTACGACGCGCGGCTGATCAAGCAGATGGCGGATTACGATATCGATTATTTCTCTGCCTGGGGTTATACGACAGCCGGCCTCGCCTCCGGCATACCGACGGTCAGTTATCATGTCGCAAACCGGTTTGCGTCAATATCCTCGGCAAGCAGGGTTCCTTGCGACGCATCGGCTTGCTTGATTCCCGGCGCCGAGGTGCAGGCCTTGGCCGGCTATGATGGGGATACGGATACCGTTTATATAATGGCTTATAATTTCAAAAATTCCCTGGATTACCGCACTGCCGCCGATTTGTCTTTCATCATAGAAATGCCGCAGTTTGACGGGCGTGATGTTAAGGTGACGCGTTATGTCGTGGATGACAATGCGAATTTTTTTGACGAATGGCAGCTCGACCGCAAGCGTTATTCGATCACGGACGACTGTTTTACCTGGTCGCCCGACGACCCCTGTATCGAGTCCTATACAACGCTGAGCGCCCAGTGGGCGAGGGATTTGTACTTCACGCAGCTGCGCGGGAAGTATGCATCCTGCGCCGCACTGTCACCGGTTGAGGAGACGGCGCATATCAGCCGCTCGCGGCTGAAAATCGGAATATCCCTTGCGCCGAACGCCGTGGTTTTTTATGAAATCAAACCGGCTTGAGAAGGTTGCCTGCCCGTATTGTTGCGTCCCCGTTTGTGTGCTAATATATTCTTGATTCCGGCACCGTCCGATGGACGATATTTCCCATAATGAAAAGGAGGATTACCCGTGTTTTGTCCTTTTTGCGGAGCATCCGCGCCCGACGACTCCAAGTTCTGCGTCAGCTGCGGTAAAAGTTTGGCGCCTCCCCAGGAAGTACCGGCGCCCCCGCCGCCCGCGCCGGCGTACCAGGCGCCTCCGCCGCCCCAGCCGGCTTATCAGCCGCCTCCGCCCGTCGAACCCGCTTACCAGGCGCCCCCGCCACCTCCGCCGGTTTACCAAACGCCGCCCCAGCCCCCGGCCGGACCTCCGCCGCAGCCGGCCTATCAGCCGGCGGCAGGCCCTCTGCAATACACCATCTTCGGCGAAAATCTGCCCGCGGTTTCCATCAGGCTCAACCCGGGAGAAAGCATTTTCACCCAGTCGGGCGGCATGACATGGATGGACGCCGGCATCACCATGGCTACCAATATGCAGGGCGGCTTTATGAAAGGGCTCGGCAGGATGGTTTCGGGCGAGTCGCTGTTCATGGCGACCTACACCTCAACCGCCCCGAACCAGGAAATTGTCATCGCCTCTTCCTTCGCGGGCAATATCGTCCCGATCGACGTGACGGCAAGGCCCGTGATTGCCCAGCGCACGGCTTTCCTGTGCGCCCAGCCGACCGTAACGCTCAGTGCCTATGTCACCAGAAGCATCAAGGCGGGCCTCTTTGGCGGTGAGGGTTTTGTGCTTCAGAAACTCGCCGGCGCAGGCATTGTGTTCATTGAAATCGACGGCAGCCTGAAAGAGAGGACGCTCGCGCCCGGCGAAACCATTAAAGTCGATACCGGCAATGTCGCCGCATTCGAAGAAACTGTCACCTACCAGGCCGAAATGGTGAAAGGATTTAAGAATATCCTGTTCGGCGGCGAAGGCCTTTTCCTGACGACGCTCACCGGGCCCGGCAAGGTATGGCTGCAGACGATGTCGATTGCCAGTTTCGCCAAGCAGATTATTCCTTTCCTTCCCAAGCCCAGTTCGTAATAAACCGCAGTAAATATGAAAAGCCCTCCGCGCGGCGTTCTGATGCGGAGGGCTTTGTGTGTTCAAAGAGACAGAATTCAGGCAAATTCAGCGCGGATAGCGTTGATGACAGCGTCGACATCGGCTTTGACAATCAGCAGGGAAATATCCGTTTCCGACGTGCATATCATCCTCAGGTCCGCGTTGACGGCAGCCGCGGCTTTGAAAACCTTTGCGGCCACGCCGGGCTTGCCTTTCATCGCCTCGCCAAAAATCGATATTTTACAGTTGCCGCCGCTGACGCTGATTTTCAGGTCCGGGTTCACCGAGCGGAGTTTGGCGACGATATCGAGGATCCCGCCGAAATCATCGCCGCTGACGGTGAAAGAAAGGCTTGAATGCTGGCCGTTTGGAGGGGACTGGGATATCATATCGACGTCGATGCCCGCGTCGCGTATCATCTCGAATATCGTGGCGACCAGCCGGATATCGGCGGGCGAGTCGTTGAGCGATATCAGCGTTGCGTCCTCGGTGACGGTGATTCTTTCGATAATGTTCATCCTAACAGCTCCTTCATGGTATACAAGCCGTTGTCTTTGCCGACAAGGAATAGCGCGGCGTTGACGGCGCCCGCGGCGAAAATCTGACGGCTTTGCGCGGAGTGGCTGATGGTGATGACTTCGTTTTCGCCCGCGAAAATAACGGTGTGCTCCCCGGTAATCGTGCCGCCCCTGACCGAATGGATACCGATCTCATTTTTCGACCTTTTCGCTTTTTTTGCATGCCGGTCATAGACGTATTCCGGCTTTTCGGGCAGCGCATCCGATACCGCGTCGGCCAGCAGAAGCGCAGTGCCGCTGGGCGCGTCGAGTTTCTGGTTGTGGTGAGCCTCGACAATCTCGATATCGTAACTGCCGCCGAGCGCCTCTGCGGCGCGCCATGCCAGCTGAGTTACGAGGCTGACGCCCAGGGACATATTCGGGCTGTAAAAAATCGGGACTTCTTTGGCCGCCTTTTTGATGGCGTCGAGTTGCTTGGCATCAAAACCGGTCGTGGCGATGACCGCGGGCGTCCGTGTTTTACGCGCATAACCCAGCAGGGCATAAAGAGCGGACGGGTTGGAGAAATCGATGATTACATCGACTTTTCCGCGCCAAAGCACCGGATCCGCGATAATCTGGTAAGGGGCGCCTTCGTACGCGCGGATATCGGTGCCGACCGCGATCTCGCAGTCGGAGCGTCCGGCGACCTCGTCGGCCACGAAACGCCCCATTCTACCCGAGCAGCCGCACAGCATGATCTTAATCATCAAACAGCCTCCGGCAAGGAATGTTATGTTAAACCGCTAAATCAATTTATGCCTTTTCAGCGTGGCTTGCAGCTTGGCGCGGTTGCTTTCGCTCAGGCCGACGAGCGGCATGCGGCATTCACCGACGGGCCAGCCCATCATAACCATTGCCTCTTTGCAGGGAATGGGGTTGACATCAATAAACAAGTCGTTGCACAGGTCGAGGAAATGCAGTTGGAGGTAGGCGCTGCCAAGCGTGTCGCCTTCCAGGTATTTAACGACCATATCGTGCGTTTCCCTCGGCACGAGGTTGGACAATACCGAAATGACGCCTTTTGCGCCGAGCGACATAAATGCGGTAATCTGGTCGTCGTTTCCCGAGTAGAAAGCCAGTTCGTCGCCGCAGAGGCTGATAGATTTTGCCAACGCGGAAATATCGCCGTTGGCCTCTTTGGCGCCGACAATTTTCGGGTTTTTGGAGAGCTCGAAGTAGGTTTCGGGTTTGATATTCAACCCGGTTCTGCTGGGCACGTTGTAAGTGATAATCGGCGTGCTGACTCGGTCCGCGATGAAATTGTAGTGGGCGATAAGCCCTTCCTGCGAGGTTTTATTGTAGTACGGTGTGACAATCAGCAGCCCGTCTACGCCGGCCGCTTCCGCTTCGTTGGATAGTTTGACGGCATAGCTGGTGTCGTTGCTGCCGGTTCCCGCGATGACGGGGACGCGGCCTGGGACATAATCCGCCGCAAATTTAATCGTTTCGGTGTGTTCTTCGTGCGTCAGCGTGGAGCCTTCGCCGGTGGTGCCGCAGATGATGATGGCATCCGTCCCGTTTTTGATCTGGTAGTCGATGAGGATCTCGAGCAAGTCGTAGTTGACCTCGCCGTATTCGCCGAAAGGCGTGACAATGGCGACGCCGGCCCCGGTAAATAACACCTTTTTCATGCCCATACCTCCTGGTTGAATAAAGGTTCCTTAGCCGATAAATCCCTGCGCACACAGCAGTTCTGCCATTAAAACACCGCCGCCGGCGGCGCCCCTGAGCGTGTTGTGCGACAGGCAGATGAACTTGTAATCATATTGGCTGTCTTCCCTCAGCCGTCCGGCGGACACCGCCATACCGTTCTCGAGGTCCCTGTGCAGTTTAGTCTGCGGCATATTGTCCTCGTAAAAGTAGTGGAGGAACTTCGCCGGTGCGCTGGGCAGGTTCAACTGCTGCGGAACCCCGGAAAAGCCGGTCCAGATGTCGATGATTTCCTGTATGGAAGGCTTGCGCTCAAACCGCGCGAATACGGCCGCCATATGGCCGTCGCTGACCGGGACCCGGATGCACTGGGCTGTGAAACGGGGTGACGCCGCAGGCACGATTTCTCCGCTGGCGATGGAACCCCAGATTTTCAAAGGCTCTTTTTCGCTCTTTTCCTCTTCGCCGCCGATAAAGGGAATGACGTTGTCCACCATCTCCGGCCAGGTATCGAATGTTTTCCCGGCTCCGGAAATGGCCTGGTAAGTGCAAACAAGCACATCTTCGACACCGAATGCCGAAAGGGGATACAGGGCGGGGACATAACTCTGCAGCGAGCAGTTGGATTTGACGGCGATAAAACCGCGGTTCGTGCCTAAGCGCTTTCGCTGGTAGGGAATGATTTGAGCATGCTCGGGATTGAGCTCCGGTATAATCATCGGTACGTCGGGCGTAAAGCGGTGCGCGCTGTTGTTGGAGATGACGGCGCATTCCGCCTTGGCGTAAGCAAGCTCAAGTTCTCTAATCTCGTCCTTTTTCATGTCGACCGCGCAGAAGACAAGGTCACAGGCCCGGGCGATTTTATCCACATCGGCGGCGGCGTCCAGAACGGTCATGCCGGCAAGTTTTGCCGGCAGGGGAGAAGGCATGCACCATCTGCCTGCGAGCGCTTCTTCGAAAGTCTTTCCTGCGGAGCGCGGACTGGCCGCCAGCACGGTGACATCGAACCAGGGATGTTCGGCGAGCAGCGAGCAGAAGCGCTGCCCTACCATGCCTGTGGCTCCGATAATACCGGCGTTGTACTTTTTCATGTCCGTCAGCCTCCGTTCAAAAAATCAGAATACGGCGCCGGTGTTTGTGCTATAATGTTTGCTGTCGGCATCAAGCCGGCGCCGATTGAGTGAAATTACCCTAAATCTTACCATTATTTCAACGTCAAGTCAAATGCCGGATGCCCTTGCACGGCCATTGGAGAATTGAGTGAAAACCAGCGATTTTTATTATGAACTTCCGCCCGAACTCATTGCCCAGCACCCTGCCCAACCCAGGGACAGTTCCCGCCTCTTTATCCTTGACAGGCAAACGGGTGAAAAAAAGCACGGCGTTTTCAGCGACATTACGCAATATTTGCTCGAAGGCGACTGCCTGATACTCAACGATACCCGTGTGCTTCCGGCGCGCCTGGATGCGGTAAGAACGGATACCGGCGCGCGGGTCGAACTGCTTCTGCTGAACCGTGTCGGCGCCGACACCTGGGAAGTGCTCGCGGGTCCCGGTAAAAAAGCCAGGGAGGGCGCGCGGTTTGATATCGGCGGACTGATGCGCGCGCAAATCATCGATGTGCTTCCCGACGGCAACCGTGTCGCCCGTTTTGAATGGGACGGCGACTTCTTTGCGGCGCTCGAAAAAGTCGGCGAAATGCCGTTGCCGCATTATATCAAAGAAAAGCTGCGCAGCCCGGATGAATACCAGACGGTATATTCGAAAACGGACGGCAGCGCCGCGGCGCCGACGGCCGGTCTCCATTTTACGCCCGAACTGCTTGAAAGAATCAAAGGCGGCGGCGTCGGGATCGGATTTATCACCCTGCATGTGGGATTGGGTACTTTCCGGCCGGTGAAAACGCAGCGTATCGAAGACCACGTGATGCACGCCGAGCATTATGCTATCCCGCAGGAAACTGCCGGCCTGATCGCCCGAACCAAACAGCGGGGCGGCAGGGTGTTCGCGGTGGGAACCACCTGCTGCCGCACACTTGAAACCGCGGCCGGCAGGGATGGTACGGTTGCCGCTTCGGAAGGATGGACGGACATTTTCATCTATCCCGGGTACCGCTTTCAGCGTGTCGATGCATTGCTTACCAATTTCCATTTGCCTGAAAGCACCCTGATTATGCTCGTCAGCGCCTTTTGCGGGCTTGACAACACGATGAACGCTTACCGGGAAGCCGTCCGCCTGAAGTACAGGTTTTACAGTTTCGGCGACGCCATGCTGATTACCGATACGGCTAAACGCCGCGACAGAGGATAACCGATGTTTTCATTGCTTCAAACACAGGGCAAAGCGAGGCGCGGCCGGTTTGAGACGGTCCACGGTACTGTCGAGACGCCTGCCTTCATGAATGTCGCAACCGCCGCGGCGATCAAGGGCGGACTGGACGCTTTCGACCTGAAGAATATCGGCTGCCAGGTCATGCTGTGCAACACCTACCACCTGCATCTGCGGCCCGGCGACGAAGTGGTCAGGGATCTCGGGGGTTTGCGCGTATTTACCGGCTGGGACGGCCCCGTTTTGACAGACAGCGGCGGTTTTCAGGTTTTTTCTCTTGCGGCGCTGCGCAAAATCAAAGAGGAAGGCGTCACCTTCGCGTCCCATATCGACGGCAGAAAAATCTTTATGGGCCCCGAGGAAAGCATGCGCATCCAGTCCAACCTCGGTTCGACGGTTGCCATGGCTTTTGACGAGTGCGTCGCCAATCCCTCCTCATACGAATATGCGGCCGCTTCCTGCGAGAGGACTCAGCGCTGGCTTGTGCGCTGCGCGGCGGAAATGGAGCGCCTTAACGCCTCCGGTTCTGCAATCAACTCCAAACAGATGCTTTTCGGCATCAACCAGGGCGCGACCTTCGACCGCCTTCGCGTCGGCAATATGGAGAACATCGCCAAACTCGATCTGGACGGCTATGCCATCGGCGGGCTCGCGGTCGGTGAACCGGTGGAAGAGATGTACCGGGTGATATCGCTGGTCGAACCTTATATGCCGGCGGACAAACCCCGCTATTTGATGGGCGTCGGCACACCGGGCAATATCATCGAAGGTGTTTTGCGCGGAGTCGACCTGTTCGACTGCGTGATGCCCAGCCGCAACGCGCGCCACGGGCATCTATTTACATCAAAGGGTATCCTCAACCTCAACAACGCGCGATACGAACGCGACGAGGCGCCCGTTGATGAGGATTGCGGCTGCCCCGTCTGCGCCCGCCATTCGCGCGCTTATATCCGCCACCTGTTCAAAGCGCAGGAAATGCTCGCCCTGCGCCTTTGCGTCACGCACAACCTGTTTTTTTACAACCGCCTGATGGCGGATATCCGGTCCGAACTCGAAAGCGGCAATCTGGAACGTTTCGCTCTTGAGTTTGCCGCAAAGTTCGACCGGCGCGTATGAAGGCAAAATAGTTCTTGCATAATAGGGCGCAATCGCTTATAATTCAACTACTTTGATTTGGAGGTTTTTATTAAATGGATTTCTATACACTCATGGCCGGCCTGACCGGAGGTACCAGCGGCGCTTCCGGCGCAAGCGGCAAGAGTTCGCTCTCGATGATTCTTCTCATGGGCGGCATGTTCGTGGTGATGTATTTTGTCATGATCAGGCCGCAGAAAAAGAAGCAGAAAGCCGAGCAGGAGATGAGGGAATCTGTCCAGGTCGGCGATGAAATCACAACGATCGGCGGTATTTTCGGCAGGGTAGTCACCGTCAAGGAAGATTCGCTCGTCATCGAAACCGGAGCGGACAGGAACAAGATTAAGATTGCCAAATGGGCGGTCAGCGTCAACAACACCGCGCAGGAAAAACTCGAAGCAGAGCGCCAGGCCGCCAAGGAAGCGCAGGAGGCCGAGAAGCAGGCCAAGATGGAAGAAGCCCGCGCCAACAGCAAGTTTAAACGCAAAAAGAGCAAAAAAGACAACGACGGCGCTGACGACGAATAAACGGTATCCCGCCCCTGTGCGCCTAATCGCACAGGGGTTTTTGATATCCGGCTGAGAAAACGGAGGGGCAAATAATGATGAGAATCGGCAAGAAAATAACGGCCCTGGCCGTATCGGCGGCGGTCTTGCTGTCGGTATTCGCCGCGTGTTTGCAGGTTTTCGCACAGTCCTCGGCGGAAACTCTTCGCTTCGGCGCCGACGGCAGTTTTACCATCCTGCAGTTTACCGATACGCAGGATACGCAAAACCCTTCACCGAACCTTGTCAACTTTATTCGCAAAGCGCTCGACGAAGCGAAACCGGACCTGGTCGTTTTCACCGGCGACCAGCTCAAGAACTACGATTCGGATTTTGAAGGCCCCGGTGTCCAATGGAAAGTCAAAAAAGCGCTTGACGCGATTATCGCTCCCGTCGTAAAAAGAGGAATCCCGTTTGCCGTTGCTTTCGGCAACCATGATTCCTGCCTTGACGTCACGCTCGAGCAGCAGGTGGCCATGATGAGGCAATACAAGGGCTGCCTGGTCGTCGACGAAGGGCCGTCCGTCAGCGGCTGCGGCAACTATAATGTGCCGATTCTCAGCAGCGACGGGACGAGGACGGCGTTCAACCTCTATTTTCTTGATTCCGGCCAATCCGCCGTTTTACCCGACCAGATTGCGTGGTATGTTTCAAAAAGCAATGAACTCAAAGAAAGCAACGCAGGTGTCCCGGTGCCTTCCATCGAGTTCCAGCATATTGTTCCCTTTAACTATGACCTTGTAAGCGCCTTCGCCGCACAGGGCGATGTCATCGCTTCGTTTTGCGGTCACAACCATTACCGCAGCGACAACGACCCGTGGCTGGGTATCGACCGGGTTTATACGCCAACGTCCGGTTTCAACGCCTTCGGACCCGGCAAAGAGAGCGCCGCGAGGGTTATCGAACTCAACGAGAGCGACACGACCGGGTATTCGACGCGGCTGCTGACGTTTATCGGCCTGTTCGGCGACAATCCTCTTACCGATCTGCGCTATATGTGCTTTACGCTATGGTCGATGGAGGGCGACAACGCCTTGACGAAGACCATGAAAATCATGGCCGGAATCATGCCTGCCATGCTTTACGGCATGGAACTTGCGGGCGGCAATCTGGCGCGGTTTTTATACATTCTGATGGAGTTTTTCGGCGCCGATATTACTGTCAACGGGCTATAAAACGGCCGCCCGAAGTCCGCGGGGACCTTAGAGTCTCCGCGGTTTTTCGTTGATAAGCAAGATCTCCTGTGCTATAATACTCACTCGTGCGGGACAACCCTTTTCATTGCGGAGAAGCGTATGCGCGACGGGCTGAAATCGAATCGACCGATAAGAATAACGGCTGCGTTTTGCGCGCTGAGCCTTGTATTCACACTGGCTTCCTGCGGCGGCAGGCAGCCGGCGCGGTCGGTTGCCGTCGATTACACACCATCGGAGGATGTGCGGTCTGCGAAACACGAAGCGCCGCTGCATTTTACTGCCGATCCGAAAAAACTGGCATCTATCGCAAAATCCGGCTTAATCGAACTACTGGCGGATGAAAGCACATGCGCGCCCGTCGTCAGAGAAACACTGAATAATAAATACTGGTATGCCCTGCCCAGTGCGGCTGATAAAAACAACGTTTCCACGGTGGCGTCGGTTTTCTCCATGCGCGTGTTCTGCGCGGGTAAAATATACCTGGTCGACTCGCAGGACAGCTGCGTTTCGGCAGGCAAAACGAAAATCGAAACAGGCAAAGAGGGCATGACGGTCACCTATCTGGCCGATATCGCGGGCAAAGCCGTCTTCCGGATTATTTTGGTTTATACGCTCAACGACGGCGTGTTGCGCGTGTCGGCCGCACAAAGCCGAATCAAGGGCGATGCCGGCGCCAGGATTCTCTCGCTCGACCTGCTCGGCTTCTTCGGCGCAAGCGCGGCGGCTGCGGAAGGCGACTTCATCTTATTGCCGGACGGATGCGGGGCCCTCCTCGACACCTCTGTCGAGCAGGCGGGCTTCGAACCGGTTTCGCTGGATGTTTACGGCAGCGATCCCGCCGTCAGCGGCGTATCGAGCCCGCATGAAGCGCTTGTCGCGGCGTTTGGGGTCAAACAAGGCGACGATGCTTTCGCCGCGATTGTAACCGGAGCGGATGCCGGCGCAGCCGACAACGCGGATTTCGCCGCTGTTATCAAAGCCGACAGGGCGAACGGAGCGGACGGTTATCACCGGGCATGGGCCCGGTTTACCGTGACGCCGCACCGTATTGCCGAGGACGCAGGAAGATCGCGGCTGTATCTCGCGGCAGATTCGCTCGAGAAAGTTACCGTGGCTTATAAGTTTGTGTCAGACAAGAACGCATCGCTCAACGGCATCGCAACCGCCTGCCGGGAGGAACTGATGCGAAACGGCAGACTGCCTTTGCGCAATGCCGAAACGTCCGGGAGTATTCCGCTGGTGCTGACCCTGTCTGCTGCCCGGGAGAAAGACGGCATCTGGGGATCACGCAAAATAAGAGTGCAAACCGATTTTGAAGAAGCGCTCGACATTCTGACCCGCCTGAAAGCCAAGGGAGTCGATTCGGTCAGCCTGCGTTACCGCGGCGTTTTCCGCGACGGCATATTCGGCAAAAACATCCTGCGCCGGGCGGGCGGGAAAAAAGGCCTCGAGCAACTGTGCGCCTATATGTATGCCCAAAAGATGGAACTGTATACCGACGGCTCCTTTTATTTTGGAGGCAGCCCGGCTGAAGACATCACGGGCGAAGGCTTTTCCGCCGCGGCGCGCACGGGAACAAAAAGCAATGTTTGTTCACAGAGGAAAACGGCGGGCAACGCGGCGGACCTGATTGCCTGTATGCGCGGTTTTTCCTTTACCGGCTTCAGCGTTTCCGACGCCGGCAGCCTGCTTTATTCAGACTATTCGGCGGACGCGTCAAGGCAAAGCGCCTTGAACAATGCGTCGGATCAAATCCGCGCGCTCTCGATCGGCAGAAAAACAGCGGTGGCGACCGGTTTCTTCTATGCGGTAAAAAATGCCGACCTGATCATGGATTTACCCATGACCACCACATATCCTGCGGTGAAAGGTTATGAACCGGTGCCTTTTGTGCCCATGCTTCTGCACGGGCTGGTTTCTTACGCCGGAACGCCCGTCAATGACGCCTCCGATCCCGAGGAGATGCTGCTGAAATCCATCGAATACGGCGCTTTCCCCTCGTACGAATGGAACTATAACGCCGATCCTTCGCTGCCGCCTTCTCAAGACAACAGATATTACGAAAACTGGATTGCCCGCGCTGCCGATTTTTACCCCGCTGCAAACAAAGCGCTCGCGGATATTGCCGGCGCGAGGATAACCGCACATTATCAAGCGGATGAAGGCGTTTTCTGCACCGAGTACGACGTCGCGGCCAAAGTCTATGTCAATTACAACAACAAACCGGCAGAGGTGGGCAATTTGCTGATTGATGCCCGCAGTTTCCTGAAAATCAGTTGAGACCCATATTCATACATGAAAAAACCCTCCGTTTAGGAGGGCATTTCGTCATAAACAGTGCTAAAGCGTGCTCAGATCGTAGGGCGTCCGCTGATAAACGAAGTAATTCAACCAGTTGCCGAACAATATGCTGCCTGCCTCGCGCCAGGTAATCGGGGGCTGGGCATCTTCCCGGCCGGCAGGGTAATAATTGACCGGCGCTTGAATGGGCAGCCCTTTGGCGAGGTCCCGCTTGTACTCGCCGTCGAGAGTCAGCCGGTCATACTCGGAATGCCCGGTCGCGTAAAAATTGCGGCAGTCCATATCGGCGACAAGATGCACGCCGGCGACATCCGAAAAGGTCAATATCTGCAGGTCTTTGACGTGGGCGATGTCGCCTCTGCGGATTTCGGTATGCCGGGAGTGCGGCACATAAAAGATATCGTTCAGCCCGCGCAGCAGGGGATGATACGGGTCGAGCATCCTGTGTTCAAATACGCCGAACATTTTTTCCTTCAGCGGATATTTCGGGATACCGTAACGGTAATACAAGCCCGCCTGCGCGCCCCAGCAGATGTGGTAGGTCGAATAGACGTTCGTTTTGCTCCATTCAAGGATCTCTTTCAACTCTTCCCAATAATCGACCTGCTCAAACTCAAGGTGTTCCACCGGAGCGCCGGTGACCACAAGGCCGTCGAACTTTTCGTTCTTGATATCGTCAAATACCTTATAGAATTTAATCATATGCTCCTGCGGCGCATTCCGGGAAACATGCGTTGCCGTCTGAAGCAGTTCAATATCGATTTGGAGCGGCGAGTTGCTCAGCAGGCGGAGAATTTGCGTTTCGGTTTCGATTTTATTCGGCATCAGGTTCAGCAGCAATATTTTCAGCGGGCGGATGTCCTGGTGAATTGCCCGCGATTCCGTCATGACGAATATGTTTTCTTTTTCCAATATGCCTTGGGCGGGGAGCCCGTTGGCAATTTTAACTGGCATCGGCGTACCTCCATAAAGCGAGCGCCCTCAAGGCGCTTCGAGTGAGCAGATTATAGCAGAATTTCATCGTGCTTACAAGCGAAAGCGACTTGCCGCACAGACATTCGTCTCCTTTTCCGCTTCGATAAGATTTTCGCGTCGATTGTAAATTCAACTGCACCGGTAAAGAAAACTGCTGGTGGAAGATATTGCTTTGGATTTCCGGAATGAAGCGAAGCGGAATGGAGGGAATCCAAAGCGCGGCGCGCTTGCCGTGGCGCTTATGCTGCAAGTATATGGCGAATGGCTTCGTTCCACAAGTCCAGAGGCGTTCTGTACCCTAACCGCTTTCTCGGCATCGTATTGATATAATGACAGATTCTTTGTAAATCTTCTTGTTTCAGATTGTCAAAGCTTTTACCTTTGGGAATAAACCGCCTGACGATGCCGTTCCAGTTCTCGTTGATCCCGCGCTCATAACTGCTGTACGGGTGCGCATAGTAGACTTGCGTGCCCCTGCCGTTTTCCATCCCGTCGCTGTCAGAAAACTCAGGCCCGTTGTCAAAGGTAATGGTCTTAAAAATAGCGTTAAAACAACCTTTGTATTCTTGTTGAAGCATATCCAGCACCTCGACGATTTTATTGCTCTCCCTCGTGGCAACATTGAACAGGAACCCTGCGCCGGTCTTTCTTTCCACCAAACTGATGAGGTGCCCCCGCCTGCCTTTGCCTACCATTCCGTCGCCTTCCCAATGTCCGAAATCTTCCCGGGCATCAATGGACGAAGGCCTTTCCTCTATGCTTTTTCCCATGACCCGTTTTCGCTCCCGCCTTGGTTTCTTCGGTTTTCGGCGCACTTTTAAAAGCAGATCGATGTTCTTCACCCTCACAAGCCCGTCGTCGATCCAGTTGTAGAATGTTTTTGTGCTGAACTCTTGGCCCGGAAAGAGGCCGTTGGCTTTTGCAAAGCCGATTGCCGCGTCGGGCGACCATTTCTCTTTCCCTAAAATCTTTGCCTCGACATATTGTACCTGTTCGGCGCAAGCGATTACTTTGTTTTTTGCGCCGCATTTCTGCCGGTTTCGGAGATAGGCGGACTGCCCCGCATCCCAGAAATACACCATTTTTTCCAAATAATCCGGAACTTTCGGGTTGCGGCTGGCGTAAGGGTTCTCTTTCCGCTGTATGACGCTTCCGCGCTTGATCTCCCGTTTGATGGTGCTGATGTCCCTGTGCAGCAAACGCGCGATTCCCGCTTTGCTGGCGCCGCTTCTCATTTCCCGCTCGATTATTTTCCGTTCTTCCTCGCTTAAATGTTTCCTTTTCATCCGTTCCATGCTATATTCTTCTTGGCTCATCGGGCTGCCTCCTTGTGCTTTGTTAGTGTAGTAACCAACAGTCTACAAGAAGTCGCTCCGTTGAGCTATTCTTTTTCCTCAACCGGGGCAGTTGATGTTACAATCCGCC